>NZ_JADPZX010000001.1:5221250-5531875 GCF_015712165.1 Streptomyces spinoverrucosus | reverse complement strand
GACGACGCCACCCGCGCGGCCATGGGCGAGGCGGCCGTGCAGGCGGCACGCTCGTGCGGGTACGTCGGGGCGGGCACGGTCGAGTTCATCGTCCCCGGCGGGGATCCGAACGCGTACTACTTCATGGAGATGAACACCCGTCTCCAGGTGGAGCACCCCGTCACCGAGCTCATCACCGGCCTCGACCTGGTCGAGTGGCAGCTGCGGGTCGCGGCGGGCGAGCGCCTCGGCTTCGCGCAGGACGACATCGCCCTCGCCGGGCACGCGATAGAGGCCCGCATCTGCGCCGAGGACCCCACCCGCGGCTTCCTGCCCTCCGGCGGCACGGTGCTCAGGCTGCGCGAGCCGCAGGGCGACGGCGTCCGCACCGACTCCGGGCTCAGCGAGGGGACCGAGGTCGGCAGCCTCTACGACCCGATGCTGTCGAAGGTCATCGCCTACGGCCCCGACCGCGCCACCGCCCTGCGCAAGCTGCGCGCCGCCCTCGCCGAGACGGTGACCCTGGGCGTGCCGACGAACGCCGGGTTCCTGCGCCGGCTGCTGGCCCATCCGGCGGTCGTCGCGGGCGACCTGGACACCGGGCTGGTCGAGCGGGAGGTGGCGACGCTCGTCTCCACGGACGTACCGGAGGAGGTGTACGAGGCGGCAGCGGCCGTACGCCTGGAAGCGCTCCGGCCGCCGCGGACCGAGGGCTGGATCGACCCGTTCTCCGTGCCGAACGGCTGGCGGCTCGGCGGCGAGTCGGCTCCCGTGGCCTTCGACGTCCGCGTGCCGGGACTCGAACCCGTCACGCACCGCCCGCGCGGCACCCACACCGTCACCGACACCCACGTCAGCGTCACCCTCGACGGCGTCCGCCACACCTTCCACCGCGCCGCCGACTGGATCGGCCGCGACGGCGACGCCTGGCACGTGCGCGACCACGACCCGGTCGAGGCGTCCCTCTCCCGCGCCGCCCACTCCGGCGCCGACTCGCTCACCGCGCCGATGCCGGGGACGGTCACGGTCGTGAAGGTGGCGGTGGGTGACGAGGTGAGCGCCGGTCAGAGTCTGCTGGTGGTGGAGGCGATGAAGATGGAGCACGTCATCTCCGCCCCGCACGCCGGCACGGTCGCCGAGCTGGACGTCGGCCCCGGCACCACGGTTGCCATGGACCAGGTCCTCGCCGTCATCACGCCGACCGAGGAGGTGGCCTCGTGAGCACGCAGGGACTCCCCATGGTCGTACCGTCGCCGGGGCTGCCCGCGCGCGTGCGGATCCACGAGGTCGGCGCGCGCGACGGCCTGCAGAACGAGAAGGCGCGGGTGCCGACCGAGGTCAAGGCGGAGTTCGTCCGCCGGCTGGCCGACGCGGGCCTGACGACGATCGAGGCCACCAGCTTCGTCCACCCCAAGTGGGTGCCCCAACTGGCGGACGCCGAGGAGCTGTTCCCGCGCGTCAGCGATCTCCCGGTCGCCCTCCCGGTCCTCGTCCCCAACACGCGCGGACTGGACCGGGCCCTGGCGCTGGGCGCCACCCGCGTCGCCGTCTTCGCCAGCGCCACCGAGTCCTTCGCGAAGGCCAACCTCAACCGCACGGTCGACGAGGCCCTGGCCATGTTCGACCCGGTGGTGACCCGGGCGAAGGCCGAACAGGTCCACGTCCGCGGCTATCTGTCCATGTGCTTCGGCGACCCCTGGGAAGGCCCCGTCCCGGTCCACCAGGTCGTCAGGGTCTGCAAGGCCCTGCTGGACATGGGCTGCGACGAGCTGAGCCTCGGCGACACCATCGGCGTGGCGACCCCCGGACACGTCACCGAACTGCTCACCGCCCTCAACGCCGACCACATCCCCACCACCGCCCTCGGCGTGCACTTCCACGACACCTACGGCCAGGCCCTGGCCAACACCCTGGCCGCGCTCCAGCACGGCGTCACGACGGTCGACGCCTCGGCGGGCGGCCTCGGCGGCTGCCCGTACGCCAGGAGCGCCACCGGCAACCTCGCCACCGAGGACCTCGTGTGGATGCTGCACGGCCTCGGCATCGACACCGGCGTCGATCTCGGCCGTCTCACCGCGACCAGCGTGTGGATGGCCGGACATTTGGGCCGACCCAGCCCGTCCCGCACCGTAAGAGCCCTGTCCCACGAGGACCCGCAGGACCACCCCAGAGAGGAGCAGTGACGCATCGTGACTCCACCCACGCGTAAACGCGCGGGCTTCCTGCGTCGGTGGCTAAGCCGCCGCGCAGAGGGCCGGCCCGGCCCTGTTGAGGACGTTCGTCGCGCCGACGTGGTCCGCGTTCGCCGCGAACCCGCACGCCGTGCATTCGAACCTCGCTTGGGTGGCGCGGTTCTCCTTCGCGAGGTGCCCGCACTCGGGGCACGTGCGGGAGGTGTTGCGCGCGTCCACCGCAACCACCAGGCGACCGGCACTCTCAGCCTTGTTCGCCAGGATTGCGAGGAACTGCGCCCAACCCGCGTCGAGGATGCTGCGGTTGAGTCCGGCCTTCGCGGCAGCACCGTTGGGCAGGAAGCCGCCGGGCGCGTCTGGGTCGGCCTTGGGTGCGGGGCTCTTGGTCATGCCCGCCGTACTCAGCCGCTCGTGCGCGATCACGTCGTGGCCGGCGACGAGCGCGCGGGCGGTCTTGTGGTGGAAGTCGGCGCGCTGCCGCCGGATCCTGGCGTGCAGCTTGGCGACCTTCCGGGCGGCGGCGCGGTGGTGCTTGGTGCGCTGCCGGGTCCGCTTCGGGAACGTCGCGAGGTGCCGCTGCGCTTCGGCCAGCTCGTCGGCCATCGCCTTCAGGAAGCGCGGGTTGGCGACGTGTTCGCCGTCCGAGGTGGTCAGGAAGTGAGCGACGCCCATGTCGATACCGACGTTTCCCCCGGTGGGCGGCAGTTCCTCAGCGGGCACGTTGTCGCAGGAGAGGACGACGTACCAGCGGTTCCCCTCGCGCTTCACGCTGATCGTCTTGACGCGGCCCCGCACGGGCCGGTGCTGGTGCACGCGGACGTGTCCGACGCCCTGGAGGCGGACGCGGGTGGTCGCGTCGTGGGCAGTGGAGTCCCAGCGGCAGCCGTCACCGTCCTTGGGGAAGGTGACAGTGTCGAAGTGGCCGGCGCCCTTGAACCGGGGGTAGCCGGGAGTCTGCCCGGCCTTGACCCGGCGGAAGAACGCGGCGAACGCCTTGTCCAGACGGCGCAGGGTGGCCTGCTGGGAGGAGAACGACCAGCGGCCCTGCCGCTCGGGATCGAACGCGCGGATCTCCTTGAGCTGCGCGGACTGGTCGCCGTAGCGGACGCTGGTTTTCGAGGTGTGCCGGTAGGCGTCCCGGCGTTCCTGCAACGCGCCGTTGTAGAGGGAGCAGTGATCCCGCAGCATCTCGCCGAGCGCGGCCGTCTGACGGGCCGTGGGGCGCAGGAGGAACTTGTACGCGCGGATCACGAGCCGTCCCCCTTCTTCCCGGGGCGTTCCCACTGGGTGTCGATGTACTTCTCGACCGTGGCCGCCGACACGGCGCCGACCGAGGCCGCGAAGTACGACGACGACCACAGCGTGGGCATCCGCGACTTCAGGTGCCCGAACTCCTCGCGCAGCACGCGGGACGTGAAGCCCTTGAACTGGTTCGCCACGTACGAGGCCGACGACTTCGCATCGTGCTTCACGAACAGGTGCACGTGGTCGGGCATCACTTCAAGGGCGATGATCTCCCACCCGCGTTCGTCTGCCTTCTGCCGGATCAGTTCGTCCAGTCGTTCCGCGACCCGGCCGCCGAGGACCGGACGGCGGTACTTCGGGCACCACACGACGTGGAGCCCGAGGTCGTACACGCCGCCGGAGAGTTGGCGAACTTTCCTGGTCACGGCCACGCGATCACTATACACGCGCCGCAGGTCTAGTGCGGCAGAGAGGTGGGCACAGGTGAACAGTGCGGATCCATGCACCCAGTTGAGGTCAGAGCAGGGCTCAGAAGCCATTCCCCACCCCGCTAAAGCGGGGCGTCCCCTGGCTAGGTCCTGATGGACCACCGCCTCAGCCCCGAGCTGGAAGAACTCCGCCGCACGGTCGAGGAGTTCGCACACGAGGTCGTCGCGCCCAAGATCGGCGACTACTACGAGCGGCACGAGTTCCCGTACGAGATCGTCCGCGAGATGGGCAGGATGGGCCTGTTCGGGCTGCCGTTCCCCGAGGAGTACGGCGGTATGGGCGGCGACTATCTCGCCCTGGGCGTCGCCCTGGAGGAACTGGCCCGCGTCGACTCCTCGGTGGCCATCACCCTGGAGGCGGGCGTCTCGCTGGGCGCCATGCCGATCCACCTGTTCGGCACCGAGGAGCAGAAGCGGACGTGGCTGCCCCGCCTGTGCTCCGGTGAGATCCTCGGCGCCTTCGGTCTGACCGAGCCCGACGGCGGCTCGGACGCGGGCGCGACCCGCACCACGGCCCGGCTCGACCCGGAGACCGACGAGTGGGTGATCAACGGCACGAAGTGCTTCATCACCAACTCCGGCACGGACATCACCGGCCTGGTCACGGTCACCGCGGTGACGGGCCGCAAACCGGACGGCAGGCCGGAGATCTCCGCGATCATCGTCCCGTCCGGCACTCCGGGCTTCACGGTCGCGCCCCCGTACTCCAAGGTCGGCTGGAACGCCTCCGACACCCGGGAGCTGTCCTTCGACGACGTCCGGGTACCGGCGGCGAACCTGCTGGGCGAGGAGGGCCGGGGGTACGCCCAGTTCCTGCGCATCCTCGACGAGGGCCGCATCGCCATCGCGGCGCTCGCCACAGGCCTGGCGCAGGGCTGTGTCGACGAGTCGGTGAAGTACGCGAAGGAGCGTCACGCCTTCGGCCGGCCGATCGGCGCCAACCAGGCCATCCAGTTCAAGATCGCCGACATGGAGATGAAGGCCCACACGGCCCGCCTGGCATGGCGGGACGCGGCCTCACGGCTGCTGGCGGGCGAACCCTTCAAGAAGGAGGCGGCGCTGGCGAAGCTGTACTCGTCGACGATCGCCGTGGACAACGCCCGCGACGCCACTCAGATCCACGGCGGTTACGGCTTCATGAACGAGTATCCGGTGGCCCGGATGTGGCGGGACTCGAAGATCCTGGAGATCGGGGAGGGCACGAGTGAGGTGCAACGGATGCTGATCGCACGGGAGTTGGGCCTCGCGGGCTGAGCGACCCGCTCAGCGGGGCGGGGTTGCCCGCATACCGGGTGCGGCACCGGGAAGATCACGGGTTGGGGTCGGAGCGGATCCCGCCCCTGGACAAGATCTGAGGTTAGGCTAACCTACCTTCGAATTGTCCGGCGGGCCCTCCGCCCTGTTCGAAAGCAGCCACACTCATGTCCAACGCCCGTGCCACCCACCTCACCCGCCGCGGCATCCTCGCCGCCGGCGGTGCCCTCGGCCTCGGTGCCGTGCTCGCAGCCTGCGGCGACGAAGACACGAACAACGGCGGCTCGGACGCGAAGGCATCCGCCAAGGCATCCGGCCCCTGGTCGTTCAAGGACGACCGCGGCGAGACGGTGAAGCTGGACCAGGCCCCGGCGAACATCGTCGCCTTCGTCGGTGTCGCCGCCGCCCTCTACGACTACGGCATCGACGTCAAGGGCGTCTTCGGCCCGACCACCGTGCAGGGCGGCAAGGCCGACGTCCAGGCCGGCGACATGGACGTCAGCAAGCTGACCGTCTTCGGCAACGTCTGGGACCAGTTCAACGTCGAGAAGTACGCCGCGTTCCAGCCGGACGTCCTGATCTCCACCACCTTCGACAGCGCGGGCACCCTCTGGTACGTCCCCGAGGCGTCCAAGGACAAGATCGCCAAGCTCGCCCCGAGCGTCGCCATCTCCGTCTACGACCGCCAGATGACCGAGCCGCTGCAGCGCATGTGGGCGCTGGCCGAGTCGCTCGGCGCGGACATGAAGGCCGACAAGGTCGTCAAGGCCAAGCAGGAGTTCGAGGCCGCCGCCGAGCGGCTGCGCAAGGCCGCGAAGTCCCGTCCCGAGATCAAGGTGATGGCCGGTTCCGCGAGCCAGGAGCTGTTCTACGTCTCCGGCACCAACCTCTCCATCGACCTGGAGTACTTCAAGGCCCTCGGCGTGAACTTCGTCGAGCCGTCGGAGAAGGCCAAGGAGCCGACCGGTGGCTGGTTCGAGTCGCTGAGCTGGGAGAACGTCGACAAGTACCCGGCCGACATCATCATGATGGACGACCGGTCGTCGACGATTCAGCCTGCCGACATCACCGAGGGCACGTGGAAGAAGCTGCCCGCGGTCAAGGCTGGGCAGATCATCGCGCGGTCGCCGGAGCCGATTCTGTCGTACGACAAGTGCACGCCGTTGCTGACGAATCTTGCCGAGGCGATTGAGAAGGCGAAGAAGGTCAGCTGACAGCAGTTCAGCGCCTTAGGGGTGTCGCTCGTGGGGTAACTGCTGGCCGGTTGTGGCTGGTCGCGCCCACGCGGCGGAGCCGCATATCAATACAGCCCCGCGCCCCTGAGGGCGCTCCCCTGACGCCAACTCGGGAGTTACCCCATGACTACGGCCGTAGCCGCCCCGTTCCGTTTCTTTTCTCTCCAGGTCGTGCGGACGAGGCGGCTCGGGCCGTCCATGGTCCGGGTCACCTTTGGCGGAGAGGACCTTGCGTACTTCTTCTCCGACGGGCGTGACCAGTCCCTGTCGTTGTTCCTGCCGCACCCCGGTCAGAGGGAGCCGCGGGTTCCCGTCGAGCTCGGTGACGGGTGGTGGCAGGGCTGGCGGGAACTGCCCGACGACGTGCGGGCCGTGATGCGGTCGTACACGCTGCGGGCGCTGCGGCGCGAGCCCGACGAGATCGACATCGACTTCGTGCTGCACACCCCGGCGGGGCCCGCCTCCCAGTGGGCCGCGCGGGCGGTGGCCGGGGACCGGGTGCTGCTGCTCGGACCGGCGGTCGCGGACAACCGGGCGATCCGGTTCCGGCCGCCTCAGGACACCGACCTGGTGGTCGTCTGGGGCGACGAGACCGCGCTGCCGGCCGTCTCGGCCATCCTGGAGTCGCTGCCGGCCGGCCAACGCGCCCGCGTCTGGCTGGAGGTGCACGACGCCGGGAACATCCAGGACCTGGTGACCGAGGCCGACGCCGAGGTCACCTGGCTGGTGCACGACGCAAGCCGCGCCGAGATCCCCCACAGCCCGAAAGGCGTGGGAGGTGCCCCCATCCCCATGGCTCTCGGCGCCCTGCGTGACACCCAACTGCCGCCCGCCGAGCACCCGTACGTCTGGATCGCGGGCGAGTCGTCCTGCGTGAAGGAGCTGCGCCGGCACTTCGTCGGCGAGCGCGGCATCGACCGCCGCCGGGTCACCTTCGTCGGCTACTGGCGACAGGGGCTCACCGAAGAGCAGTTGCGCGAGCGGGGCGAATAACTCCCGTCCGATAAGCAGCCGTTCACAGTGACGGCTGTCACGGCTGGGGCAGCGTTTCGCCAGAGTTAATTAGGTTAGGCTAACCTAAGTTAAACGCGGCCTTCACCCGTCCCGCAACGGACCGTCCCCACCGGAGGACCCCCACATGCGCTCGCACCTGCTCAATGACACGACCGCGGAGCAGTACCGCCGCTCCGTGACCGATGGAGTCGAGCGGGTGGCGGCGAAACTCGCCACCACCGACCGTCCGTTCACGGGCGTCACCGTCGATGCCCTGGCCCCCCGCATCGAGCAGATCGACCTCGACCAGCCGCTGCACGACACCACCGCCGTGCTGGACGAACTGGAGGACGTCTACCTCCGGGACGCGATCTACTTCCATCACCCCCGCTACCTCGCCCACCTCAACTGCCCGGTCGTCATACCGGCCGTGCTCGGTGAGGCCATCCTCTCCGCCGTCAACTCCTCCCTCGACACCTGGGACCAGTCGGCCGGCGGCACCCTGATCGAGCGCAAGCTCATCGACTGGACCGCGGCCCGTATCGGCCTCGGTGAGAACGCCGACGGCGTGTTCACCTCGGGCGGCACCCAGTCCAACCTCCAGGCGCTGCTGCTGGCCCGCGAGGAGGCGAAGAGCGACTCGCTCGCGAAACTGCGTATCTTCGCGTCCGAGGTCAGCCACTTCAGCGTGAAGAAGTCCGCCAAACTCCTCGGCCTCGGCGCGGACTCCGTGGTCTCCATCCCCGTCGACCACGACAAGCGCATGCAGACGGTCGCGCTCGCCCGTGAGCTGGAGCGCTGCACGAAGGACGGCCTGATCCCCATGGCCGTGGTCGCCACCGCCGGCACCACCGACTTCGGCTCCATCGACCCGCTGCCCGAGATCGCCGAGCTGTGCGGCCAGTACGACACCTGGATGCACGTCGACGCCGCCTACGGCTGCGGACTGCTCACCTCGCCGAAGCGCCGCGCCCTGCTGACCGGCATCGAGCGCGCCGACTCGGTCACCGTCGACTATCACAAGTCCTTCTTCCAGCCGGTGAGTTCCTCCGCCGTGCTGGTCCGGGACGCCTCGACCCTGCGCCACGCCACCTACCACGCGGAGTACCTCAACCCCCGCCGGATGGTGCAGGAACGCATCCCCAATCAGGTGGACAAGTCCCTCCAGACCACCCGCCGCTTCGACGCCCTCAAGCTCTGGATGACCCTGCGCGTGATGGGCGCCGACGGCATCGGACAGCTCTTCGACGAGGTGTGCGACCTGGCTCAGGAGGGCTGGGAACTGCTCGCCGCCGACCCGCGCTACGACGTCGTGGTCGAGCCCTCCCTGTCCACCCTGGTCTTCCGCTACATCCCGGCGGCCGTCACCGACCCGGCCGAGATCGACCGGGCCAACCTCTACGCCCGCAAGGCCCTGTTCGCCTCCGGCGAGGCCATCGTCGCGGGCACCAAGGTGGGCGGCCGCCACTACCTGAAGTTCACGTTGCTCAACCCCGAGACCAAGGCGTCCGACATCGCCGCCGTCCTCGACCTGATCGCCGGCCACGCCGAGCAGTACCTGGGAGAATCCCTTGACCGCGCGTCCTGAAAACCCGACCAAAACCCATGACTTCGTGGGGATCGGGCTCGGCCCCTTCAACCTCGGCCTGGCCTGCCTGACCGAGCCCGTCGCCGAACTCGACGGCGTCTTCCTGGAGTCCAAGCCGGACTTCGAGTGGCACGCGGGCATGTTCCTGGACGGCGCCCACCTGCAGACCCCGTTCATGTCGGACCTGGTCACGCTGGCCGACCCGACCTCCCCGTACTCCTTCCTGAACTACCTGAAGGAGAAGGGGCGGCTGTACTCGTTCTACATCCGCGAGAACTTCTACCCGCTGCGGGTCGAGTACGACGACTACTGCCGCTGGGCCGCGAACAAGCTGAGCAGCGTCCGCTTCAGCACGACGGTCACCGAGGTGACGTACGAGGACGAGCTGTACGTCGTGCGCACCGAGGCCGGAGACGTCTTCCGCGCCCGTCACCTGGTCCTCGGCACCGGCACCCCGCCCCACATCCCGGACGCCTGCCGGGACCTCGGCGGTGACTTCCTGCACAACTCCCGCTACCTCCACCACAAGGCGGAGCTCCAGCGCAAGGAGTCGATCACGCTGGTCGGCAGCGGGCAGTCCGCCGCCGAGATCTACTACGACCTGCTCAGCGAGATCGACGTGCACGGCTACCAGCTGAACTGGGTGACGCGCTCCCCGAGGTTCTTCCCGCTGGAGTACACCAAGCTCACGCTGGAGATGACCTCGCCGGAGTACGTCGACTACTACCGCGAGCTGCCCGAGGCCACCCGCTACCGGCTCACGCAGGAGCAGAAGGGCCTGTTCAAGGGCATCGACGGCGATCTGATCAACGAGATCTTCGACCTGCTCTACCAGAAGAACCTCGGCGGCTCCGTCCCCACCCGGCTGCTCACCAACTCCGCCCTCACCAGCGCACGGTACGACAACGGCACGTACACGCTGGGCTTCCGCCAGGAGGAGCAGGAAAAGGACTTCGAGCTCAACACCCAGGGGCTGGTGCTCGCCACCGGTTACAAGTACGTCGAGCCCGAGTTCCTGGCACCGATCCGCGACCGGCTGGTCTACGACTCCCAGGGCAACTTCGACGTCGCCCGCAACTACGCCGTCGACGTCACCGGCAGAGGTGTCTTCCTGCAGAACGCCGGTGTCCACACCCACAGCATCACGTCCCCCGACCTGGGCATGGGCGCGTACCGGAACGCGTACATCATCCGTGAGCTGCTCGGCAGCGAGTACTACCCGGTCGAGAAGACCATCGCGTTCCAGGAGTTCGCCGTATGAGCATCGGAAGCATCGGTACGTTCACCGTCCGCCCGCTCGACCCCCTCAAGGACGCCGAGCTGCTGCACGGCTGGGTCACCCATCCCAAGGCGGCCTTCTGGATGATGCAGGACGCCAAACTCCAGGACGTCGAGCGCGAGTACATGCGGATCGCCGCCCATGAGCACCATCACGCCTACCTCGGCCTGCACGACGGCGAGCCGGCGTTCCTGATGGAGAAGTACGACCCCCGCCACGTCGAGCTGGTCGGTCTGTACGACCCCGAGCCGGGCGATGTCGGCATGCACTTCCTGGTCGCCCCCACCGACCGGCCGATCCACGGTTTCACCAGGGCCGTCATCACCGCCGTGATGGACGAGCTGTTCGCCGACCCGGACACCCGGCGGGTCGTGGTCGAGCCCGACGTCAGCAACAAGGCCGTGCACGCGCTCAACGAGGCCGTCGGCTTCGTGCCCGTCCGTGAGATCGACAAGCCGGAGAAGCGCGCGCTGCTGAGCTTCTGCACGCGCGAGCAGTTCGTGGCCGCCCGAGGAGTAGCCGTATGACCCTGTCCGACGCCGTAGCGCATCTGTCCCCCCACCGCTGGGCGCGGGCCAACCGCCTCCTGATCCGCAAGGCTCTCGCCGAGTTCGCGCACGAGCGGCTGATCACGCCCGAGAAGAACGGCGATCAGTACGTCGTCCGCAGCGACGACGGCCTGACGCGGTACACCTTCACGGCCGTGGTCCGTGCCCTGGACCACTGGCAGATCGACGCCGACTCCATCACCCGGCACCGCGACTCCGCCGAACTCCCGCTCGCCGCCCTGGACTTCTTCATCGAGCTGAAGCAGACCCTGGGCCTGAGCGACGAGATCCTCCCGGTCTACCTGGAGGAGATCTCCTCCACCCTCTCCGGCACCTGCTACAAGCTGACCAAGCCGCAGGTCCCGGTCGCCGAGCTGGTGAAAAGCGGCTTCCAGGCCATCGAGACGGGCATGACCGAGGGCCACCCCTGCTTCGTCGCCAACAACGGCCGGCTCGGCTTCGGGATCCACGAGTACCTCTCGTACGCCCCCGAGACCGCGAGCCCGGTCCGGCTGGTGTGGCTGGCCGCGCATCGCTCGCGCGCCGCCTTCACGGCCGGCGTCGGCATCGAGTACGAGTCCTTCCTCCGCGACGAGCTGGGCGCCGAGACGGTCGAGCGCTTCCACCAGCGGCTCACGGACCAGGGCCTCGACCCCGCGGACTACCTGCTCATCCCGGTCCACCCCTGGCAGTGGTGGAACAAGCTCACCGTCACCTTCGCCGCCGAGATCGCCCGGCACCACCTCGTGTGCCTCGGCGAGGGCGACGACGAGTACCTGGCCCAGCAGTCGATCCGTACCTTCTTCAACACCAGCCACCCCGAGAAGCACTACGTGAAGACGGCCCTGTCCGTCCTCAACATGGGCTTCATGCGCGGGCTGTCGGCCGCCTACATGGAGGCCACCCCGGCGATCAACGACTGGCTCGCCCAGCTGATCGAGGGCGACCCGGTGCTGAAGGCGACGGGCCTGTCGATCATCCGGGAGCGGGCGGCGGTCGGCTACCGGCACCTGGAGTACGAGAAGGCCACTGACCGCTACTCGCCGTACCGCAAGATGCTGGCCGCGCTGTGGCGGGAGAGCCCGGTGGCGTCCCTGCGGGACGGCGAGTCGCTCGCCACCATGGCGTCACTGCTGCACGTCGACCACGAGGGCCGGGGTTTCGCGGCCGCGCTGATCGACCGGTCGGGCCTGGCGCCGAAGGAGTGGCTGCGCCGCTACCTGCGGGCCTACTACACCCCGCTGCTGCACAGCTTCTACGCCTACGACCTGGTCTACATGCCGCACGGCGAGAACGTGATCCTGGTCCTGAAGGACGGCACGGTCGAACGCGCGATCTACAAGGACATCGCCGAGGAGATCGCCGTGATGGACCCGGAGGCGGTGCTGCCGCCGACGGTGGAGCGGCTGCGCGTCGAGGTCCCCGAGGACAAGAAACTCCTCTCCATCTTCACGGACGTCTTCGACTGCTTCTTCCGCTTCCTCGCCGCGAACCTCGCCACCGAGGGGATCCTCGACGAGGACGACTTCTGGCGCACGGTCGCGGACGTCACGCGTGAGTACCAGGAGTCGATGCCCGAACTCGCCGACAAGTTCCGGCAGTACGACATGTTCGCCCCCGAGTTCGCGCTGTCGTGCCTCAACCGCCTCCAACTGCGCAACAACAAGCAGATGGTCGACCTCGCGGACCCGTCCGGCGCACTCCAGCTGATCGGCACCCTGAAGAACCCGATCGCCGGGTTCTGACACAGACAGGCGGGCACCCCGGAGTACGGTCCTCCGGGGTGCCCGCCGTAGCTTCTGAACGGGGCTGGCGGCAACTGACCTAGGGGCGCGGGGAACTGCGCGACCAGCCCCCACCCGCCCGCACCCGAATCACAACCAAGGCACCTGCGGCGATCGATAGTAGTTGATCCCCAACGCCTCCCACCGCGCCCCCTGCGCAGCAAGCCGCACCTTGTAACCGTCCCAGTCGTGCGTGGCCGCCGACGACCACCCCAACTCCGCCACCCCCGGCAACCTCGGGAACGCCATGTACTCGACGTGCCCGGAGTTCTCGATCGTCTCGCTCCACAGCGGCGCCTCGACCCCCCGTATCGCCGACGCCGGCGCCCCCGGCAGATAGGCGCCCGGATCCCAGTCGTAGGACCGCCGCACCTCGACGTATCCGGCCCACGACAGCCCCAGCGGCGTACTGGCGTTGTACTTCATGTCGAGGTAGATCCGGTCGGCCGGAGACAGGATCAGCCCGGTCCCGTTCCGCGCGGCCGCCGCCACCTGCTCCTTCTCCGCCGCGCTGGTGCCGTCCAGCCCCCAGTACTGCGCGAGCGAGCCCTTGGCCGGGCTCGCCCCGGTGAGCTGGTGCCAGCCGACGACCGTCTTGCCGTACCGGGCGACGACGGGCTGCACCCGCTCCATGAACGTCACGTAGTCCTCGTGGCTCGTGGAGTGCGCCTCGTCCCCGCCGATGTGCAGGTACCGCCCCGGCGTGAGGGCGGCGATCTCCCTGACCACGTCGTCCACGAAGTCGTACGTGATGTCCTTGCGCACGCACAGCGAACTGAAGCCGACCTCGGTGCCGGTGTAGAGCGGGGGCGCGACGCCGTCGCAGTTCAGTTCGGCGTACGAGGCGAGGGCCGCGTTGGTGTGGCCGGGCATGTCGATCTCGGGGACGACCTCCAGGTGCCGGGAGGCCGCGTAGCGGACGATCTCCTTGTAGTCGGCCTTGGTGTAGTAGCCCCCGGGGCCGCCGCCGACCTCGGTCGAACCGCCGTACGTCGCCAGGCGCGGCCAGGAGTCGATGGCGATGCGCCAGCCCTGGTCGTCGCTGAGGTGCAGGTGCAGCTTGTTGAACTTGTAGAGCGCCAACTGGTCGACGTAGCGCTTGACTTCGTCGACGGTGAAGAAGTGCCGGGAGACGTCGAGCATGGCGCCGCGCCAGCCGTAGCGCGGGGTGTCCTTGATGGTGCCGCCCTCGACCAGCCAGGGACCGGGCTGTACGGAGTCCCGCTCGACCGAGGCCGGGAGGAGCTGGCGCAGGGTCTGGACGCCGTGGAAGAGGCCGGCGGGGCGGGCGGCGGTGATGGTGACGCCGCCGCGCCCGCTGTCCAGGCGATAACCCTCCTCGCCGTACGGGCCCTTGGCGAGCCGCAGCCTGATGCCGCCGTCGCCGTGCGTGGTGACGGGGAGGCGGTAGCCGGTCGAGGGGCGCAGGACGTCCGCGAGATAGCCGCCGATGCGGCGGGCCTCACGGGAGTCGTCGACGCGTATGCGGGTGCGCTCGGTGATCCGGTACGGCGATCCGCCCGGGTCGACGGAGGCGGGGGCGGGGATCACGCGGTCGAGCGGGACCGCGGTCCTGGTGGGTGCGGGCGCCGCGCCGGTGACGGAGGCACCGACGGCCGCGACGAGCAGCAGGGAACCGAGAAGGCGCAGTGTTCTGTGGTGTCGTCTCACAAAACCATCCCTTCCGTGAGCCATTGAGCTCCAAGAGGTCTGGACCACTCTCTCGTGAGACTGATGGAACAATCCACCCCATGGCGGAAATCATCCAGAAGGACGGCACCTGGGTCTTCGACGGCGACGCGCTGCGCCTGACCCCCGGACGGGACAAGAACGTCGGTCTGCTGCGCAAGACGCTGGGTGAACTGGTCGTGCCGCTGGGCGCGTTGGCGGGCATATCGTTCGAGCAGGGCCGCAAGTCCGGGCGGCTGAGGCTCAGGCTGCGGGACGGCGCCGACCCGCTGCTGCACGCGACCGGCGGCCGGCTCGGCGAACCCCACGACCCCTATCAGCTGGTCGTCGAGTCCGACCGTTACGGCGTCGCCGAGTACTTCGTGGACGAGGTGCGCCACGCCCTGATGCTGGACCAGGTGCCCTCCGACCCGGTCTCCGAGTACCTGCTGCCCGGCCCCGCCGTCCCGCTGTCGGCGGCCGCCGGGGACGGCACCGCGAGCTTCGACGGCGAGCAGGTCCGCCTGGAGTGGAACTGGAAGACGGAGGACGCCAAGGCCGCCGCCGGCACCCGCACGCTGGCCGTCACCGACATCGCGGCCGTGGAGTGGCATCCGGCGGCGGGCCTGGAGAACGGCTATCTGCGTTTCACCGTGAAGAACGCTCCGACCAAGGCCCCGCCCAAGTACGACCCCAACTCCGTCGAGCTGTGGGGCTTCAAGAAGGACCCGCTGATGGCTCTGGTCGCCGCCGCCGTCCAGGCCCGCCTCCCGCACCCGGCGGCCCCGCCCCCGGCCGCCGCCGCGTCGGAGGCACCGGCGCAGGAGCCGGAGCCCGCCGCGTCCGCCCGCGAGGACGACCACGACGCGCTGCTCCGGCGCCTGCGCGAACTCGGCGAGCTGCACCACAGCGGCGTACTGACCGACGAGGAGTTCGCGCTCGCCAAGCAGGCGATCCTGAAACGGATGTAGCCGGGGGCCTACTTGGCCCTGCGGGACACCGTGAAGTGGTCGACCTCCTCGCCCGTCTCGGCGATCCCCCGCACCTTCAGCGTGGTCGGCCGCCCCTTGGGCGCGGGGGTCACGTCGACGCGCAGGAAGGAGTAGTCGAGGTAGCGCACCCGCGACCACTCCACCGTCTCGTCCCGCTTGCCGCCGTCGACGCAGACGAAGGAGGACACCGACTCGATGTCCTTCTCGTGGCCCTGGTACGACTGGTCGGCGCTGAAGGCGTACAGACTGCGCCCCGCCGCGCCCGCCGTCACGTACACCACACCATCGGTCTCGGGGTACGCCGTCCCGCCGATCGGCAGCTTCTTGGTGACCCGGCCCGTCTTGATGACGTCGGTGCGCTCGTAGACGTGGTTGTGCCCGTTGATCACCAGGTCGACGGTGTACTTCTCGAACAGCGGCACCCACTCCTCGCGCACCCCGCCCTCGGAGGCGTGCGCGGTGGAGGTGCAGTAGGCGCAGTGGTGGAAGAAGACGACGACGAAGTCGATGTCCCGCGCCGCTCGGTACTTCTTGAGCTGCGCCTCCAGCCACTTGGTCTGGGTTCCGCCGGAAAGGCGCAGGTTCGCGGGGATCTCGTGTGAGATGTCGTTGGCGTCCAGCGAGATGATCGCCGTGTTGCCGTGCACGAAGGAGTAGACGCCGGGCAGGTTCTTGCGGTCCGGCCCGTTGTCGGGCAGCTGCCAGCGGGCCTCCTCACCGCCGTAGCCGTTGGGCGAGTACCAGGCCTCCATGTCGTGGTTGCCGTACGCGACCATCCACGGCACCTGCTTGGCGACCGACTCGGTCTGGTACAGGAACTGGTCCCAGACGCGGGAGTCGAATCCGGTGTCCGTCTTCAGCCCCTGCCCGGCCGGGTCGCCGTAGGCGATGTCACCGGCGTGCAGATGGAAGGCCGGGTTCTGGCCGAGGATCAGGCTGTCGTTGGCGAGGCCGTGGTAGCTGACGCCCTGGTCGCCGAAGGCGGTGAAGGTGAAGGGGGTGCGGCTGTCGGCGGGGGCGGTGGTGAAGGTGCCCAGCGTGCCGAGGAGATGCGGCTCGGCGGGGTCGAAGCCGGAGTGGCCGACGCCGTAGTAGTAGGTGCGGCCGGGGCGGAGGTGGGTGAGGCGGGCGTGGACGTAGTACTGCGTGTGGTCGGCGCTCGCACCGACACCGGCCGGGGTGTGGAGGGTGCGCACCTCGGCGTCGATCTTCCGGGAGAGGTCCCAGGGGTGGGCGCCGATCCGGACGAACGGCTCGCGGACCGCGACCGGGACCTGCCAGGAGATCGTCATCTCGGTGCGCGGGTCGTTGCCGTAGGCGAGGTGCCGGCCGAAGGGGGCGACGAGGGAGCCGTCGACGTGCTCGGTGCTCGTGCGCTGGGTGGGCACCGCGGCCCGCGCCGTGGCGCCGGACACGAACGCGCCGCCCGTCACGGCACCCAGGGTGACGGCGCCGCCTCTGATCATCGTGCGCCGGGAGAACCGGGCGCGCAGGTATTCGTGCTGCTCAGCCATGCTCATACGGTCGGCGAGCCCCTCGGGTACGCCCATGCGAGGAATGTCCATGGCGTCACAAACTGCTCGCTACACACATCCGCCCGAGGAACAACCGCCCAACAGACCCCCATGGGCGTCCCATAACTCTTCCAAAGCACTCCCTCATACTCCTGCCCGAAATCGGGCAGCGATGTTGCGAATCTGCCGCCGGTACCCCAGGATCTACCGGGTGCACGACGAACTCGTTGATCATCTGACGCGCTCCACGCCCCTCAACCGGGGCGAGGCGCTGCGTGTGATCCAGGACGTGCTCGCCTACTTCGACGAGACGACCGAGGAGTTCGTCCGTCGCCGCCACCGCGAGCTGCAGGCCCAGGGCCTGGTCAACGCGACGATCTTCGAACAGATCGCGGCGGACCTGAAATACCGGGCGGTGGCACCGCCGGAGCTCACGCTCCGGCAGCTGCGCCGCATCGTCTACGGCTGAGGAATACGTATATATGTGCGGAATCGTCGGATACATCGGGAAGCGCGACGTCGCCCCCCTGCTCCTGGAAGGCCTGCAGCGCCTGGAGTACCGCGGCTACGACTCGGCCGGCATCGTCGTCACCTCCCCCAAGGCCGCCGGCCTGAAGATGGTCAAGGCCAAGGGCCGGGTGCGTGACCTGGAGGCCAAGGTCCCGGCGCGCTTCAAGGGCACCACCGGCATCGCCCACACCCGCTGGGCCACCCACGGCGCCCCCTCCGACGTCAACGCCCACCCGCACCTCGACGCCGAGGGCAAGGTCGCCGTCGTCCACAACGGCATCATCGACAACGCCTCCGACCTGCGCCGCAAACTGGAGGCGGACGGCGTCGAGTTCCTCTCCGAGACCGACACCGAGGTCCTCGTCCACCTGATCGCCCGCTCGCAGGCCGAGAAGCTGGAGGACAAGGTCCGCGAGACGGTGCGCCTGATCGAGGGCACGTACGGCATCGCGGTGCTGCACGCCGACTTCCCGGACCGGATCGTCGTCGCCCGCAACGGGTCCCCGGTCGTCCTCGGCATCGGCGAGAAGGAGATGTTCGTCGCCTCGGACATCGCCGCGCTGGTCACCCACACCCGGCAGATAGTGACCCTCGACGACGGCGAGATGGCCACCCTCAAGGCCGACGACTTCCGCACCTACACCACCGAGGGCACCCGGACGACGGCCGAGCCGACCACCGTGGAGTGGGAGGCGGCGTCGTACGACATGGGCGGCCACGACACCTACATGCACAAGGAGATCCACGAGCAGGCCGAGGCCGTGGACCGCGTCCTGCGCGGCCGGATCGACGACCGCTTCTCCACCGTGCACCTCGGCGGCCTGAACCTCGACGCGCGCGAGGCACGCCGGATCCGCCGCGTGAAGATCCTCGGCTGCGGCACCTCGTACCACGCGGGCATGATCGGCGCCCAGATGATCGAGGAGCTGGCCCGCATCCCTGCCGACGCCGAGCCGGCCTCCGAGTTCCGCTACCGCAACGCGGTCGTCGACCCCGACACGCTCTACATCGCGGTCTCGCAGTCCGGTGAGACCTACGACGTCCTCGCCGCCGTCCAGGAGCTGAAGCGCAAGGGCGCCCGGGTCCTGGGCGTCGTGAACGTCGTCGGCTCGGCGATCGCCCGCGAGGCCGACGGCGGCATCTACGTGCACGCCGGCCCGGAGGTCTGCGTGGTCTCCACGAAGTGCTTCACCAACACCTGCGTCGCCTTCGCCCTGCTCGCCCTGCACCTCGGCCGCACCCGCGACCTCTCCGTCCGCGACGGCAAGCGGATCATCGAGGGCCTGCGCAAGCTGCCCACGCAGATCGCCGAGATCATGAAGCAGGAGGAGGAGATCGAGAAGCTGGCCAAGGGTTACGCCGACGCCCGCTCGATGCTCTTCATCGGCCGCGTCCGCGGCTACCCGGTCGCCCGCGAGGCCTCCCTCAAGCTCAAGGAGGTCTCGTACATCCACGCCGAGGCCTACCCCGCCTCCGAGCTCAAGCACGGCCCGCTCGCCCTGATCGAGCCCGCCCTCCCGACGGTCGCCATCGTCCCCGACGACGACCTGCTGGAGAAGAACCGCGCCGCGATGGAGGAGATCAAGGCCCGCAGCGGCAAGATCCTGGCGGTGGCGCACCAGGAACAGGAGAAGGCCGACCAGACGATCGTGGTCCCGAAGAACGAGGACGAACTGGACCCGATCCTCATGGGCATCCCCCTCCAACTCCTCGCCTACCACACGGCATTGGCCCTGGGCAGGGACATCGACAAGCCGAGGAACCTCGCCAAGTCGGTAACTGTCGAGTAGTTGGCCTGAAGGGGCGCGGGGCTGTATCGATTTGCGGCTCCGCCGCGTGGGCGCGATCAACCCCCACGCACCCGCAGAGGCCAAACAAGAGAACGGACCCCCACGTGTCGCCACCAGACACGCGGGGGTCCGTCTCATTCGCCGGGGAGCCGCCCAAACTCCCCAGCCGGCGCAGCTAACCCGCGGCCGTCACACCGCGACCCGCGGCGCCGCGTCGCGGAAGCGCCGTCGGCCAGTGCGCGAGCGCCGCCGTGGCCACGTACCACGCCACCGCCCCCGAGGCGACGGCGAACCAGCCCCCCGCCTTGTCCAGCGCCCCACTGTCCGCGAACCGCCCGATGGCGAGCAGCAGCAGCGCGACGAAGAACAGCCCGTACATGGCCTGCCCGAGCGTGTCGCCCCCGGCGAGCGTGAGGGAGAGGACGACGAGGGCGAACAGCAGCAGGAACAGCCCCGCCGCGTTGTCGGAGACCTTGGGCGAGACCGCCCACGTGAACCAGAGCGCGCCGAGCGCGGCGAACGCGGTCCCCGTCCCGCCGTCACCCTCCCGGAACGCGAACAGTCCGGCGACGAACAGCGCGACGCCGCCTACGTAGTGAGCCAGTGTCACGGCGTCCGCCGCCGTCACTCCGTCGATCAGCCCGGTGTACCCGAGGCCGACGGCCAACAGGGTGATACCGAGCGCGAGTCGGCCGACGATCGTGGTGGTGCTTCCCGCAGAGACGACGTTGTCCACGGCGGGCTCCCTTCATGCATTGTGCAGTTGTGCGGTGACCGATATATGCCCTTCACAAGGGCACAAACACATCTACGCGCAAGTAGATTCGGGTTGCGCACAAAGGGAGTCGGCCATGCCCACGCGGCATCTCACCTGGGCCAACGGCGAGTTACGGAATGACAACGACGGGGCGCTTGGCGCGCTTGGCGAGCCGCCCGGCGACCGAGCCGAAAATACGCCCCACGATGCCGTGCGTGGAGCCGACGACGATGGCGTCCGCCTCGTACTCCCGCCCGACCTCCTCGAGTTCGTGGCAGATGTCACCGCCGCGCTCGACCAGGATCCAGGGCACCTCGGCGAGGTAGTCCGCACAGGCGAGCTCCAGACCGAGCACCTCGGTGCGGTGGTC
Source organism: Streptomyces spinoverrucosus (assembly GCF_015712165.1). NCBI lineage: Bacteria > Bacillati > Actinomycetota > Actinomycetes > Kitasatosporales > Streptomycetaceae > Streptomyces > Streptomyces spinoverrucosus. The sequence goes on along the minus strand of NZ_JADPZX010000001.1, from coordinate 5,511,689 downwards.
CGGCACGTCGACGAAGACGGGTGGCTCGCAGCCGGCCCACACCGTGGTGGGCAGCCGGTTGGCCACATGGACGATGATCAGGCCCGAGCCGGAGCGCCGGGCCATGCCGATCGCGTACGCGAGGGCACGCTCGGAGGAGGTCGAGCCGTCGAAGCCGACGACGACGCCGTGCTTGAAAGCGGGATCGCACGAATGGCGTGGCTCTTCCGCCGCCAGGGGATCGGCCGCCGTCGGGTCGGCGACGGGCCGCTTGCGGTCCGCGGGTTCAAAGAATTCGTGACCGGCCATGGCTGTCTCGGCGTTGTGATCCTTTATGGGTGGGACGACAGTGTGCGGCGGAGCTGTGTCCGGGAATCATCTTCCCAACCCCATACCCCCAAGGGTACGGCGGCACGCCTCCTTCGCCCAGATCCCGCTCACGTCCGCGGCGGGTTCCAGGGAGCATGCACGAGGGGGCGCCCGTAACGCAATGGTTGCTGCCCCGTACAGGCGGTTCGCACAGGATTCACTTACGCCGCCGGTACACCCCGGTCCAGCAGTGACCGACTGGTCGAACAGGCGTTGAACCCCGTGACCACCGTCACAGGGAGTTAGCGATGTCCGCACCCCGCCCGACCGCAGAGGCGCGCTCCGGGACCGCGTCCGGCCCGGACGCGGTGACCGACGTGATCCGGTGGGCCGCCTTCAGCTGTGTCCTCGTCCCGGTGATCCTCGTCTGGTGCGGCAGCTCCCTCGCGGGCGCCCTGGGCTCCGCCCTCGGCCTCGCCGTCGTCACGGTGGCCTGCCGGGCACTCCTGCGCGGGTCCGAGCGCGGTGCGGCCCGGCTGCGGGCCACGGAGGGCGCGCCGCACCGGGGCCGGCATCAGCGCAGCGGCACGGGGGCGCACAGGGGCGGGCGACGCCCGGGCGGACATACACCGGTCGGCTGACCGGTTTCCGCGCACGCGCCCGTATGTTTTCAGCCAACTTCTCAAGTGTGTGCATCAACGCCCCTGAGCACCCCCCAACCCCCGTTCGACCTGCACGGAAAGGGCCTCAGGGGGCTCGCGCACCCTACGTGGATTGGCCACTGCGACAAGGCGCACTTCCCTGCGCGGCCCGCTAGTGCAACGCTTCGTGATCGAATGCTTCACGCCAAGTTGCCAAGTCGACAATGTGCCGGGTGGTGAACTGGCCACGCCGGCACGGCGGGACACAGTAGATTCGATCTTGACTGTCTACGGCGGGGGACTCGTGCAGGACCGAGGGGAAACGTGCAGGAGCGACACAACCGAGGAGCCGCGACCACCGAGGGGGGCTTAGCAGTATGAGCCACGACTCCACTGCCGCGCCGGATGCCGCGGCCCGGAAACTGTCCGGGCGCCGCCGTAAGGAGATCGTCGCGGTGCTGCTGTTCAGCGGCGGCCCCATCTTCGAGAGTTCCATACCGCTGTCGGTGTTCGGGATCGACCGCCAGGACGCCGGCGTACCGCGCTACCGACTACTGGTGTGCGGGGGTGAGGACGGCCCACTGCGGACCACAGGGGGCCTGGAACTGACCGCACCGCATGGCCTGGAAGCGATCTCCCGCGCGGGCACGGTCGTCGTGCCCGCCTGGCGATCGATCACCTCGCCACCGCCGGAGGACGCGCTCGAAGCGCTGCGCCGGGCGCACGAGGAGGGCGCCCGGATCGTGGGCCTGTGCACGGGGGCGTTCGTCCTCGCGGCGGCGGGCCTGCTGGACGGCCGCCCGGCGACCACGCACTGGATGTACGCGCCCACGCTGGCGAAGCGCTACCCGTCGGTCCATGTGGACCCGCGGGAGCTGTTCGTCGACGACGGGGACGTGCTGACGTCCGCGGGCACCGCGGCCGGAATCGATCTCTGTCTGCACATCGTGCGGACCGACCACGGCAACGAGGCGGCCGGCGCGCTGGCCCGCCGCCTGGTGGTGCCCCCACGCCGGAGCGGAGGCCAGGAACGCTACCTGGACCGATCTTTACCGGAGGAGATCGGCGCCGACCCGCTGGCGGAGGTCGTCGCCTGGGCGCTGGAGCATCTGCACGAACAGTTCGACGTCGAGACGCTGGCGGCGAGGGCGTACATGTCGCGCCGCACGTTCGACCGCCGCTTCCGCTCGCTGACGGGCAGCGCGCCCCTGCAGTGGCTGATCACCCAGCGGGTGCTGCAGGCCCAGCGTCTGCTGGAGACGTCGGACTACTCGGTGGACGAGGTGGCGGGACGCTGCGGCTTCCGCTCGCCGGTCGCCCTGCGCGGCCACTTCCGCCGCCAGCTGGGCTCGTCCCCGGCCGCGTACCGGGCGGCGTACCGTGCGCGCCGCCCGCAGTCCGAACGCCCCTCGGACGGCGACGGCCCGACGAGCACGCCCGCGCCGATGACCGGCCCGCCGCTACAGGCCGGCCCGCCGTCCGGGCCGCTGCACCCGGAGAGCCCGGTGCCGATGCAGGCCCGCCGTACGGCGGCGGTCGGCTCCTCGGCGATGCCGGGGGACCACCACCGGGAGGCGTACGCCCGCGCGAGCCTGCCGGGGCAGCGCAGCGGGTCGTAAGGGCCGTAACGGTGTGACGGGGTCCACAGGGAGCGGCAGCCCCCTGTGGACCCCGCACCGTCTCCGCACGTACGCGGCACACCTCACATGCGTATGTCGGCCGTAGGGTGGACGCATGAACGATCGCATGGTGTGGATCGACTGCGAGATGACCGGCCTCTCGCTGTCCGACGACGCTCTCATCGAGGTGGCCGCCCTCGTCACCGACTCCGAGCTGAACGTACTCGGCGAGGGGGTGGACATCGTCATCCGCCCGCCGGACCGGGCGCTGGAGACGATGCCGGAGGTGGTCCGTCAGATGCACACCGCGTCCGGCCTGCTCGCCGAGCTCCCGAACGGCACGACCCTCGCGGACGCCGAGGACCAGGTCCTCACCTACGTACGTGAACACATCAAGGAGCCGGGCAAGGCCCCGCTGTGCGGCAACTCGGTCGGCACCGACCGCGGCTTCCTGCTGCGCGACATGCCCACGCTGGAGGACTACCTCCACTACCGCATCGTCGACGTGTCGTCGATCAAGGAACTGGCCCGCCGCTGGTACCCGCGCGCGTACTTCAACAGCCCCGAGAAGAACGGCAACCACCGCGCCCTGGCCGACATCCGCGAGTCCATCGCGGAACTGCGCTACTACCGCGAGGCCATCTTCGTACCGCAGCCCGGGCCGGACTCGGACACCGCCAGAACGATCGCCGCGAAGCACGTCCTGCCCGCGCAGTGACCGCCACCGGGGCCCGCTGCGGGGCCCCGGCGAAAGCCGGGCGCGAGCACCCCTTCGGACCCTGTACACTTTTTCTCGGCCGGTCGGGGAAACGACAGTAGAACCGCCGGTCATGGTGGGTGTAGCTCAGCTGGTAGAGCACCTGGTTGTGGTCCAGGATGCCGCGGGTTCGAGTCCCGTCACTCACCCTGTGTCGAGAGGCCGATGACCCGAAGTGATGGGGTCATCGGCCTCTCTTTCATGCCCACGCAGTGCTCTGACCGGACAGGTTCGCCGGTAGCCCGCGGTGTTCGGCATGGACGGGCCTCGCCAACCATACGTAGGCTGTTGATCGCCTACGAAGGGGGCGGGGTGAACGGCAATCCGCTGTACCACTGGATAGCGCTGGCAGTGTCCACGGCGCTCATGCTGCCGGTGCCGGTGGCGATACTGGCGGGGTGGACACCGCCGTGGATGCGCAGGCGACAGGCCGGGATGCGTCTTCGCGCCTACGGCATTCTGTGCATCTACGCCCTCATGCTCGTCAACGGCATCCCCCGGATCGCCGACGCGTCATTCGAGACGGTCGTGGTCTGCATGAACATCGGCTTCGGCTTCACCGCCGCCGCTGCGGTCCTGTTCCTGCTCTCGGCACGCAAGGATTCAGGCGCCCGGACAGCCGGCCCAGTCGAACCTCGGGAAGGCTGAGAGAAGCCGCGCCTGCCGCGTCACGGGTCGGTCGGACTGCTGTTGCGAGGGGGCGTCCGCCCCAACGGATGCCATTCTCGCTGCGGATGCGGGCGCGTTCCTTGCGCTGGGCGGTGCAGGGCCTGGGTCTGCACTGTGTGGTTGGGGTGGTTGGAGTTGGCCGGAGTGAAGTGTCGCAGCGGGCCGAAGTGGGCCTCGATCGGGTTGGCCCATGAGGCGTAGGTCGGGGTGAAGCACAGCTCGACCTTGTGCGCGCTGTGGGGTCGCCGGAGCCCCGTAGGCGAAGGCCACCGGCTTCTCGCCGTCGAAGGCAATCACACAGGTGAAGTCAGGGTTGCCGCCCCAGTGATCCACGAACCAGGAGAGGGGCTGGTTGAAGCGGTCTCGGATCCCTGCGCCGGCCGGGGCGTCGGCGTCGCGTAGACCGTCCGAACGGAGGCCTCCAGCAAGCAGTCACCGCGCCGCTCGTCTCCGGCCCCGCCCCTCGGGCGGAGCTGCCCCTGGGACGGGACTTACGCGATCAAGTCGATCACGGCAGTGACGAGGTTCGCGATCGGGGCGCCGACGTCGCCGACGAAGTCAGCCGCCTTCTGCAGCGAATCGCCGAAGACCTGAAGCACGTTCCTGCGCGGTGTGCCGGACAGCGCCTCGTCCTGGAAGGCGGTGAGGTCCCTGCTCACCTGCTCGGCCTCTTCGGCGGGCAGCTTGCTCGCCGTCAGTGCGACGGCTTCCGCGAGCTGCTTCAGCAAGGCCTTGGCTTCGTCGGGCAGGGTCGAGCCGTCTATGCGGTTGAAACTGCTCGTCACGATGTTTCCGCTGCCGATGACGCCGTGGATGTCCCCGCCCGCGCGTGTGTGGAACTCGTTCACGGTCCCGCCTCTCCCTGCCACCACGATCCGGTCCGCGATGTACAGCGGCTGCGAACCGCTTGCGACGGTGTCGCTGTCCAAGCGAGCCCATCCGCAGGTGGCGTTGTCGATCTGGGCCAGCTCAAGCGCCAGCTTCTCGCTCAGCATGTGCACTATGGTCCGCCATTCGTCCGCGGTCACGAGCTGCTCTGCCTCGTAAGCGGCAGCCAGGATCGGATCCTGGTCGAACCCGTACTTCCTCGGGCTGGACAGCAGGTCGAGTCCTCGATTCAGGAAACGCGCCACGGCCTCGGTGTTCCTGCCGTCCTGCGCCTGTCTTGTGAGGAAGCGGAGCACGAGTCGCACGCACTCGTACTCCGTGTGGAGACGGAGCAGATGGATCCGGAGTCGACGCAGGGCGTCCTTGTCCGGACTCGGGCCCGTCCGTTCGAGCAGCCAGACGCCGACCAGAGTTCCGCGGAAGCTCACCCGGCAGTGCGCCAGGCACACCCCGATGTCCTGCTGCAGGGCAACGACCCTGGCGTCCGGCGGGCGCTCGGCCTCCTTGGACGTATAGTCGGCCAGCAGCAGCGGTCGGCCTGGCTGGAGCCAGGAACGGTCGACTGCGGGGGTGGCGGTGGGGAATCTGGTGGTCGCCCGGAGCATGTGCGCCGTGAGAGGCGTTCCGGCCTGGCCGAGATGACAACTTCTCCGGCGGTCGCCATCACCGCGGGACGTGATGGCGACGGGAAGGCCCAGCCAGTTGATCAGGAGTGCGACGAAGTCCTGGCTGGGCAGTCTCGCCCGCCCCCGTCTTCCTGACCTTCCGCCCGTGACGGCCAGCTCGAACCGGGTGCTGACGAACCCGTCTGCGACCAGCCGTCGGTAAGCGCACGCGAAACCGGATGTACGTTCGTCCCCGGGCAGGAGGGGGAATTCCGAGAAACTCGGTGGGAAGCGGAACACGCTCGCGGCGTCGCAGAAGACACCCTCACCGAACCAGGGAACCACCCCACCCCTTTTCCGGGGGCGCACCGGCCCGGTCGATCTGACGAACTCGCCCGACTGCGCCAGCGGCCAGCACGGAACGTCGAGTCGGCGGGTCTCCTGGGCCAGAAGAGGGCGCAGGTCGGCGATCGGGAATTGTGTTGCCAGGAACACCCGCGATCACCTCGTGTGAAGGTCGCTGGGCTTCCCTCGTTGCCGAACGCGGAAGGAAGCCCGCCTGCGGCGTCCTATCGGACTTGAACCGATGACACCCGCGTCCTCGCACGGTGCTCTGCCACTGAGCTAAGAACGCTTTCGGCCGGAGAGCGTAACCGTCCCCGGTTCAGGGGGAGGATTCCGAATTCTCCTATGAATCAACCGTAGCCCCTGCGCGGTGCTCCGGGCGACCTCGCGGCCTGCTCAGCGGCGCCTTCCGCGTCGGCAGGTGGCGGAACCCCGACCAACCCAGCCGCTGCACCTCCGCCGTACTGAGGGCGTTCAGTTCGAACTTCACCCGGCGCCGCTCGGTCAAGGTCGTGATCGCCGGATCGTAGGCTGTGCGCGGCTCGCCCGGCCTCGCCCCAGTACGCGCTGCCGCTGCGGAAGCCGGACTCCGCCTCCAACATGTGCTCCAGCCGCAGCCGGAGCCGCTGAACGCTCGCCCTCGGGCACGTCCTCCAGCCCGAAACGCTGCCCGATGTATTGCTCTTTCGGCCACGGTGGCGCATTGTGGTCGCCCCACCGTCTCACCGGCGCCCCCTTCCGGGTACCGGCGCCTCCCGGAGACGGTGGGCGCCTCTTGCTGGCAGGCGGGGCGCGCCATCGGCGCCCCGGCCTCGTACCCCCGTCGTCAGCCGGGGCACTGTAGGCCGCAGGCGGGCGGCTGGCCGGTCGATAGGCTCCGGCCCATGACTGACTTCGTGCAGGTATCCACAGCGACGGAAACCCGTGAACAGGCGGTCGGGCTGGCCCGGTCTGTCGTCCAGGGCAGGCTGGCTGCGGGCGCGCAGATCATCGGCCCCGTGATCTCCGCCTTCTGGCACGACGGCGAGTTCGGAACCGGCGAGGAATGGCAGCTGCTGCTGAAAACCCAGCGGGCCCGGTACGCCGAGCTTGAGGCGCACCTTCTGAAGCACCACCCGTGGCAGAACCCGGAGATCACAGCGGTGCCGATCGTGGCCGGATCAGAGGCCTGCCTGCGGTGGCTGGCCGCGAACACGAAGCCCACCGAGTAGGGATCAAGCGCCGGTCTTCTCCAGCAGCTCAGCGATGGCGGGCAGCGTCCGGTGCCGGCCGAGTCGCCGCAGGACCGGGGCAAGGCGTTCGCGTGGCCTTACCGAGGCGACTCCAGATGCGAGGTCGAGCGCGCGCCCGGTTACCGAGGCTGCCTGTTCGACCTCGCCTGCGGTCAAGTAGGAGTCGGCGAGCCAGGACAGGTACAGGCTCTTGTCCCGTGCGTGCGCGTCGTCGTACCGCGCAAGCGCGGCCTCGAGGACGGGGACCGCCCGGAGTGGGCGCCGCAGTTCCGTCCAGCAGCGGCCGGTCATGATCTGTAGCTCGTTCTCGTCGACCCACGTCACCCAGTCCGGTTGAGGACGCTCGTCGATGTCGGCAAGCGCGGCCTGCGCGGCATCGAGGGCGCGCTCCGTTTCGTCGGCGAGTCCGGCGACCGCGTACGCCCAGGCGAGCCGCTCGTACAGCAGCGCTCGTACGCCCGGGGCTGCTTCGGGGCCGGCCTCCTCAACGGACCGCGCGGAAATCTGGATCCCGGCGCGCCGGTCGCCGTCGACGGCCTGGTACGCCAGGAAGGCGAGCGCGTTGCCCGCCAGCTCTGCGTCCCCCGCGTCGACCGCCACCTGGTGGCTGGCCTCATACAGGCCGGTCGCGTCCTCGTGCCTCCCGCAGTCGAACGCGGCCCAACCGGCCTGCTGCGCCTGCTCGGCCAGCACAGAGAGCAGGGCCCGGCCGGTCGCTTCCGTGTAGCTCGCCTCCCGCAGCAGAGCTTTCGTGGCCTCGTACTCGCCGAGGTAGACGCGGTAGGTGTCGCCGCCTCCGAGAACGTCATCGAGGCGGCGTAGGCGGGCCGCACGCTCCCGCAACCGTTCAGGAAGGTCGCTTCCGACTCGACTGCCCGCCTGGGGGCGGGTCAGTTCGGGCAATGCGACGACAAGGCCGGCCCCGGCCGATGCCTTGAAGAACTCCCTGCGCCGCACGTCGTCTCCGTCCGCGTCGGGGGTGTGGGCAGGCGAGCGAACCGTACGGTGCAGCGCAGCCGGCGCTTCCCACTCGCGTGGGGCAAGACCGAGCAGGTGACCTGGGATCCGAAGAGCGTCGGCGATACGCGCGATCTTCTCGAACGTGGTAACGCTGCCCTGACCGCGCGCCAGGAGGCCGACACGCTCTGGCTTCATGTCGCACTCAGCCGCGATTTTCGAATAGCTGATCAGCGCTTCGGAGCGCGCGAGCCGGAATACCTTGCCGAAGTCGTGAGCCGCGATCGCGGCCTTCATGTCCTCGCGGTCAAGGAGCGCCCGCGGGAGTGCCGTTGGCGGTTCGTATCCGGTCATGGGATGCCCCGTCGCGCCTGATGTCTCACTGCCTGGGCAGCAGCGTACCCATCGTGGGGATACTCACGGACGGGAAGTCAGTAGCCGAACTCCCTGGCAGGTTGAGGCATTCAGGACCCCGGCGACCGCTGTCACGGCCCCGGGGCATGGCCGACTGCGAAGGAGTCGACAGTGAAGTCTCTACCACGACTGCTCGAAGGGGCCCTTGGAGCGCGCTCGCGTCCCGGCCGCGCGTGCAGGGGAGGCGCAGTGGTGATGACCGCGTACGAGCCGCGCGTCGGCGAGACGGTCGAAGACACGGGCACCAGGAAGACGGGCAAGGTGATGGGCTTTCAGGGCCCCTACGTGCAGCTGCGGCCCATCGGCGGCGGTCTGGAGTGGGACGCCGGCCCGGAGAACCTGAAGCCGGTCCCGGCAGGAGACGCGCTCAGCGAGGGTGTCGCGGCCGCCAACGCCCGATCCAGGGGTGAACTGCCGTGACAGTGACCACCGACCTTACGAACATGCGCGTTACGGCCCAGCGGGTGCTCGCGCGGGGAGCCGCGCCGCTGTCCGACGAGGCACTGGAGGCGCTGCGGCTCCAGCTGCGCGGGCACATCCAGTTGCTCGGCCCCGAGGTCGAGCGGGCGGCTAGCCGCCTTCCCAGGGGAGACATCCGACGCGAGGTTGCTCTGACCGTGGCCGGGGAGGCGCGCATGCGGCTCCGACTGGGACCGGGGAGCACCCTCTACGTCCGCTACGCGGTCGTACAAATGCTCGCCCGCTCGGTCAGTGCCCTGTGCGACCACCACGAAAAGCTGCGAAGCGGGACCGCATAAAGACGACCACGCGTCCCGCGGCGGACGCGCCGGCGCCGTTGGCCGAGCTACCGCACGCCACAGGGGTCCTGCTCCAGCACCGGTGCGGCTGTGCCTGCCACCCCTGGACCGGCGCCCCGTGACCGTCATCCTCGGCCTGCTCGTGTACGTGGCAGCCGTGACCGCTCCCGTCCTCGCCCTGGTGCCGGCGCGGACGCCGTCCTGACGCACCCCCGCGGCGACCACCGGGTCGGGGTCGCAACCAGAGACGGCCGTCCCGTCGGAGGAACGTAAGCCTCCGGCGGGACGGGGCCACCGAACTTCCGCCCCGAGTCCACTGGAACACCTGGACGAAGGAGTCCCTGTGTTGACATCCACTTCCCCGCGCACGACCAGGCGCCCCTTACCACCCGCGCGTGCTGACGCATGTCCGGACTGCCACGGCGGCGGCGCCAATCCTCGCACCGGCAAGAGCTGCGACACATGCAACGGGATGGGCGAGATCTACTGCACCGCCCTCCGCACGGGAGAGGAGAAGACGTCGTGCCACACAAGCTGATCGCCAGCCCGTTCCTCGACGGGCACCTGCTGCTGCGCCCCGGCGCCCGGTCGGGTACGCGAATCCCGGCCGCCCACTACGAGCGGCTCCGAGCCGCCGCAGCCGCCGGGCAGACCGTTCCCCACTGGGTGGCCGACACGGCCGCCGGCATGTGGGGGCTCGACGTCGCCGGGCGCCCCATGGAAGGCACGCTCTTGGTCCGTGAGCCGTCGTCGTACGGCTACTGCCGGGCCTCCTGGGAGATCAACCTCGGATGCAATTACGGCTGCCCGCACTGCTATCTCGGTGAGCGGCCTGTCGCCGGTCTCGGCTGGGAGGACAAGGTCCGGCTCCTGGACGTCGTGCGCGAGGCCGGGGTCCTCTGGCTCCAGATCACAGGCGGCGAACCCACCATGGACCGCGACTTCGAGGGCGCCTACCGGTACGCGTGGCTCGCCGGGATGATGCTCACGATCTCCACGAACGGCTCCCTGCTGTGGCGCCCCGATTTGCTGCGCCTCTTCCGTGACTGCCCGCCCTACCGGCTCGTCATTAGCCTGTACGGCGCCAGCCAGGCCAGCTACGAGAAGGTGACCCGGCGCCGCGGCTCCTGGAAGGCGTTTCAGCGTGGCATGGCCGCCGCCCGCGAGGCCGGCCTGCCGCTGCGCCTCAACCTTGTGGTCACCGAAGCCAACGCCGGCGAGTCCGACGAGATGCGCGCCCTCGCAGAGAGGTGGGGCATTGAGCATCACGCCTACACGAACATGACCCCAACGATCAGCGGCGGCGGCGAGCCGCTGCTTGCCCAGTCCGCCGCCCACCTGCGCCGGCGCAAGCCCTTCGCCGGGTGCAACGCAGGCCACACGTTCTTCCACGCCGATCCTCACGGCCTGGTGTCGATCTGCAAGGTCGGCCGCGACGACCAGATCGACCTCATGGCTGAGGGCGTGGACGGACTGCTGCGGCTCGGCTCGATCGCCGACCACCTGATGCTTCGCACCGGTGGGTGCGAGGGCTGCGCCCTGTCCGGCACATGCCGAGTCTGCCGCCCCCTGGCCAAGCATTACCAGCAGGCCAAGGCGCCGCTGCACAGCTACTGCCAGCACGGAGACACGAAGGAGACCGTCACATGACACCACGACCCGTATCCGTAGAGATCCTGTCCGGCCCGCCCGCAAGCGCCCGTCGCGCGGCCCCGCCTGTGGCCGCCGCCTCCATCACTGCCGTCGCCGACCTGGACGAGATTGTGGAGAGCGCCGAGTGCTCCTGCGACGCCGGTGACGACAACCCCCACTAGGTGTCCGCAGCGCACCAGCTGAACCCTCTGGACCTGGCGGGATCGTCAGGTCCAGAGGCGTGCCCCCCAGAACCACTAAGGTGCCACCATGTTCTTCCGCTGGGACTGGCTGCGCCCGGTGCTCACCGCACCGATCGTGCCTACCCTCGGTCCCGTCCACCCCCACGCGCTCACCGTCGACCTCTTCGAGGACATCCGCGCCGCGGCGGCCATGGGCCGCTTCTTTCTCCACTACGACAAGGACCGCCGGTGGGGCAGTGAGAAGGACGAGACCGTGCTCGCCGACGGCATCGTCCACCAGCCCGATCGCACCCTGATCCCGACTCTGTCGACTCGCGGCCGGGGCGCCACCAAGGTTTTCGCCTACGGCCACCAGACCGACATCGTCGACCAGGCCGCCGAGCTCGCCGCAAAGCTCGCTGCGGAGCACGGCGTGGCAGGTGCCCGCGTCGTACGCCCCTTCGGTCCCGAAGCCAGGCCCGCCGACGGGGTCAGAATCCAGCTCCAGGACTTCACCACCCGCCCCTGCGAGAACCCCGGCGGGCCCGTGCGTGCATTCACCGAGTGGCCGGACGAAGTACGGGAGACCTTCGATTCGTATGCCAGGGCCATGGCCGCTGACGGCTTGCTCTTCCTGTACACCCAGATGCAGGCAGAAGGCACCGGCCCCGTCCTCACCGCCGTCGTCGACGGACGCATCGTCGGGGCCATCGGGCCCATGGAGATCCGCCCTGACGCGGTCGGCTACCGCCAGCTCATGCCGCAGTACTTCGCGGTCCTGCCCGAGGCCCGTGGCAACGGTCTGGGGCGCCTGCTGTGGCGCGCAGCCATGCACTGGGGCCAGTCCCACGGCGCCGACTACCAGCTCCTCCAGACGCAGGTCGGCGGCGCCTCGGACCGTCTGTGCCGCGCCGAGGGGCTGGCCTCCCTCGGTTTCGTGTGCACGCGGAAGATGTGACGGGAAACGGGCGACACAGCATCTGCTATCGCAGACTCACCAAATGCGATGACGTCTCAGTCCGGGAACACCGCCTTCCTGTACCCAGTAATCTTCTTGACCTCCTCCATCTTCGCCGGCCCCTGGAATTGACTCAGATGGGACGCCATCGCGGCCGGGTCCTGGACCTTGAGTAGATACTCGGCCATTTCCTCGTTCTTGATCACGTCACGCAACTCGTTCTCGGTCAGCGGGACGAGCTCTTCCTTCATCGATTCTTTTCGCTCAACCGCGACGATGTCGTAGGGCGCATCCTGCTTCGCGATCCAGCCGCGCTCGGAGCCAGAAGAACCCTTCGCCAGATACTTTCTCTTGATCCGGATGGTGAGCACGTACCCATAACGGGATTCCGACGCGAATTTGGTGGCTATTCCAGGATCTGTGGAGAACTCGATCAGTTTCGCGATCTCATCGTCGCGATGCTGACTCACATATCCCTGGACGTGCTCAGGATCGGGCCTTGTAGTGTTCTCGTCGGGCTTCTGGAGTATCTTCGGGAAACTGACGAAGGAGCCGCGAATTATCTCCTTCTGCAGATGCATCCGCTGCGTGGGCGTCACACCGCGCTTCAGAACGACTTCCTGTTCGCTGTCTTCGGGCAGCGCCGCGATGTGGTCTTCGGCGCTGAGATCCGGAGCTTGATCCTGCAGGGCGATCCGCCTCCCGTCCTGGGCCTCCTCCGACTGCTCCCCCTCCTCCATCATCCGCTGGACGGGGTCGTGCGAGCCGTTCGCCGCTTTGCGCGGGGCGACGACGGAGGGGGCGGTCGGCTTACCCGCGGCGTAGGCGTTGCCGTCCTGCTCGGCTGCCCGTTCGGAGTCCTGCTTCGGGTCGGTGACGGTGACTCCGGCGCCGTTGCTGTGGCCCGTCTCGGGCAGGCCTTTGAGGTTCTTGTCGACGTGGCTGAGCTCGTGGCCGATCAGCTTCTCGCCCGCGGTCCCGGCAGAGAGGAAGATGTGGTTGCCGACGGTCATGGCCTGGGCCCCCATCGCCGCCGTGGCGCGTTGGGCCACCGCGCCACGGTGGACACGGGTGGAGGAGAGCGCGTCGTTCTGATAGAACGCCCCGGCCTTCGCCACGACCGACGAGGGCAACGACTCGCTCGGCGATTTCATGGCGGCGGCCAGCAGGGCGCTCTGCCCTTCCGGGCTGGTGTCCTGCACCCTGCCGCGGACATGCTCGTCCTCCTCCTCGGCGCGCGCCACGGTGACGTCGTCCGAGGAGCGCTGTACGGGAGATTCCTGCGACTGGTGCCCGCATCCAGGACCGTGCTGATGCTGGTCCTGCGCTCCCGGGTGCCCGGCCCGCCGCAGCATCTGGACAACGGCGTTGTTCCCGAAACGGCTCTGCAAAGCGGGCATCCGCTGCACGGCCGTTCCGGCGGATGCGGCAGTCTCTCGCCGACGCTGAGGTGCCCGCTCTTTCCCCGTCGTGGTGTTCTCGTCCCGGGCCAGTCTCATGCGTGTTCCTCCGGCAATCACAGGCGAACCAACCGCCCCACGCTCGCACGGAGGACGGCCACGTTCCAGGTTCCGCGGGGGCAGACCTGGGGCACACTTGCGGCCCTGAAGGGCCCCGTCACAACGCCCGTACGGTCTTCGGTGCGGTCGACTTCACGGTCCTTGCCCGGGATCGTCCGAGCCGAAGGCTGTCGCGAGGTGGTCGTGCAGGAGCGCGGCGGATGGGTGGGGGTCGCGGCGAGGTGTGATCGTGTAGATGCCGCGGGTCGGGGGGTCGACGAGGGCCACCGTGGTGACGTCGGTTCGCAGCGCGCCGGTCAGCACGCCGGGTATCAGCGCGATGGCGTGGCCGGTTGCGACCAGGGCCGTCTTGCCCGGCAGATCGGCGGCGGTGAGGTCGATGCGGGCGGTGACTCCGGCGCGGGCGGCGTGCTGGCGCAGCAGTGCCGCCGAGCCGTCGTTGTCCTCGACCCAGGTCTCGTCGGCCAGTGCCCGGATGTGCACCGGGCCGTGCCCGGCTCGCGGGTGATCGGCGGGCAGTACGACGACCATCTCGTCCATCGCCAGGAACTGCCGTTCGACACGCGGGTCATGGCGTAGACCTGGTGGCGCGTCGGTGACCACGGCGACGTCGAGATCGCCGGCGATCACGCGCTCGTACAGTTGTCCGCTCAGCCCGGGCGACAGGCTCCACCGCAGGGCGCCGGCCGTCTCCAGCAGGCGGCGGATCGCGGCGGGCACGATCCCAGCGGCCAGAGACGGCGTCGCACCGACCGTCAGTGGTCGACTGAGCGCCTCGCCCCACCCCTCCCGTACTGCACGCACGGCACGGTCGGCCTCGTTGAGGGCGACCAGCGCGTGATGACGGAACACCTCCCCGGCAGGCGTCGGACGCACCCCGCGCACATGCCGCCGCACCAGCGGTACCCCGAGCCTGCGCTCCAGCCCGGCGATCTGCCGGGAGACGGCCGACTGCGTGTAGCCGAGTTCGGTGGCCGCCGCCGACAGCGACCCCAGCCGACACACCGTCACGAACGTGCGCCACGCGGTCAGGTCCATGGCGCAAGTATGCCGAGGCGGTATGCGTCGTCCGCATGGCTGTCCTGCCAGACCTGCGCTTGTCGCAGGCATGGCGATCCCGGAGGCTCGGACGTATGACCACACCGCACACGATCGCCGTCCTGGGCCTGGGCCGCATGGGCGCCGCGATCGCGACACGACTCGCCGACCGCGGCTGGGACGTCGTCGGCTGGACCCGCTCCGGGCACTCGGCAGGCGCCGTCGAGACGGTCGGTGACCCGAACGACGCCGTGGCCAAGGCCGACCTCGCGCTTCTGGCGTTGTACGACGGCCGGGCCTGCCGGCAGGTCGTCGACCGCGTCCGCGACTCGCTGCGAACGGACACCGTCGTCCTGAACGTCAGCACCATCGCCCCGGCCGAGGCCGCGAGCCTGGCCCGGCAACTCGGCCCGTCATACGTCCACGCGCCCGTGCTCGGCTCCGTGCCGGCCGCCGCGAGTGGCGCCCTGCGGATCCTGGCCGCCGCCGACCCGGACGCGCTCGACCGGGTCCGACCGGTGCTGGAAACGCTCGGCACCGTGCGGCGCGTCGACGACGCCGCCACCGCCGCCGCGCTGAAGCTGATCGCCAACGACAGCCTCGCCGGCGCCGTCCTCGCGCTGCGCGACTCACTGCGGCAGGCCGACGCCCTTGGCCTGCCCCGTGCCCAGGTGCTGGACGTCCTCGAACTCGGCCAACTCGGCGGGCTCGTGGCCCGCAAGCGAGCCTTCCTCGCCGGCCAGTCGGCCGCCGCCCCGGCCGAGTTCACGATCGGTGCGCTGGCCAAGGACCTGACGCTGCTGGCCGCCGCGTCGAACTCCCCGCTGGGCGGCGCGGCCGTCCTGACCGGCACTCCCGCCGACCCCGAGGACGACATCGCCGTCGCCGCCACGGTCCCGGCCGTGGATGACGCCGTGCTCGAACCGCTGCGCGCCTACATCCGTGGTCATGCCACCGGCGATCCCGCACACTTCCGCGACGCGTTCCTGCCCACCGCCCACATCGAGGGCATCCGGGACGGAGCATTCGTCTCGTGGGGCCTGGACGAGTACTGCGCGCTGTTCCACGGGCGGCCGGCCCCGGACGAGTCGACCCGCTCCCGCCGCATCGACGCCGTCGACGTCCACGGCACCGTCGCGACCGCGACCATGATGCTCTGGCACGGCGCCGACACCTTCACCGACGTCTTCCTGCTGGTCCACGTCGACGACGGGTGGCGCATCGCCAACAAGGCCTACCACCGGGACCAGTAGGCGTCAGCCCTCCGTCGTACCCCACCGTGTCTCCGGGTCCGGCAGGACCTTGCGCAGTTCCGCCTCGACCTCCGCACGCGTCGTCCCCTCCGCCTTCGCGTACTCGGTCACCGTCTGCCCCAGATCGCGGTCGAGGTCGCGCCAGGCCCGCCAGGCCGTCTCGTACGTCTCGCGCTGAGGCTCGTTCCAGCCGCCCTCCTGGGTCGGCGG
This sequence comes from Streptomyces spinoverrucosus, assembly GCF_015712165.1. NCBI lineage: Bacteria > Bacillati > Actinomycetota > Actinomycetes > Kitasatosporales > Streptomycetaceae > Streptomyces > Streptomyces spinoverrucosus. The sequence continues at coordinate 5,495,723 of NZ_JADPZX010000001.1, read as the reverse complement.
ACCGTAGGCGTCCCGTAGCTCCAGGACCCTCGTGTGCGCCTCGTCCGCGGCCCGCTGTTTCGCCAGAAGTTCCTCGAAGGTGTGTGCCACGCGCGGATCTTATGCACGCCCCGAGGGGCCCGCGCCCCGACCGGGCCGACCGGATGACGCCCCCTGACTCACCCGGCGCAACCCGGGCCGTACAACGACGCCCTTGACTCACGCAGCGCAACCCAGGCCATGTGACGACGCCCCTGACTCACCCGGCCCAACGCAGGCCACACGACAACGCCCCCGACACACCCGGCCCAACCCAGGCCACACGACAACGCCCCCGACACGCCCAGCCCAACCCAGGCCATGTGACGACGTCCCCCGACACGCCCAGCCCAACCCAGGCCATGTGACGACGTCCCCCGACACGCCCAGCCCAGCCCACCACTACGACGACGCCCGCTCCACCAACTCCGTCGCCAGCACCACCTGCCGCCGCTCCAGCCCCCGGGACACCGCCGGGCGTCGGTCGGCGATCTCGCTGAGGAGCAGGTCGATCATCCTGCGGCCCATCTCCTCGATCGGCTGACGGACGCTGGTGAGCGGCGGGTCCATGTGGCGGGCGATCGCGGAGTCGTCGTAGCCGACCAGGGCCACGTCCTCGGGGATACGACGGCCCGCCTCGCGCAGGACCTGGCGGGCGCCCGCCGCGGTCACGTCCGAGGCCGCGAAGACGGCGTCCAGGTCGGGACAGCGGGCCAACAGCTCCGTCATCGCCCGCCCGCCGCCCTCCTCGGTGAAGTCACCCGCCTCGATCAGCCGTTCGTCCACCGCGTGCCCGGCGTCGCGCAGCGCGTCGCGGTAGCCGTCGATGCGCCGCTGGGCGCCGTACACGTCGAGGCGGCCCGTGATGTGGGCTATGCGATGGCACCCCCGAGCGAGCAGGTGTTCGACGGCGGAGCGGGCGCCACCGTAGTTGTCCGAGTCCACCGAGGCCAGCGACTCCTCCGCCGATCTCGGACCGCTGATCACCGCCGGGATCTCCAGCTGGGCCAGCAGATCCGGCAGCGGGTCGTCCGCGTGCACCGAGACCAGCAGGACACCGTCCACCCGGTGCGCCGCCAGATACTGGGCGAGGCGCCGACGCTCCCGGTCGCTGCCCGCGAAGATCAGCAGCAGCTGCATCTCGGTGTCGGACAGCGCGGCTCCGACACCTCGCAGCATGTCCGAGAAGTACGGTTCCGCGAAGAACCGGGTCTCCGGCTCGGGGACGACGAGGGCGATCGCGTCGGTGCGGTTCGCGGCCAGGGCGCGGGCCGCCGTGTTCGGGACGTAGCCGAGCTCGGCGACCGCCGCCTCCACCGCCGCGCGCGTCGCGTCGCTGACCCGGGGCGAGCCGTTGATCACCCGGGAGACCGTGCCCCGGCCCACGCCGGCGCGCGCGGCGACCTCCTCCAGGGTGGGCCGGCCACCGCTCCGGCCCCGCGCTCCGTGGCTTGCCATGGGCTCCGCCTTCCGCCGACGTTCATCACGCTGGCCTGGAATCTAACAGCCCCATGTGCTGGGGTGACGATCGCCGGATCGGGCCCCGGAGGGGCCGAAAACCCCTCCCGCGGGGCGCCCGTCCCGGACTCTCTGGTTCCAGTTAACAGCCCGATAACTGAACACATCTCCCGCTGTCCGCTCCCTTGACACCCCCGCGGGAACCGACGACCCTTCAACACATCACTGGTGGGAGCGCTCCCACAGTACCTGACACATACACAACCCGCACGTTCCCCGCCCGAGCCGCAGCGAGTAACTTACGGGCCCAACCATGCAGTTGGCCGGGGGGTCGGCACGTCAGGGCAACAGGAGGACGCAATGCGAGCACGTAAGTCGGTGGTCCTCGCGGCCATCGCGACGCTGGGCGCCGGGCTGCTGGCCGGCTGTGCCGACGACGGCGGCGACGAGGGCGGCTCCGGCTCGTCCGGCGGCGGCGAGGGCAAGACCACGATCACCCTGGGGCTCTTCGGGACGATGGGCTTCAAGGAAGCCGGCCTCTACGACGAGTACATGAAGCTCAACCCCGACATCACCATCAAGGAGAACGTCACCGAGCGCAACGAGAACTACTACCCCGCGCTCGTCAACCACCTCACCACCAACAGCGGCCTGATGGACATCCAGGCCGTCGAAGTCGGCAACATCGCCGAGGTGGCACAGACCCAGGGCACCAAGCTCGTCGACCTGTCGAAGTACGGCAAGGAGAGCGACTACCTGGAGTGGAAGTGGAAGCAGGCCGCCACTCCCGACGGCCAGACGATCGGCCTCGGCACCGACGTCGGCCCGATGGCCATCTGCTACCGCAAGGACCTGTTCGAGAAGGCCGGGCTGCCCACCGACCGTGAGGAAGTGGCCAAGCTGTGGGCGGGCGACTGGGAGAAGTTCGTCGACGTCGGCCGCGACTACCAGGAGAAGGCGCCCTCGGGGACCACCTTCATGGACTCGCCCGGCGGTCTGGTCCAGGCCATCCTCAGCAGTGAGACCGAGCGGTTCTACGACTCCTCCGGCGAGGTCGTCTACAAGACCAACCCGGCCGTGAAGGCCGCCTTCGACCTGACCGCGGCGGCCGCCGAGGACGGACTGGTCGGCAACCAGACGCAGTTCCAGCCCGCCTGGGACACCACCATCGCCAACAGCAAGTTCGCCGCGATCTCCTGCCCGCCGTGGATGCTCGGCTACATCAAGGGCAAGTCGAAGCCGGAGGCGGCCGGCAAGTGGGACGTGGCCGCGGCTCCCAAGTCCGGCAACTGGGGCGGCTCCTTCCTGGCCGTGCCCAAGTCCGGCAAGAACGTCGAGGAGGCGGCGAAGCTGGCCGCCTGGCTGACCGCGCCGGAGCAGCAGGCCAAGCTGTTCAAGGTGCAGGGCAACTTCCCGAGCACGCCGCCCGCGTACGAGATGGACGAGGTCAAGAGCGCCAAGAACGAGATGACCGGTGACGCCCCGATCGGCGAGATCTTCGCCGAGGCCGCCAAGAGCGCCCCGGTCCAGGTGATCGGCCCCAAGGACCAGATCATCCAGCAGGGTCTGACCGACAACGGCGTGATCCTGGTCGCCCAGGGCAAGTCCGCCAAGGAGGCCTGGGACACGGCCGTGAAGACCATCGACAACAACCTGGACCAGTGACCCGTATGACCACTGGGCACGACACCGCCGCCGCGTCCCCCGCCAAGGAGGGGGGCGCGGCCCCGGCCCGCCCGTCGGCCGGCGCGCCGGTCTCCGACAAGGAGCGGCGGCGCCGGGCCCGGCTGTCCCGCCGCTGGCAGCGGGACATGCGCTTCAGCCCGTACGCCTTCGTCTCGCCGTTCTTCCTGCTGTTCCTGGCCTTCGGGCTGTTCCCGCTGGTCTACACGGGGTGGGCCTCGCTGCACCAGGTGGAGCTGACCGCGCCCACCGACATGAACTGGGTGGGCCTGCGCAACTACACCCGGATCTTCGACGATGACTTCTTCTGGAACGCGGCCCGCAACACGCTCACCATCGGCATCATCTCCACCGTCCCGCAGCTGCTGATGGCGCTGGGCCTGGCCCACATCCTCAACTACAAGCTGCGCGCCTCGACCTTCTACCGGGTCGTGATGCTGGCCCCGTACGCCACCTCGATCGCCGCCGCCTCGCTGGTCTTCGTGCTGCTCTTCGGCCGCGACTACGGCATGATCAACTGGGCGCTGGGGGCCGTCGGCGTAGACAACATCGACTGGCAGAACGACAAGTGGCCCTCGCAGATCGCGGTGTCGGTGATCGTCATCTGGCGCTGGACCGGCTACAACGCGCTGATCTACCTGGCCGCGATGCAGGCGATCCCGCAGGACCTGTACGAGTCGGCGGCGCTGGACGGGGCCAACCGCTGGCAGCAGTTCGTCCATGTGACGCTGCCGTCGCTGCGGCCGACGATCCTGTTCACCGTCGTCGTGTCCACCATCGGCGCCTCGCAGCTGTTCGGTGAACCGCTGCTGTTCGACGCGAACAAGGGCGCCTCGGGCGGGTCCCAGCACCAGTTCCAGACGCTCGGCCTGTATCTGTACGAGCAGGGCTGGGTCAACCAGCACCTGGGCCGCGCCTCCGCCATCGCCTGGACGATGTTCCTGATCCTCATCGTGATCGGGATCGTCAACTACGTCATCTCGCGCCGGCTGCGCGCCAGTAGTTAAGGAGACCGGCCGTGACGACGACACTGACCGAGGTGGACCGGGAGGCGCAGGCCCCCAAGGGGCGCGTACGCCGTCCCAAGGCCGCGCGCGCCGGCGGCACCCTGCACGCCGGGCCCGTCGCGTACGGGATCCTCGCCCTGTTCACCATCGGCTCGCTGTTCCCGCTGGTGTGGACGGCGATCGCCGCGTCCCGCGACAACCAGCGGCTGGCCGAGACGCCGCCGCCGTTCTGGTTCGGCTCGAACCTGATGGACAACCTGGAGATCGCCTGGAAGGACGCCAACCTGGGCGAGGCCTTCCTCAACACCACCATCGTGGCCGGGATCTCGGCGGTCACCATCGTGGTCCTGTCGACGATCGCCGGGTTCGCCTTCGCCAAGCTGCGGTTCAAGGGCCGTAACGCGCTGATGCTGATCGTCATCGGCACGATGATGGTGCCGCCGCAGCTCAGCGTGATCCCGCTGTACATGATGGTCGCCGAGCTGGACTGGACCGACCAGCTCCAGGCGGTGATCCTGCCGTCGATCGTGAGCGCGTTCGGCGTCTTCTTCATGCGCCAGTACCTGTTGCAGGCGCTGCCCGACGAACTGATCGAGGCGGCGCGGGTGGACGGTGCGAGCAGCTGGCGCGTGGTGTGGCACATCGTGTTCCCGGCGGCCCGGCCCGCGATGGCGGTGCTCGGCATGCTGATGTTCGTCCAGACCTGGAACGACTTCCTGTGGCCGTTCCTGGTGCTGACCCAGACCGGCAACCCGACCGTCCAGGTGGCGGTCGCGGGTCTGGGGCGCGGTTACACCCCCGACCAGTCCCTGATCATGGCCGGTGCGCTGCTCGGCACGCTACCGCTGCTGCTGGTCTTCGCGATCTTCGGCAAGCAGATCGTCGGCGGCATCATGCAGGGCGCGGTCAAGGGCTGACGCCCGCTCACCCAGGGGGCCGGGTCACCGCCGCCTCGGCCCCTCTCCTCCTCCCCTCCCCCATCTCCTGATCTCTTCGTCGGTCTCCACGACCTCAATGGGAGCGCTTCCATGCCTGAACCCGAATCGTCGGTGTCCTTCCCTCCCGCCTTCCTCTGGGGCGCGGCCACCTCCGCCTACCAGATCGAGGGCGCGGTGCGGGAGGGCGGCCGTACCCCGTCCATCTGGGACACCTTCAGCCATACGCCGGGCAGGACGGCCGCCGGCGAGACCGGTGACATCGCTGTCGACCACTACCACCGCTTCCGCGAGGACGTGGCGCTGATGGCCGAGCTGGGCCTGACGGCGTACCGCTTCTCGGTCTCCTGGTCCCGGGTGCAGCCGACCGGCCGGGGGCCCGCCGTCCAGGTCGGCCTGGACTTCTACCGGCGCCTTGTCGACGAGCTGCTGAACGCCGGGATCAAGCCGGCGCTCACGCTGTACCACTGGGACCTGCCGCAGGAGCTGGAGGACGCGGGCGGCTGGCCCGAGCGGGACACGGCGTTCCGGTTCGCCGAGTACGCGCAGATCGTCGGCGAGGCGCTGGGCGACCGGGTGGAGCAGTGGATCACGCTCAACGAGCCGTGGTGCAGCGCATTTCTGGGCTACGGCTCCGGGGTGCACGCTCCCGGCCGTACGGAACCGGCTGCCTCGCTGCGGGCGGCCCATCACCTGAACCTGGCGCACGGGTTGGGCACGTCGGCCCTGAGGTCGGTGATGCCTTCCCGCAACTCGATCGCGGTGTCCCTCAACTCGTCGGTGGTCCGGCCCGCTTCACAGGACCCGGCCGACCTGGTGGCGGTCCGCAAGATCGACGACCTGGCCAACGGCGTCTTCCACGGCCCGATGCTGCACGGCGCCTACCCGGAGACGCTGCTTGCCGCGACGGCAACGGTGACCGACTGGTCGTACGTCATGGACGGCGACCTGGGCACCATCAACCAGCCGCTGAACGCGCTGGGCCTCAACTACTACACCCCGACGCTGGTTTCGGCGGCGCGGACCGAGGTGAAGGGCCCGCGCGCCGACGGCCACGGCGCCAGCGACCACTCCCCCTGGCCGGGCGCGGACGACGTGGCGTTCCACCAGACGGCGGGCGAGCGCACAGAGATGGGCTGGACCATCGACCCGTCCGGCCTGCACGAGCTGATCATGCGGTACACGCGGGAGGCGCCGGGCCTGCCGCTCTACGTCACCGAAAACGGCGCCGCCTACGACGACAAACCCGACCCCGACGGCCGCGTCCACGACCCCGAGCGCATCGCCTACCTGCACGGCCACCTGTCGGCGGTCCGCCAGGCCATCACGGACGGCGCCGATGTCCGGGGCTACTACCTGTGGTCCCTGATGGACAACTTCGAGTGGGCGTACGGCTACGGCAAGCGGTTCGGCGCGGTGTACGTGGACTACGCGACGTTGGAGCGGACGCCGAAGTCCAGTGCGCGGTGGTATGGCGAGGCGGCGCGGACCGGGGTGTTGCCGGAGGTTGGGGCCGAGTAGCTGTGTGGGGGGGCGGGGATCTGTGCGGTGTGCGGGTTGGGTGTGGCTTGTCGCGCCCACGCGGCGGAGCCGCACATCGAATACGGCCCCGCGCCCCTGACGTGCGTCAGCCGTCCGCCGATCTACTTGTATGCGGCGAATGCCTTGCTGAAGGCGGACGGCTGCTGGTCGATCGATGAACACGTCGGGTCGGCCGCGGGCTTCGGGCCGCCCGGGCACGCCTTGTCGCGGGTGCCGGACCACATGGAGAGCCAGCCGAGGCCCTTGGCCTTGGCGAAGTTCACGAGCTGCGTGGCGTCCTCGACCTTGAAGACCTCGGTGACGACGTCGTTGACGCCGATCATCGGGGTGACGGCGACCGTCTTCCAGGCCGCGCTGTCGGACAGGCCGAGCACGCTCTTGATCTGGGCCTGGGTGGCGGTGGCGGCCTGCTCGGCGTAGGTGCCCATGTCGCCGCTGTACGCCGGGCCGTAGTCCATCGCCATGATGTTGACGGTGTTGATGTCGACGCCGTTCTTCTTGGCGTCGGCCAGCAGGTTCACGCCGTCCTGTGTGAGGCCCTCGGGCATGACCGGGAGGGTGAAGGAGACGTCCAGGTCGGGGTGCTGCCGCTGGAGCTCGGCGATGGCCTGGGCGCGGCGGGTGTTGGCCGCGGTGTTGGGCAGCGCGCCGCCCTCGACGTCGAAGTCGACCTTGGTGAGGTCGTAGGCGTCGACGACCTTCCCGTACGCCGCCGCCAGCGCGTCCGCCGACGAGCACGCCGTGGCCAGCTCGCTGCCGGCGGCGCCGCCGAAGGACACCCGGACGTCGCCGCCCTTGGCCCGCAGGGCGCCTATCTGCTGGGTCACGGCGTCGCTCGCCAGGTCGGTCACCCCGCCCCACTTCGGCGTACAGCCGCCGCCGTCGGTGACGAAGGCGAGGTTGTAGTCCTTCACGCCGGTCGCGTCGGCGGCGGCGACGAGGTCGAAGGCCGGGTAGAGGGAGGTGTCGACGTACGGGGCGAAGCCGGCGGTGGTGGCCGTGCCGGTGCCGGTGCTCTGGGACGGGGTGGGGGTCGGGGTCGGGGTCGGGGTCGCCGTGGGCTTCTGGGACGGCGTGGCCGTCGGGGTCGGGGTGGGGGTCGGGGTGCCGGTCGGGCGGCCCGTCGGCTGCGGGGTCGCGGAGTCGTCCGTCGAGCACTTCGCGTCGTCGATCAGGCAACCGGTCGGGTCGGCCGAGCCGTTGACGACGAAGCCGACGGTCACCGACTCGCCGGGCGCCAGGCCGTCCTTGTCCCAGGACGGCGGCCGCACGGTGACGTGCTGCCCACGCACGCTCGACTCGCCGTTCCACAGCGAGCTGAGCCTCGCACCCGACGGGAGGTCGAACTCCAGCGTCCAGTCGGCCTTCGCCCGACCGCTGTTGTTGGTGACGACGTACTGCCCGGTGTACCCGGTCGACCAGTCGCTGGTCTTGGTGTACGCCGCGCCGATCCCGGCCGCCTGCGCGGTGCCGGTGAACAGGAACGCGCCACCGCCGGCCACGGCCGCGGCGACCACGCCGCCGATCGCCTTGTTCCTGCCACTGATCCTGCGCCGGTGCGTGCTCATCACGTGCCTGCCTTCGCTGCTCACGGGGGTGGACTGCGGCAGCACGCTAGCGAGCCGGAATCGGGCAAAACGCCTGATCCAGACCGGCGTTGGGGATCTTATGGTGCGCTTAAGGAAGGGATCTGGGGCGGTTAAAGCTCGTGCTCGATCTGCCCGGTCTGCGGCGTCTGACGGACCCGCGGTGGCTGCGCCGCCCGGGCGGCCGCTCGCGCCCGTCCAGCTGGATCCAGATCCGCACCTCCGTGCCGCCCAGTACCGACGAACCGATCCGCACGTCGCCGCCCGTCGACTCCGCGAGCCGCCGCACGATGTCCAGCCCGAGCCCGGTCGAGCCGTCGCTGCCGGAACCCCGGCCGCGCGCCATCGCCGCCTCGGGGTCGGGTATGCCGGGCCCCGCGTCGGAGACGAGCACGATCACCGCGTCCTCGCCGTTGTGCACATCGACCGCGAAGGCGGTGCCCTCGGGGGTGTGCCGGAAGACGTTCCCGAGCAGCGCGTCGAGCGCGGCGGCCAGGTCGGCGCGCGCCACGGGTATGCGTACCGGCCGCTCCACGCCGGCCATCCGCACCTTGCGGCCCTCGTCCTCGGCCAGCGCCGACCAGAACTCCATCCGCTCCCGCACCACCTCCGCCGCGTCGCAGCCGGCGCCGGGACCGGCCGCCGCGGTCTGCGGCTTGGCCTCCCGGGCGGTCCGGATGATCGTGTCGACCTCACGCTCCAGCTGGGCCACCGCGGTCCGGGTCTGCTCGGCGGCGGGACCGTCCCCGAGCGAGGCGGCGTTCAGCCGCAGCACCGTCAACGGTGTCCGCAGCCGGTGCGACAGGTCCGCCGCCAACTCCCGCTCGTTCGCGAGGAGCTGGACGACCTGGTCGGCCATCGAGTTGAACGCGACCGCCGCCAGCCGCAGTTCCCGCGGCCCCTCCTCGGGCACCCGGGCGCCCAGCCTGCCGTCGCCCAGCTCCCGCGCGCCCTCGACCAGCCGCTGCGCCGGCCGCACCATCCGCGCGCCCAACCGGTCCGCGACCGCGACCGACCCGACGATCAACGCGAGCCCGACCCCGGCCAGCACCGCCCACGCCGTACCCACGCCCTTGGCGACCGCCGTGTCGGGGATGAACACCTCGACGACGGCGAACTGGCCCGAGCTCAGCGCCACCGGCTGGAGCAGGGCCGAACCGCCCGGCGCCTCGGCCGTGGAGGCGCGGCCCAACTCCCGGGTGGCCTCGATGTCCGCGTCGGCGGCGCGCTGCCGCCCGATGCCGACGGCCTCAGTGCCCTCGTCGCCCGGTATGTGCAGGGCCATCCCGTCGCCGGAACCCGCGGCGGCGATCGCGCGTTCGAGCTGGGCCCGGTCGGTGGTGATGGACAGCGCGGGGGCGATCTCCGCCGCGTCCCGCTCGGCGTCGGAGAACGCGCGGTCGCGGGCCATCTCCTTGATGACCAGACCGAGCGGCACCGCGAAGGCGACCACGACCATGGCGGTGACCGCCAGCGAGACCTTGACCAGTGCCCACCTCATGGCCGCGCCTCCGCTCCCGGCGGCTCCAGCTTCACACCGACACCGCGCAGGGTGTGCAGATAGCGCGGCCGGGCGGCCGTTTCGCCCAGTTTCCGTCGCAGCCAGGACAGATGGACGTCGATGGTCTGGTCGTCGCCGTACGACTGCTGCCACACCTCGGCGAGCAGCTCCCGGCGCGAGACGACGACTCCGGGCCGCCCGGCCAGGAAGGCCAGCAGGTCGAACTCGCGCCGGGTGAGGTCCAGTCGTACGCCGTCCAGCTCGGCCTGGCGCCGCAGCGGGTCCACCGTCAGTCCGCCGACCCGGAGCACCGGGGACGGCGGAGCCTCGCCCGCGGCCGCGCGGGAGCGGCGCAGGACCGCGGCGATCCGGGCGGAGAGGTGCTCTACGGAGAACGGCTTGGTCAGATAGTCGTCCGCACCGGCGTTCAACAGCCGCACTACCTCCGCCTCGTCGTCCCGGGCGGTGGCGATGATCACCGGTACGTCCGTGATGCCGCGCAGCATCTTCAGAGCCTCGGACCCGTCCAGGTCGGGCAGGCCGAGGTCCAGGATGACCACGTCGAAGCGGAAATGGGCGACCTCGCGCAGCGCCTCCAGTGCCGTACCGACGCTGCGCACGGTGTGCGAGGCGTCGGTCAGATGCCGGATGAGCGCCGAGCGTACGAACTGGTCGTCCTCGACCACGAGCACACTTGCCATGCGCCGCACCGTACGCCATGCGAGCGAGGCGGGTCCGGCGCCTGTGGACAACCCGGCCCTTGTGGACAACTTCTCGTTCCCCGTGACCGATGGGACAGGTGTGGCGTGGGTGAGGCAGTATGGCCCGCGATGCTCAGAGGAGTCGTACACGTACTGGCCTGGTCGCTCGCCACGGGCGCGGCGACCACGCTGTCGTGGTGGGGTGTCCACTCGGTCATGGCGGGCACGGTGTACGACCCGCCGCGCGCCCTGCCCGTCACCGCGGCCGACACGGCGACGCGGGAGCCGGAGCCGAGGTCCACCGCCGCGAGCACGCGGCGGCCCGAACCGTCGAGGAGCCCGAGCCCCTCGCCGACCCGCAAGCCGACGCCCTCGGCCGGCGCGAGCACCGGCCCCAGCCCGAGCCCGAGCGCCTCCGCTTCCGCGTCCGGGCAGGTCAAGAGCTACGCGACCGATGGCGGCCGGGCCGTCTTCGACCTCGGTGAGACCTCCGCGACGCTGGTGTCGGCGACCCCGGACGCGGGCTGGTCGATGCAGGTGTGGAAGACGGAGACGTGGATCCGGGTCGAGTTCGCCGCGGGCGCCGAGCGGGTGTCGGTGTTCTGCACGTGGCACGACGGGCCGCCGCGGGTGGAGATCGGTACGCATTAGGTCACGCGGCGGGGCGTTCAGCGGAAGACCGACGGTGGTGGGGCTCGGGACGTATTGGGTCACGCGGCAGGGCGTTCAGCGGAAGACCGACGGTGGTGGGGCTCGGGACGTATTGGGTCACGCGGCAGGGCATTCAGCGGAAGACCGACGGTGGTGGGGCTCGGGACGTATTGGGTCACGCGGCAGGGCATTCAGCGGAAGACCGACGGTGGTGGGGCTCGGGACGTATTGGGTCACGCGGCAGGGCGTTCAGCGGAAGACCGACGGTGGTGGGGCCGGTGAGGCGACCGCCGCCGCGTCCGTGACCGGGGCGGCGCCTCCGGTGAAGTCGGTGAGCTGCCTGCCGTGTTCGACGCGGCCGGGGTGAGGGTCGGAGGCGGCGCGGCGGGTCAGTTCGGCGATCGGCAGAGGGTGGTCGGAGGCGACGAGGACCGCGTTGCCGAAACGCTTTCCGCGCAGCACCGCCGGGTCGGCGACCAGGGCGAGCTCCGCGAACCGGGCGGCGGCGGTGGCGATCTGGCCGCGCAGGTGGGCGAGCGGCGGGCCGTCGGCCAGGTTGGCGGCGTACAGCCCACCGGGGCGCAGCGCCCTGCGGACCTCGTCGAGGAACTCCGTCGAGGTGAGGTGGGCGGGTGTCCGGGCGCCGCTGAACACATCGGCGACGACCACGTCGGCCCACCCGTCCGGCACCTTGCCGAGCCCTTCGCGGGCGTCCGTCGACCGCACCCGGATGCGCGCGCCCGGCGCCAACGGCAGCTCGCGGCGGACCAGTTGGACGAGGGGCGCGTCGCGTTCGACGACCTGCTGGGTGGAGCGGGGGCGGGTGGCGGCGACGTAACGGGCGAGGGTGAGGGCGCCACCGCCGAGGTGCACGGCCTGTAGGGGTTTGCCGGGCGGCGCGGCGAGGTCGATGACGTGGCCGAGGCGCCGCTGGTATTCGAAGGAGAGGTACGCGGGGTCGTCCAGGTCGACGTGCGACTGCGGGGCTCCGTCGATCAGCAGCGTCCAGGCCCGCGCCCGGTCGGGGTCCGGGATCAGCTGGGCGAGGCCGCCGTCGACGGACTCGACGACGGCGGCGAGGGCGGCCTGTGACCGCCGGAGCTTTCTGGACTTTCCCACCCAGCCATTATCGGCGGGTACGACGGGTTCAGCTCAGTCGGCGTCGGCGCAGGTGGGGAAGGGCGGGCCGCCGCGGCGACGCCCGGCGCCGCTGTGCCCGTCACCCGGCGCCGCTGTGCCCGTCAGCGGCAGTTGTCCGCCGCCTGGATCGTCCGTGCCGCCTCACCCAGCGCCCGGCGCAGCACCGCCGGGTCGGTCGCCAGTTCCGCCTCGCCGGGCGGCAGCAGCCACGCCGAGCCGGGCTGCGCCTCGGACTCGCCGACCGGCGGCTGGGGGGCCAGGGTCAGTCCGCGCCCGTTGGTCTCCGTGCAGGTGCTGCCCGGCATGTCCCACGCCGCCGCCGTCCCGGGCGGCACCACGAAGCAGAGGGTGTCGCAGTCGTCGTCGTGCAGGACGGGCCCCACCGCCTCGACCTCGCCGCGCCGGAGGATGTCCACCGCCTCCAGCCCCTGGCGGGCGGGAACCGTCACAAGGTCGCACGCGGGCAGCGGCGTACGAGAAACGATGCTCTGGCTGGTCTCCATCCCGGCCTCCACCACGGAACCCCTCCTTGGGCGAGCAGGCCGGGAGTCGGGCGGCTCCCGGTCCATCGGATTCAACGCCGGACGACGTCAACGGCTACGGCGGAAGTGCGCCGCAAAGGATGGCAGTTCATGGCAGATCCAGGATGAGATATCCGGTTTGTAGCCAAACACTGCGTACCGGGCCCTGCACAGCAGGTACGTTCTTGCCCGCCGGAAACAGGGCACCACTCTGGATAAATCGCTCAACTCGCCCCGATCCGGCATGGTTCGACGGTTCGCACGAGAGGACCCGGCCATGACGTCGTCAAGCGTGACCTCGTCCCAGCCCAACCGGCCACCGCGGCCGAACCTCGCCTTCCGGCGCCTGCGCGGCAGGCGTTCGCCCGCCGAGTTCGCCGCCGCGGTGCGGCGGGCCGCGCGCGAGATCGGCGAGCGGGTCAGCTGTGACGCGCGCTACATCGGCCGGGTGGAGGCGGGCGAGATCCGCTGCCCCAACTACGCCTACGAACGGGTGTTCCTGCACATGTTCCCCGGACGCACGCTCACCGACCTGGGGTTCGCGCCCCGCTCGTCCGTACGCGGACGAGGACGCGGGGCGTGCACGGACGAGGACACGCCCCCCGTTCACTCCCCGAGCCCGGCGCAGAGCACGAGTGAAACGCGCGGGACGGGCGAGCCGTATGACACGCAGGACCCGTACGACACGCACATCAACTACGAGGAGAGCGACGTGCTGCGTCGCGCATTCATGACGGGCGGAGGCGCCACCGTGGCCGCCGCCTCGCTGGGCCCCTTCGGGCTCGCACTCGACGCGTCGGCGGCGGAACGCCCCGTGCGGCGCGCCGGGGCGAGCGAGGCGGGCGCACTCGAAGAGGCCGTTCGCAGGATCCGGTTGCTCGACGACCGGCATGGCGCGGACGGGTTGTACCGGCGCGCGGCGGCTCCGCTGCGCGCCGCGTACGCGCTACTGGACGCCGGCGCGACGCGGCAGGCGACCGCCGACCGGTTGCACTCGGGCGCCGGTGAACTGGCCATCTCCGTGGGGTGGCTGGCACACGACTCGGGGCGGTTCGACGACGCGCGCTCGCACTACGCGGAGGCGCTGGCGACCGCGCGGATGACCGGGGACCCGGCGCTGGAGGCGCATGCCTTCTGCAACACGGCGTTCCTCGCGCGGGATGCCGGGCGGCCGCGGGAGGCCGTGCGGGCGGCGCAGGCCGCGCAGCGGATCGGGCAGCCCCTGGGGTCGGCTCGGCTGATGTCACTGCTGGCGTTGCGTGAGGCGGGGGGATGGGCGGGGCTCGCCGATCGCACCGGGTGCGCGCAGGCGCTCACGCGCGCGCATGCCCTCTACGAGCGGGGCGCCTCGGACGCCGACCCCGAGTGGATGACCTTCTACGGCGAGGCCGAGTTGGAGGCGCTGGAAGCGCAGTGCTGGTCGACGCTGGGTGACTGGACGCGGGCGGCGCGGCATGCCCGGCGGGCGGCGCATCTGCAGGATCCGCACTTCACTCGGAACATCGCGCTGTACACGGCGGAACTCGCGGACGATCTCGCGCGCGGGGGGCGGCCCGATGAGGCCGCGGCCGCGGGGATGCGGGTGCTGGATCTGCTGGACGAGGTGCAGTCGTCGCGGATTCAGGCGATGTTGGCGGGGACGGCGCGGGTGCTGTTGCCGCATCGGCGGGCGTCGGGTGTGTCGGAGTTTCTGGAACGGCATGCTTCGGTACCGCGGTCGGTTTGACGCGCGCGGGGTTGCGCTGTCCCCTGCGTAATGGCCGAGGCAGGGTGGGACGCTCACCCGCGCCGACCGGGTGCCACTGCGGCAGTTATCCCGCCAGGTGTCCCACGTCGTTCCAGCTCTCGATCGCGGGCTCCCCGTAGGCCCAGCCCAGGATCGACAGTGAGGTCGGGTTGAGGCGGATTCGGGCCGCGAAGTCGAGGGGCAGGCCCAGCCAGCGGGCGGCGATCGAGCGCAGGATGTGGCCGTGGGCGAAGAGCAGGACGTCGTGGTCCCGGGAGCGGGCCCAGGTGACGACCTCGTCCGCGCGGGCCGTCATGTCGGCCAGGGTCTCGCCCTCGGGGACGCCGTCGCGCCAGATCAGCCAGCCGGGGCGGCGGGCCTGGATGTCGGCGGGGGTCAGGCCCTCGTACGCGCCGTAGTCCCATTCCAGGAGCGCGTCCCAGGTGTCGGCGCGGGAACCGAAGCCTGCGAGTTCGCACGTCTCACGCGCGCGGGAGAGCGGGCTGGTGCGGACCTCGACGTCGGGGAGTCCGGCGTACGGCGCCTGGTGCAGGCGTTCGCCGAGGAGTTTCGCGCCGCGCCGCCCCTCGTCGAGGAGGGGTATGTCGGTCCTGCCGGTGTGCTTTCCGGCCAGCGACCACTCCGTCTGCCCGTGCCGGGCCAGCAGGATGCGCGGTGCCATGAGGGGACGGGACCTTTCCTGGAGAAGAACTGAGGCGGAACCTCTCCATCATCGCGCACCCCGTCCGGGGGCAACCCGGGGGGCGATCTCTGCGTCTATCAGGGCCGGAAGGTCCCCGCCCGGGGCCGACACATACACCGTAGAGTGGTGCGACCGGTCCGCCGGGCCGAGCGGCGCCGCGCGATGAGAAGGGGGAGGGCGATCGGATGCCGCATGCCGAGAGACCGGGCATCGAGGCGGCCCCGCACCACCCCCGGCTGCGCTGGTGGACCGAGCTGCCGCTGATCCTGCTGGTGTACGCCTGCTACTCGGCGGGCCGGCTGCTCGCCCGGGGCGACGCCTCCACCGCCGTCGACCACGGTCTGGCGATCCTGCGCGTCGAGAAGGCCCTGCACCTCAACGCCGAACACCCGCTCAACCGCCTGTTCACCCGCGAGGCGTGGATCGGCATACCGGCGGACTTCTGGTACGCGTCACTGCACTACCTGGTCACACCCGCCCTCCTCATATGGCTCTTCCGGACCCGGACGGTGCGATACCGGGCGGCCCGCACCTGGCTGATGACCTCGACCTTCATAGGCCTCGTCGGATTCACGCTGCTACCAACCTGCCCGCCCCGCCTGCTGTCGGCCGGGTACGGATTCGTGGACACGATGGCCCAGTACAGCGCGTACGGCTGGTGGGCCGGTGAGGCGAGCGCGCCGCGCGGGCTGGGCGGCATGACCAACCAGTACGCCGCGATGCCGAGCCTGCACGTCGGCTGGGCGCTGTGGTGCGGGGTGATCCTGTGGCGGTACGGCGGGACGCGCCTCTCCAAGGTCGCGGGGGTCGTCTACCCGCTGGTGACCACGATCGTGGTGATGGGCACCGCCAACCACTACCTCCTCGACGCGGTCGCGGGCGCCGCCGTGATGGGCGCCGGGCTGCTGCTGACGCCGTACGTGATGCGGTCCGCGAACCGCGCGCGGACGTGGCTGACGGCGCGTGCCGCACCCGCCGCAACGGACTCTCCTGCCGCTCGTGCCTCGATTGTCAGTGGCGGATGTCAGACTTCGGCGGGTGAGCGAATTCCACGGCAGCGCGAGTCGCGGTTCGGATCAGGAGCCGAGCCGAGTGCCTCCCCCACGGACGCGGGGGACGGCGCTCCGGCACCGGCTCGCTGAGCTGCGCGGTCCCGACGTACCGGCCAAGGCGCTGGACGCGCGCGCCCTCGCGGCCCTGGCCGCCAACCCGGGCTGCAGACGACGCGCGATCCTCGACGGCGCCGGGGTGAACAAGGCGGCGCTGGCCGGTGCGCTGGGCTCCCCGTCGGCGTTCGGACAGTCGCAGTTCGCCTTCATGCGCGGCAACGCGTTCGAGGCGCGGGTCAAGGCGGACGGCGGCGCGGACCTGCTGCGGCTGGCGCACGAGAAGCTCGACCCGGCCGCCGAGCCCCCCGTACACGCGCGCGTGCCGGAGCTGTCCGCCATCGGCCCCGAGGGCCGTGCCGCGCGTACGGCGCTGGCGCTGCGCGAGGCCGTCGAGGCCGGCGGCTGGACGCTGCTCGACCATCCGATGCTCGCGCTGGACGTCGCCGGCTCCCCCGCGTTCCTGGAGCCGGACGCCGTGGTCGTGCACCCGGACGGCGGCTGGACGGTCGTGGAGATCAAGTCGTTCCCGATGCTGGACGGTTCGGCGGACCCGGCGAAGGTGGGCGCGGCCGCCCGGCAGGCGGCGGTGTACGTGCTGGCGCTGGAGGAGGTCGCCGCCCGCATGGCGCCCGCCCCGCCAGTACGGCACCAGGTGCTGCTGGTCTGCCCGAAGGACTTCTCCAACCTCCCCACCGCCTCCGCCGTCGACGTCCGCAAGCAGCGCGCGGTCACCCGGCGGCAGCTGACCCGCCTCACCCGCATCGAGGACATCGCGGACGCGCTCCCCGAGGGCACCTGCTTCTCTCCCGAGCTGCCCGCCGACCGGCTCACGGCCGCCGTCGAGTCGGTCCCGGCGACGTACGCGCCCGAGTGCCTGTCCGCGTGCGAGCTGGCCTTCCACTGCCGCGAACGCTCCCGCGCGCGGGGCGCGGTGACCTCCCTCGGCCGCTCGGTCCGCGCCGAACTGGGCGGCCTGACGACCGTCGGGGACGTCCTCGCGGCGGCCCGCGGCGAGGCCGGCGACCCGGACGACCCGGCGGTGGCGGCCCTGCGCCGGGCGGCCCACCTGCGCGCGGAGGCGCTGGGCCGACAGCACCCCGACAACCCCGGCGACGAGCGTCCCTTCGACCAGGGGCACCCCCAGACCCCGCACCAGCGCGCCGCGTCCCCGGAGGCCGCCCGGTGTCGCTGATCTCCACCCTCGCCCGCCTCGAAGCCGTCGACACCGGCCGCGCCCAGCCCACCGCCACCGTCCGGCATCGGCACCTGTCCGAGCACCCGCTGGTCCTCGTTCCGCTGACCACCGCAGGTGAGGCCGGCGCCCCGCTCGGCGCGCTGGTCGGCACCGACCGGGACGCCCCGCGCCTGCTGGTCGTGCCGCAGCCGCGCGACCGCGACCTCAGGTTCACGTTCCTGGCCGAACTGGCGGACGTGGTCCTGCCGTACATCGACGCCCACGCCGACAGCGTCGAGGCGGCGGAGCGCACCGAGACCGACCCGGAGACCGGCAAGCGGGTCAAGGTCGAGGTCGAACTGTGCGCGGACGCCCCCCAGCTGGTCGTGCCGAGCCGCGCGGGCATCGACTTCGTACGGCTGCTGGGACGCTCGATGCGCTTCCGCCGTACGGCGGAACAGGAGCCGGAGACGCCCCATCCCGCGCCGCCGAGGGTGCCGTTGCTGGGGCGGTGGCTGACGCACTACGGGGAGCGCGCCCGGGTCCCCGGCTCCTCGCTGCTGCTGGCGCTGACGGACGTGCTCTCCCGGCACTGGGCGACCGGCCAGTCCAGCCTGGAGGACCAGCACCTGGGGGCGCTGCTCGCCTGGATCGACCCGCCGGAGGGAACGACCGGCGCCGAGGCCGCGCTGCGGGCCGAGCTGCACCGGGACGAGCGGGGCCAGCTGTGGTGCCCGCCGGCGGGACCGGCCACCGACCCCGCGTTCGACAACAAGCTGCTCGCCCCCGCGATCGAGCGCTACGACCGCGCGCGTACCGCCCTCGCCGCCGCCGAGGACGGACTGGAGGCGGACGACCGGCTCGGGGACGTCACCGCCGCCGAGCGGGAGATCCGCGCCCTGGTCGAGCGGGTCACGCGCCCCACCTGGGACGCGGTCTGGCGCGGCCTGGACCTGCTGCGGGAGCTGCCCGAGGGGGCCCGGGTCGAGGAGCGGTGGACGCGTGACCGCTGGTCGTTCACCGGCCATCGGGACCGGGTGCTCGCGGGCGAGCCCCCGCAGCCGCGCCGCGACGACGCGGTGACGGCGGCGAACAAACTGGCCGCGCGCGAGCGCGAACAGGCTCGCCTGGAGGCCCAGGAGGCCCTCGACGACCCGCTGGTGATGGCCGGGCGGCGGCTGTCCGGGGAGGCGTTCGCGGGCGAGGTCACGGATGTGGTCATGGCGTACAGCAAGGGCAAGCGCCCCAGCCCGCGCCCGCTGGTCACCGTGCGCACGGACGACCGGCCGCACCTGGGCGAGCGGGCAAAGGTGTTCCGCTCGCTGGGCGGCAAGCCGCAGTCCGCCGAGTTCGTCGGACACGAGGACGACGAGACCGGAGACGGCGAGGGCTCCCTGGTCGTCCTGCGGATCCTCGACAAGATGGGGCGCGGCAAGGAGCCCGAGGCCGGGTCCGTGCCGGAGAAGGGTGACGCGCTGTGCTTCACGCTGTTCGAGCACGAGCAGCGGGGCGGCGCGAAGCTGCCCGACCCGGAGCAGACGCCGTGGACGCACGGCGGGCCGCCGGGAGAGGCGGCCGCCGTGCCCGAAATCGCCGACCCCGCGACCGAGGAGGACGTCCTTTGAACCCTCCCCTCGCGAACGAGCGGGATTCCTGGCTCACGCCGCTCAATCGCTCAGCGAGCGAACGAGTCTTCCGCGATCAGCACCAGCCGGGTTGGAACCAGCCCGGTGTCCCCAGAGATTGGAGGCTGCTGTGCTGGCTTGGCTCTCGCTCAGCACACCGCGACACTACCATCTGCCATCAGGGTGGAACTCTCAGTGACCGTTCACGCGCAGGAAGCCGCCTTCGACCCCGGTGCGGCGGCGGGCCGCGCCACCGACGCGATCCTCCGCGACACCCTGCACGGCCCGCACCGCGGTGTCGTCGTCGACTCCCCGCCCGGCGCCGGCAAGTCGACGCTGGTGGTGCGCGCGGCGCTCGAACTGGCCGACGCGGGCCGCCCGCTGATGGTCGTCGCGCAGACCAACGCCCAGGTCGACGACCTCGTGCTGCGGCTCGCCGAGAAGAACCCCGAGCTGCCGGTGGGCCGGCTGCACAGCAGTGACGCCGACCCGTACGACAAGGCGCTGGACGACCTGCCGAACGTACGGAAGTCGGCGAAGGCGGCGGAGCTCGCCGGGCTGCCGGTGGTCATCTCCACGGCCGCCAAGTGGGGTCATGTCAAGGTCGACGAGCCGTGGCGGCACGCGATCGTCGACGAGGCGTACCAGATGCGGTCGGACTCGCTGCTGGCCGTGGCCGGGCTGTTCGAGCGGGCGCTGTTCGTGGGCGACCCCGGGCAGCTGGACCCGTTCGCGATCGTGGGCAGCGAGCAGTGGGCGGGGCTGTCGTACGACCCCTCGGCGTCCGCCGTGACCACCCTGTTGGCCCACAACCCCGAGCTGCCGCAGCACCGGCTGCCGGTGTCCTGGCGGCTGCCGGCTTCAGCGGCGCCGCTGGTGTCGGACGCGTTCTACCCCTACACACGCTTCCGCAGCGGCACCGGGCACGGCGACCGGCGGCTCACCTTCGGCGTGCCCTCGGACGGCTCCGGGCCCGACCTGGTGATCGACGAGGCCGCGGAGTCGGGTTGGGGCCTGTTGGAGCTGCCCGCCCGGCACACGCCGCGCACCGACCCGGAGGCGGTGCGGGCGGTGGCGACGGTGGTGCGACGGCTACTCGAC
This sequence comes from Streptomyces spinoverrucosus, assembly GCF_015712165.1. NCBI lineage: Bacteria > Bacillati > Actinomycetota > Actinomycetes > Kitasatosporales > Streptomycetaceae > Streptomyces > Streptomyces spinoverrucosus. Next base: position 5,475,542 of record NZ_JADPZX010000001.1, on the reverse strand, counting down.
CGGGGTGGGGCGGCCACGTCGGAGCGCTCACCCGAGCCGACGCCCCTCACCCCCGACCGGATCGCCGTCGGCACCGCCCACCGCGACCAGGCGGCGGCCGTCCGGGCGGCCCTCGCGGAACTGGGCGTGCGCGAAGTCACCGTCGACACGGCGAACCGTCTCCAGGGCCGGGAGTACGACGTCACCGTCGTCCTGCACCCCCTCTCAGGCCGCCCCGACGCCACCGCCTTCCACCTGGAGACCGGCCGCCTGTGCGTCCTGGCCTCCCGCCACCGGCACGCGTGCATCGTGGTGTGCCGTGCGGGGGTGAGCGAACTCCTGGACGACTATCCGTCGACGGAACCGGTCCAACTGGGAACGCTGGTGAAGTTCCCGGACGGCTGGGAAGCGAACCACGCCGTACTGGCCCATCTGGCCGAGCACCGGGCGGCGTGGCGACCATGAACGACACCGCGCGACGAGCGCCGGCTGCGACGCCGCACCCCCGCCGGACGGAGCCGGTCCAACTGGGAACGCTGGTGAAGTTCCCGGACGGCTGGGAGGCGAACCACGCGGTACTGGCCCATCTGGCCGAGCACCGGGTGGCGTGGCGACCATGAACGACACCGCGCGACGAGCGCCGGCTGCGGCGCCGCACCCCCGCCGGACGGAGTCCGGCACGCCGCCGGAGGCGGCCAATGAATACAGCCCGGACGGCTGGGAAGCGAACCACGCCGTACTGGCCCATCTGGCCGAGCACCGGGTGGCGTGGTCCCACGGCCCCCTTGCGCGGGCGCGAGAGAATTGAGGAGGGTGGCGCGCCTCGGACAGGCGGCGTCATCGGAACCGTACGAGGAGGAGATGAGGACATGGCGGAGCAAACGCCGCGTCGGCACGAACCGCGGCTACGCCCCGCGCCCCTGCTCTTCGAGCCCGCGGAAGCGGCCTCGGATCCGGAGCACTTCTTCGATCTCGAGTCGATCGACGACCCCGGGACGCTGCTGGCACGGGCCACGGAGCTGACGCAGGCGTTCCGGGCGGCGGCGGACCGGGCGATGGAGTTCCAGGCCATGGCGGCGGCCCAGCTCGCCGATCCACGCCGGTTCGACCGGCTGACGGCCGCGGACATCGCCGAGCAGGCCGAGTGGACCGAGGACTACGCCAAGAAGATGGTGGAGTTCGGCCGGGATCTGCTGCGCGGGGCCGACGCGCAGGGCCCTGATCCGGTCTGAGGCCTCGGACAACCCCCTCGGACAACCTCCTGCGGCCAACCCCCTGGGCATATGCCAGCCGCGTAAGGTACCCGCTCCCGCCCCCTCCTGTCCCGATTTTCGGCAACTCACCGAAACGAAGCGTTCACACCCGGTACCTGTAAGTGCCATGAGCAGCAGCACACTGACCTCGGACGGCGCCGCCTGGCTAGCCTCGGCCGGAGCATATCCGCGCAGCACCCTGGCCTTCTGGGAGGAGCGCCCGGACGCCCCCGTGGTGCTGCCCTGCGGTGCCACCTTCGACATCGTGAGCGCGCCCGCGGTCTTCGGACGGCAGATGCTGGACCGCCTATGGGACGAGGGCCCGGGATCGGGCCCGGTCGCGGTGTTCCGCGGCCGGACGCTGCTGTTCGCCGCACCGGGCACGGCTCAGCGGCTGCCCTCGCTGCTGGAGTGGGAGGAATGGGGCGCCACCGGCCCGCGCTCCCAGGGCCGTACGGCCGCCGTCCCGCCCCTCCTCTGCCACGGCACCGGCGACGCGGTCACCGTCCCCGCCCCCACCGGTACGGCGTCGGTCTCCGGCTCCCGCTGGCTCGTCGCCCCCGATACCCGGCACCCCTGGCTTCCGGGCCCCGAAATCCTGCTCTGGGCGGCCGTCCGGGCGGCCCGCTCAGCGGTGCGGATATCGATTTTTCCTCCCCCCGAGCAGAGTGCTAAGGTCTACGACGTCAGCAGGCGCCGCTAGCTCAGTTGGTTAGAGCAGCTGACTCTTAATCAGCGGGTCCGGGGTTCGAGTCCCTGGCGGCGCACGATGTCGATGGCGAGGCGTGTTCGCGGAAAGCGCGAACCGGCTCGCCATCGTCGTTTCTGCGCGGCTGCGCCGCGCGCGGTGAGGGCTCCGCCACCCACACCCCCTCGGCGCCGGCCGCAGTGACCGTCGGCCGAGAGGTCACCCGTTCGCGATCTTCACCGTCCACGCCCCCGAAGCCGTGCGCCCCTCCACCTCCACCCGCACCCTTGCTCCCGGCACGGTGAAGCTCTCCCCCAGCTCGACCGGCGCGTCCGCGAGCGGGGGGTACACCGAGCCCTCCCAGCACGCCTCGGTGCGCGGGTGGGCGTCGATCACCTGGACCGGGCCGCCGCCGGACTCGGCGCCGGCGTGGACGCGGTAGACGAGGATGCCCTGCCGGCAGCTCTCCTGATCGTTGCCGACCGCGCCACGGGCCTCGAAGGCGAGGACGCTGTCGGCCCCGGTGCGCACCACCGCCAGCTTGGTCCCGCGGCCCATCCCGAAGGCCGGGGCGCCCGCCGGGGCGGTCGTCGGCTGTCCGGGCCCGGCGCCGAGCGACTCCAGCGTCAGCCGTACGGGCCTGTCGCCCCCGACGCACACCACCTGCCGTGGCTCCAGCCAGCCCAGCTTCCACTTGTGCCAGCCGAACAGGTCCGGGGCGAGTCCGAACTGGCTGCCCATCAGGTCCCAGTCACCCACATGGGTGTCCCAGTCACCTTTGCCGTCGACGGGGCGGTGGTAGAGGTCCGGCAGGTCGAAGACATGTCCGGTCTCATGGGCGAGGACGAGCCGGTCCGGCGGATGGTTCTCGAACACCGTGACGACCCGGTGGATGTCGGTGCCGTCGGCGCGCAGCGGGGTGTCCAGGTTGACCACTTTCGTGGCGTCCGAGTCGACGCCGGGGGCGTGCGGGTCGGCGACGAAGTAGATGACGTCGTAGCGCGAGAAGTCGACCTGGCCGTCGGCGGCGGCGAGCGCGTCGCGCAGATAGGCGGCCCGGTGCGGGGCGGCCCAGTCGCGCTGTATGGCGTACGCGGTGGACGGCCTCGGCATGCGGATCCAGTGCCGCAGCGGGTGTGGGCGAAGGCGGAACTTGCCGTACGAGGCACGTTCGAAGTAGCTGCTCGTCGTGGGGAAGTGGTCGGCCGTCAGTTCGGCGGGGGTGATCAGCGGGCGGGAGTCCGGGAAGGACAGGAAGACCATCACCGCGTCCAGGGTGCCGGACGGCCGTGGATAGGCGGCGTTCCACGTGTCCAGGCCCTCGGAGTGGTGGGCCTGGGTGCGGGTGAGGGCGCAGGGCGCGGCCGCGAAGGGTTCCGCGACCGAGGGGCAGGTGATGAGGGAGGTCGCCGCGACCGCCGAAAGGGTGGTGAACACGGCCGCTGTGCTGCGCAGTCGGGGGCGGGCGGCGGCGCGGCCGAGCCCCGCCAAGGCCTCACGGGCGCGTTCCCCCAAGGGCAGCAGGCGCGGCACATGGACCTCCGGATGCGGTTCGCGGGACACCGCATCCAGCCTGTGTGATTTTATTGTTGTATGCCCTGTTTGCCTGCACCGGACGAGTGAGGCGCCCGGGGTCCACGCCGGGTCACCGAACCGGCCGACACCCCCGAACCGCTCACGGACCGTCACGATCGGCCGAACCGTGGGGGAACCGGGCCTCAGACGGGCAGAAACGATCTGTCGGGAGGGCGGGTCGTTCCGCGCGTGTTCCGCGACACTGGACAGTGGGCTGCGAGCGCCACGGGCAGCCCTCTATGATCGGCACACTTCCTGACCCTTTCCTGCCCGGACAGAGATCGAGCAGAGATCGAGCGGATCGAGTGCACTGCGGGAGCGAGCGGTGAGCGGAACGTCCGAAGGGCCGACGCCCGCGGCAGACCTCATCGGGCCAGCCGTCACAGACAGTAATCACCAGGCGTCGCGAAGTACCGGGGCCGACGCCTCCGACCCCCATCGAACCGAGGCCGACGCCTCCGACTCCTACCGATCAGCCTTCGCGGCGGCCCCGCTCGCGATGGCGGTCGTCGACCGCGAGGGCCTGGTGACCGGCGCCAACGCGGCCCTCGCCGACCTGCTCGGCATCGAACCCGGCGAACTCACGGGCCGGGTCGCCGCCGACCTGGTCGACCTGGCCTCCGACGCCCGCACTTGGCACGCGTACCGCGAGCTGCTGCGCGGCCGCGACGCCAAACTGCGCTGCGCACGGCGGCTGAAGCACCCCGAGGGGCACAACGTCTGGGTGCAGGTCACCGTCGCCCCGCTGCCCGACGGCGCGGACGGCGTGCTGCTGGCCGCCGCCGACATCAGCGCCCGGCGTGAACTCCAGGGCAGGCTGCGGCACTTGCAGATGCACGACCCGGTGACCCGGCTGCCCAACCGCACCCTGTTCTTCGAGCGCCTCTCGGCCGCCCTCGACGTGGAGTCGTACGAACGCGGCGGCACCGGCCGGATCGGCCTGTGCTACCTGGACCTGGACGGCTTCAAGGCGGTCAACGACACCCTCGGCCACCGGGTCGGCGACCGGCTGCTGGCGGCCGCGGCGGAGCGCCTCAACCGCTGTGCGGACGAGGCCGGTTACGGCAGGGCGAGCGCGCCACTGGTGGCCAGGCTCGGTGGTGACGAGTTCGCCCTGCTGGTCGAGGACTCCACCGGCACCGAGCAACTCGCCGACCTGGCCGAGTCGGTGCTGACGGCGCTTCAGGAGCCTTTCGACCTGGCCGGTCAGCGGCTGTCGTTGTCGGCGTCGATCGGGGTCGTCGAACGGCAGGCCGCCGGCACCACCGCCACCGGTCTGATGCAGGCCGCCGACACCACGCTGTACTGGGCGAAGGCGGACGGCAAGTCCCGCTGGACGCTGTTCGACCCGGAGCGCAACGCGCACCGCATGACCCGCCAGGCGCTCGCCTCCACGCTCCGCCCGGCCATCGACCGGGGCGAGTTCGTCCTGGAGTACCAGCCGCTGGTCGGGATGGCGAACGGACGGCTGAGCGGGGTCGAGGCGTTGGTCCGTTGGAACCATCCGCAGTTCGGCATGCTGACGCCGAATCGGTTCATCGGATTGGCGGAGGAGGACGGCGCGATCGTCCCGCTGGGCCGCTGGGTACTCGCCACCGCCTGCCGCCAGGCCCGCCGCTGGCAGCTCGAACGCCCGGACGGGCCACCCCTGTTCGTCTCCGTCAACGTGGCCGTCCGCCAGGTCTGGGACTCCGATCTGGTCGCGGACGTCGCCGAGATCCTCGCCGAGACGGGCCTCGCCCCGCAGCTGCTCCAGCTGGAACTCACCGAGTCCGCGGTGATGGGCTCCGCCGGCCGCCCGTTGCAGGCCCTTCAGGCGCTCAGCGAGATGGGCGTCCGCATCGCCATCGACGACTTCGGCACCGGCTACTCCAACCTCGCCTACCTCAGCCGGCTGCCGGTGTCGGCGCTGAAGCTGGACGGGTCCTTCGTCCGGGGCTTCCAGTACGAGGATTCCGGCGCGCACCCCAGCCCGGCCGACGAGGTCATCGTCGAGGCGATGATCCAGCTGGCGCACCGGCTGGGGCTGACCGTCACCGCGGAGTGCGTCGAGACCTCCGCGCAGGCCGGTCGGCTGCGCCGGATCGGGTGCGACACCGGGCAGGGGTGGCTGTACTCCCGGCCGGTGCCGCCGGATCGCATCTCGCAGTTGATGGACTGCCCGTTCGGTCAGGCGGTCGGCAATCCGTAGGCGTCCGCGACGAGTTCGTAGGAGCGCAGCCGGATCTCGCCGGTGTGCGCGTTGGCGGTGATCATCAACTCGTCGGCGCCGGTGCGCTTCTGGAGGTCGTCCAGGCCCGCGCGGACCTCGTCCGAGGTGCCGTGGATGACGTTGGCGTTCCAGGAGGTGACGAACTCCCGCTCCATCGGGCTGAATTCGTACGCCTCCGCCTCCTCCGGGGTGGGCACGAGTCCCGGCCGTCCGGTGCGCAGCCGGACCATGCTGAGCGCGGCGGCGCGGACCTGGCGCCGGGCCTCCCGCTCGTCGTCGGTGGCGAGCGCGGAGACGCCGATGAGGGCGTACGGCTCGTCGAGGACGGCGGACGGCTTGAAGGACTCCCGGTAGAGGTCGAGCGCGGGGATCGTGTTCTGCGCGGAGAAGTGGTGCGCGAACGCGAAGGGCAGGCCGAGCAGGCCGGCCAGGCGGGCGCTGAAGCCGGAGGAGCCCAGCAGCCAGATCGGCGGGCGGTGCGGGGACTGGACGCCGCCGGGCGAGGTGGCCTGGACGGGGCCGGGGACCGCGTGGATACGGCGGTAGGGGTGGCCGTCGGGGAAGTCGTCGTCCAGGAACCGGGTCAGCTCGGCGAGCTGCTCGGGGAAGTCGTCGGCGCCCTCGCCCAGCCGGTCGGTCCGGCGCAGGGCGGCTGCGGTGGCGCCGTCGGTGCCGGGAGCGCGGCCGAGGCCCAGGTCGATCCGGCCGGGGGCCATGGCCTCCAGCGTGCCGAACTGCTCGGCGATCACCAGCGGGGCGTGGTTGGGCAGCATCACACCGCCCGAGCCGAGCCGGATGCGGTCGGTGTGGGCGGCGAGATGGGCGAGGATCACGGCCGGGGACGAGGAGGCGACGCCCGGCATGGAGTGGTGCTCGGCGACCCAGTACCGGTGGAAGCCGCGGGCCTCCGCGAGGCGGGCCAGGGAGACGCTGGTGCGCAGGGCGTCGGTGGCGGTGCGGCCCGCGCCGACGGTGACCAGGTCCAGTACGGACAGGGGGACGGGGGCGGTGCCGGGTGCGGCGCCGCGGATCTCGTCGCGCTCGTCGTGCTCATCGTCGGGCAAGGGGTGCCTCCTGGTCCGGTCCGTGCGGTGTCCTCACGCCGCTAACAGGAGACGGTCCCCGGTTATTCCCTCGCCGTGTCACACCTGCACGATCGGCTCCCTGGTGAACAGCGCCCCCAGTCCCGGCGCGTTCACCCGGCGGTCCGCCAGCCGCAGCGCCTCCCAGACGGTGACCTGGTTGGCGGTCAGCACCGGCTTGCCGAGCTCCTTCTCCAGGGCCGTGATGTGGGCGGCCGTGTGCAGGGCCGTGTCCGGCAGGAGGACCGCCTGTGCGTCGGGCGCGTCGGCCGCGCGGGCCAGCGCGAAGACCTCGGCCTCGCCCCAGGTGCCGACCTCGGCCGCCGTGATGATCCCGGAGCTGCGCACGCCGGTCACCTCGATGCCGGCCGCCCCCAGGAAGTCCGCGAACAACGACGCCACGTCCTCCGGATAGGTGGCCCCCACCGCGACCCGCCGCAGGTCGAGCTCCTGTACGGCGTGCACGAAGGCGAAGGACGTCGAGGACGCCGGCATGCCGGCCGCCCGGGCCAGGGTGCGCACCTGTTCGTGGGCGCCCTCCCAGCCGTGCACGAAGCTGCCGCTGGTGCACGCCCACACCACGGCCTCGGCACCGGCGTGCCGCAGTTCCTGGACGCCGGCCGCGAGGCGGTCCGGGGAGCCCATCTCCAGCAGGGCGTCCACCCGGTGGGCGTCCTCGCCGATGTCGGTGTGCACCAGGTCCACCCGGATGTCGCTGCCCAGGAGCTGCTCGATGCGCGGATAGTCGTCCTCGGCGGAGTGTCCCGGGTAGAGGAATCCCAGTGCTGTCATGTCCAGCCTTCCTGCTGCTGCTCTTCTTCCGGCACTACGGCACCGGGGGCCGCCCCCGGCAGTACGGGGCCGGTGCGCGCCGCCGGTTCGATCAGCGCCTGATACGGCCCCACGGCACGGGTACCCAGTCGGCGCAGCGCAGCCCACATCGTCACTTGGTTGGCCGAGATCACCGGCATGCGCAGCTCGGCCTCCAGTTGCGGGATCACGTCGTAGGTCGGCAGGTTGGTGCAGCTGATGAACAGGGCGTCGGCGGCGCCGCGCACCGCCTGCCGGGCCATGTCCACGACCTCGCGGTACGGCACCTTCCAGATGTGCCGGGTCAGGCCCATGAACGCGCAGCCCGTGACCGCGACGCCCGCCTGCGCCACGTACCCCTCCAGCGCCCGCGTCACCGACACCGTGTACGGCGTCACCAGCGCCACCCGCCGCACGTCCAGCTCGACCAGCGCCTCCAGCAGCGCGCCCGAGGTGGTGATCGCGGGCACGTTGCCCGCCCGGCTCATCGCCTCGCACATCGCGCGCTCGCCGATCATGCCGCCGACGAAGCTGCCCGAGGTGCAGGCGTAGGCGACCACCTCGGGTTCGATCGCGTTCAGCGTGCGTACCGCCTCGCCGAGCGTCTCGTGCTCGCTGACCAGGCGGGCGAGGTCGAGACTCACCTCGACCGGCACGTACGGGGTGCGGGTGACGTGCAGGGACACCTCGTCCGGTACCCAGCGCCACAGTTCGCGGTCCAGCGCGAAGTCGAAGGGGGCGACGACTCCGACGCCCCGCTGCGGACCCGGTCCGCCGAGAAAAGCGACGTCCATGGCAGGCACCGGCCTCACGCTCGGAGACGAGTGGGCAACGGATCGTGGAGAACGCCCGTGTTGACGACGGTAGGTTCGGGTGCGAGCGTGGTCAATCCGCCCGGATCACCCCCAGGTCAACACGTGGTTAAACCCCGTTGACATGTCGTCACCGGCCGACCCGCCACACTCGGCCGCCCCCGCGAACGGCTGGAGAAACGGCTGCCCATGACCACCCCGACCCTGCTCGTCCTGGACGCCGACCCGCTCCCCCGGCTCGGCCGCCTCACCGGCCGCGCCCGGATCGAGCACGCGGACGCCTCGACGCTCGCCGAGCGGCTGCCGTACGCCGACGTGCTGCTCGTGTGGGACTTCACCTCGCACGCGGTGCGCGAGGCCTGGCCGGGGGACGGGCCGCGGCCGCGCTGGGTGCACACGGCGAGCGCGGGCGTGGACCATCTGATGTGTCCGGAACTCGCCGCGTCGGACACCGTGGTGACCAACGCGCGCGGCGTTTTCGACCAGCCCATCGCCGAGTACGTCGCCGCCCTCGTCCTGGCGATGGCGAAGGACCTGCCGCGCACGCTGGATCTCCAGCGGGAGCGGACCTGGCGGCACCGCGAGTCGCAGAAGGTCACCGGGAGCCGGGCGGTCGTGGTCGGCTCCGGCCCGATCGGCCGGGCGATCAGCGGCACTCTCAAGGCGCTCGGCGTCACCACCGCGCTCGTCGGCCGCACCCCGCGCACCGGCGTCCACGGCCCCGACGACCTGGACCGGCTGATGTGCCGCGCCGACTGGGTGATCGCGGCGGCGCCGCTGACGGAGCAGACGCGGGGCATGTTCGACGCCCGCCGCTTCGGGGTGATGCAGCCGTCCGCCCGGTTCGTGAACGTCGGACGCGGGCCGCTGGTCGTCGAGGACGCGCTCGCCGAGGCGCTGGCCAAGCGGTGGATCGCGGGCGCCGCGCTGGACGTCTTCGAGGCCGAACCCCTCCCGCCGGACAGCCCGTTGTGGCAGGTCCCGAACCTGATCGTGTCCCCGCACATGAGCGGCGACACCGTCGGCTGGCGGGACGAACTGGGCGCCCAGTTCGTGGAGTTGTACGACGCCTGGGAGGCGGGTCGGCCGCTGCCGAACGTGGTCGACAAGCAGCGCGGGTATGTACCCGGACACTGACGTTCCTGGGAGGGTGGATGACCGAGCTCACCGAGCTGACCGCCGTACGACTCCTCGACGGCTACCGCAAGGGCGAGTTCAGCCCCGTGGAGGCGACCCGCGCGGCGCTTCAGCGGGCCGAGGAGATCCAGCCGGAGGTGAACGCCTTCGTCCGGCTGACCGCCGAGGACGCCCTGCGCCGGGCGCGGGAGTCGCAGGAGCGATGGCGGCGCGGTGAGCCGGACGGGCTGCTGGACGGGGTGCCGGTCACCGTGAAGGACATCCTGCTGCTGCGCGGCGCCCCCACCCTGCGCGGTTCCAGGACCGTCGCCCCGGACGGCCGCTGGGACGAGGACGCGCCCTCCGTCGCCCGGCTGCGCGAGCACGGCGCGGTGTTCCTCGGCAAGACCACGACCCCCGAGTTCGGCTGGAAGGGCGTCACGGACTCGCCGCTCAGCGGGGTGACGCGCAATCCGCACGACCCGGCGCGCACGGCGGGCGGCTCCAGCGGGGGCGCGGCGGCGGCCGTGGCGCTCGGCGCGGGACCGCTGGCGCTCGGCACGGACGGCGGTGGCAGTGTCCGGATCCCGGCCGCGTTCTGCGGGATCTTCGCGCTGAAACCGACGTACGGACGTGTGCCGCTGTACCCGGCGAGCGCGTTCGGGACGCTGGCGCACGTGGGGCCGATGACGCGGGACGCGGCGGACGCGGCGCTGCTGATGGACGTGATCGGCCATCCGGACTCCCGCGACTGGTCGGCGCTCGGGCCGGCGGCCGGGGCCTTCACCGACGGTCTGGCGGGCGGGGTGCGCGGGCTGCGGGTGGCGTACTCGCCGACACTGGGCGGGCAGGTGGCGGTGCGCCCGGCGGTCGCGGCGGCGGTACGGCGGGCGGTGCAGCGGCTGGCGGAGCTCGGCGCGTACGTCGAGGAGACCGACCCCGACCTCACCGACCCGGTAGAGGCCTTCCACACCCTGTGGTTCAGCGGGGCCGCCCGCGTGATCCAGCGGCTCGGGCCGGAGCAGCGTGCGCTGCTGGACCCCGGGCTGCGGGAGATCTGCGCGCAGGGCGCCCGCTACTCGGCGCTGGACTATCTGGCCGCGGTGGACGTCCGGATGGACCTGGGGCGCCGGATGGGCCGCTTCCACGACACCTACGACCTGCTGGTCACCCCGACCCTGCCGATCACGGCGTTCGAGGCGGGCGCCGAGGTGCCGAAGGGGTCCGGTCACCGGCGGTGGACGGGGTGGACCCCGTTCACGTACCCGTTCAACATGACCCAGCAGCCGGCGGCGACCGTGCCCGTCGGGACGGACGGGGACGGCCTGCCCATCGGGATGCAGCTGGTGGCGGCCCGGCACCGGGACGACCTGGTGCTGCGGGCGGCGCACACGCTGTACGAGGCCGGTGTCACATCCGGCTGAAACTGAGCGTCTCGCCCGCCGCTCCGGAGCGCCACAGGTCGTTGCACGCCTCGGCCATGTCCTCAAGGCCCTCGACGACCTGACCCCAGACGATGCCGGGGACCCAGCCGACGTCCCCGTTGAGCAGCAGGTTGTTGCGTTCGTAGAAGAGGGCGAGGTCCACGACGGTGGTACCGGCGCGGACCTCGCGGTCGTAGCCGTAGGCCTTGGTGCCCAACTCTGTTCCGGCGAAGGCGAAATAGCACAGGTCGCCCGGAATGGGGGTAACTGTCGGATTCTCCAGGGGTGGTTCCGTTTCCGCGAACGGCGGGAACAGGGCGTAGATCTCGTTGCGTGCGTACTTCGCGTGGTACACGTCACCGGACAGGGGCAGGGCCTCCCAGACGGCCGCGCAGGTCAACGGGGCACGGTCGGCCAGCAGTTTCGCCGTGCAGCGCACTCCGCGCCGGGTCAGTGAGACCTCGATGAACCGATCACTCATGGGTTCCCGGATGCCCAGGGGGCATACATCTCATGCTCCCGGGTAGCCGCGCGCCCATGGCTCCACCACTCAGAAACAGCCACCACATATCCGGGCCCACCCGCCGGTCGCTGCTCGCGGGGGTCGCGGCGCTCGGCGCGCTGGGTGCCGCCGGCTGCAGCCGCGTGGCCACCGCGTCCGGCACGAACGGCGGTGACCTGCTCGACCGGCTGAAGGCCGCCGGTGTCGTACGCCTGGGCATCGCGGGTGAGATCCCCTTCGGGTACATCGACAAGGACGGCGAGCTGACCGGCGAGGCGCCCGAGCTGGCCAAGGCGATCTTCAAACGGCTCGGGGTGGACCGGGTACAGCCCGTGCCGACCGAGTTCGGCTCGCTCATCCCCGGCCTGAACTCGCAGCAGTTCGACGTCGTGGCCGCCGGGATGTACGTCACCCCGGAACGCTGTGAGCAGGTCATCTTCGCGGACCCCGACTACCAGATGCCCGACGCGTTCGTCGTACGCAAGGGCAATCCGATGGGGCTGCGCGACTACAAGGACGCGCTCGCCAAGAAGGCGCGGATCGCCACCGGGACCGGCTACGCCCAGATCGAGCACGCCGTCGAGGCCGGGTACCGGCGCGGCGACATCCTCATCGTCCCCGACCAGGTCGCCGGACTGAACGCCGTCGAGGCCGGGCGGGTCGACTACTTCACCGCCACCGCGGTCACCTCCCGCCTGGTCGTACGGACCTCCTCGAAGACGGAGGCGACCGAGCCCTTCACCCCGATCGTCGACGGCAAGCCGCAGCTCGCCGGCGGCGCCTTCGCGTTCCGGCCGACCGAGACCAAGCTGCGGGACGCCTTCAACGCGGAGCTGCACAAGCTGAAGAAGAGCGGCGAGGTCTTCCGGATCCTGCGCCCGTTCGGCTTCACCGAGACCGAGATGACCGAGATGACCGCGAAGGAGCTGTGCGGCGGATGACCTCGGGACTCTGGGAACTGGTACTGACGGGCACCTGGACCACGGTCCAGCTGCTGGTGCTCAGCGCGCTGCTGGCCGCGGTCGTGTCCTTCGTCGTCGGCATCGCGCGCACCCACCGGCTGTGGATCGTGCGGTTCGCCGCGGGCTTCTACACGGAGGTGTTCCGCGGCACCTCGGCCCTGGTGATGATCTTCTGGGTGTTCTTCGTGCTGCCGCCCGCCTTCGGCTGGCAGCTGGTCCCGCTGTGGGCGGGCACCCTGGCCCTGGGGCTGACCTACGGGGCGTACGGCTCGGAGATCGTGCGCGGCGCGCTGAACTCCGTCGACCCGGCGCAGCGTGAGGGCGGGATCGCGCTCAGCTTCACGCCGTGGCAGCGGATGCGGCTGATCCTGCTGCCGCAGGCGGTTCCGGAGATGATCCCGCCGTTCTCCAACCTGCTGGTCGAGCTGCTCAAGGGCACCGCCCTGGTGTCGATCATGGGCATGGGCGACCTGGCGTTCAGCGGCAACCTGGTGCGGCTCGCCCTTCAGGAGAGCACGGAGATCTACACGTACGTGCTGCTCATCTACTTCGTGATCGCGTTCCTGCTCACCCGTGTGATGCGCGGTCTTGAGCACCGACTCAAGGCGGGGGTGGCCCGATGAACTGGGACTGGGGAGCGGTCCGCGACTTCATGCCGCAGTTCTGGGAGGGCCTGCTCGTCACCCTCCAGGCGCTGGTGCTGGGTTCGCTGATCTCGTTCGTGCTGGGGCTGGTGTGGACGCTGCTGATGCGCACGCCGAGCCGCTGGGTGCGCTGGCCGGTCGGGGTGTTCACGGAGTTCGTGCGGAACACGCCGCTGCTGGTGCAGCTGTTCTTCCTCTTCTACGTGCTGCCCGAGTGGGGGCTGACGTTCTCGGCGCTGACCACCGGCGTCTTCGCGATCGGCCTGCACTACTCGACGTACACCATGCAGGTCTACCGGGCCGGTATCGAGGCGGTGCCCGCCGGGCAGTGGGAGGCCGCGACGGCGCTCAGCCTGCCGACGGCCAGGACGTGGCAGGTGGTGATCCTGCCGCAGGCGATCCGCCGGGTGGTGCCGGCGCTCGGGAACTACGTGATCTCGATGCTGAAGGACACGCCGCTGCTCATGGCGATCACCGTGCTGGACATGCTCGGCCAGGCGCGGCTCTTCTCCCAGGAGCACTTCCGTTTCACCGAGCCCCTCACCGTGATCGGCGTGGCCTTCGTCCTCGTCTCGTATCTGGCCTCCGTACTTCTGCGCACCCTGGAGCGACGTCTTGTCCGTTGAGATCAACAAGCAGCCCGCCGACAGCCCCCATACCGGTCCCGCCCCGCTGATCCGCCTGGAGCAGGTCTCCAAGCGGTTCGGGGACAACACGGTCCTCGACCACCTCGACTTCTCCGTCGACGCGGGGCGGCACGTCACCCTGATCGGGCCGTCCGGGTCGGGCAAGACCACGATCCTGCGGCTGCTGATGACCCTGACCAAGCCCGACGAGGGCACGATCACCGTCGACGGGGAGAAGCTCTTCCCGGCGCCGGAGAAGCAGATCCGTGAGGTCCGCAAGAAGATCGGGATGGTCTTCCAGCAGTTCAACCTGTTCCCGAACATGACCGTGCTCAGGAACGTCACCGAGGCGCCGGTCACCGTGCTCGGCCTGTCGAAGGACGAGGCGGAGGCGCGCGCCCGTGAGCTGCTGGACCTGGTGGGCCTCGCCGACAAGTGCGACGCGCGGCCGTCCCAGCTGTCCGGCGGGCAGCAGCAGCGGGTGGCGATCGCGCGGGCGCTGGCGATGCGGCCGCAGGTGCTGCTGCTCGACGAGGTGACCTCGGCGCTGGACCCGGAGCTGGTCGCGGGCGTCCTGGACGTGCTGCGGGACATCGCGCGCAGCACCGACATCACCATGCTCTGCGTGACCCACGAGATGAACTTCGCCCGGGACATCTCCGACCAGGTCCTGATGTTCGACTCGGGTCGGGTCATCGAGTCGGGCCCGCCGGAGAAGATCTTCGGCGACGCCGAACACGAGCGGACACGGGAGTTCCTCAGCGCTGTGCTGTGACGTTCCGGACTGGCTCGTGCCAATGGCATATGCCACACGCTTACGCCCCTGTTGACAGGGTCGCAATCTCGTCAACTGCCGCTCACTAATGGCCCCTTGCCGGTTATCGTGGAAGGTGAGAGCAGGCCCAGGACGGGGAGCGGGAGCGAGCGCACAGGGGGGAAACCGTGGCGCTGAAGCACGAGCCGACCGCGCCGTACCACTCGGCTCAGGACGCGTTGCGCGTTCTGGAGGCGGTGGCGCGGCACCCCGCCGGTGTCACCGTCGGCGAGATCGCCCGCCACACCCGCCTCGGCGCGGACCGGCTCACCGGGCTGCTGCGCATGCTGCGCCGCGAGCGGTACGTCGAACAGGTCACGGACGGCGCATACGTCACCGGCGTCACATTCGCCCGTCTCGGCTCCGCCCACAACCGCGATCAGGCCCTGCGCGAACAGCTCCAGCACACCCTCGACCGGCTCCGGGACTCCGTCGGCGCGGCCGTGTACATCAGCCGGTACCTCGACGGCGAGGTCCGGGTCACCCAGTACGCGGCCGGCCCGGGCACCCCGGCGGTCAACGAGTGGGTCGACTTCCGCTACTCCGCGCACGCCACGGCGGTCGGCAAGAGCCTGCTCGGTCAGCTCGACCACGCGGGCCGCCGCGATCATCTCGCCCGGCACAAGATGGCCCGCCTCACCTCGCGCACGATCACCAGCGACAAGGTGCTGCTCTCCCGCCTGGACGCCCAGCCGGCCACGGTTCCCGTGCTCGACCTGCAGGAATACGCGATCGGCACGGTCTGCGCGGCCGTCCCGATCACCGCCGGCTCCTCGGTGGGGTGCCTTGCCCTGTCCCTCCCGGTCGAGCACGCCCACCGGCTGCGCCAGGCGGCGGACACCCTGAACCGCAACGCGGCCCCGGTGCTGCTGTCCCTGACGATCTAGGCGGCGCCGATACCGGTCAGGAGCACCCCCGCGGACCGGGTAGTATTTTCTACGTCGCCGACCGCGGGAACGCGGAAGGCGGGAGTCATGCGCCGCTAGCTCAGTTGGTTAGAGCAGCTGACTCTTAATCAGCGGGTCCGGGGTTCGAGTCCCTGGCGGCGCACAGATGAGGAGCCCCTCGCGGTGAGCGAGGGGCTCCTTCGCGTGTCCGGCGCGATCGGAACGCTCAGAACGTGACGTCCGAGCAGGCGTAGAACGCGTTGGCCGTGTCCGCGATCGTCCACACCGCGACGATCACATGCCGGCCGCTGAGCCCGGACGGCAGGGTGCCGGTGTGCGAGAGGGTCTGCGGCGGGCGCTGACCGCCGTAGGGGACCGTGAAGAACGGGGTCAGGTTGAGGTCGGAGCGGGCCAGGTTGTGGTTCTGGTTCCAGCCCGGCTTGGTGATGTAGTACTTGAAGTCCGTCGTGGCGTGCATGGCGGTGAACTGCCAGCGGAACGTGTAGCTCTGACCGCCGTTCACCTTGGTGGCGGGCCAGGCCGCGCCTGACGGTGTCCTCGGTGCGCTGAGCTGGGCGAAGTGGCCCAGTCCCGCGTTGCATATCTGCCCGTCGGCCGGGCCGCCGCCCGGGAAGCCCTTCGGGCCCTCGACGCTCTGCGGCTCCCACTGGATCGCTCCGCAGTTGGTCACGGTGCCGTTCTGGCAGAGCTTCTGCCGGCTGATCGGCAGGTCGGTGTAGCCGTGGCCGCTGGCACCGCCGGAGGAGAGCACGAGGGCACCGGTGGTCGCCAGACCGAGCACCGCGGCGGACAACTTGGTCTTTTTGCGCATACTGCCGCTCCTGGAGACGTGGGGGAAGTTCAGTGAGCTTGCAGGTCTAGACCAAGTCAGAGCGTATTGCCGTTAGTTGAACATGTCCATACCAATCACGGACCTGTTTCTCCCCGCCCGGCGCAGAACGCCACCGTCAAGTCCTTCACCAGCACCTTGCGTTCGTAGTCGTCCAGCTCCACCAGCCCGCGCATGGTCAGCCGGGTCACCGTGTCCTCCACCGAGTCCACGACCGACGTCAGCACGCTCGCCCGGTGCTGGGCGTCCAGTGCGGCGATCCGGCGGCGGTGCATCGCGGCGGCCACCTCGGGGGCGTACTCCACCCGCACCGGCTGCACCGAGAACACCTCGAGCCCCACGGGTGTCGCGTCCGCCGTCACCAGCCGGGTCAGCGCGTCGGCCGCCGCGTCCACCGCGGGCTTCGCCGCGCCCGGCATCTCCACCGGCACCCGCGCCAGCGCCGCCTCCACGCACACCCGCAGATACTCCTCGTGGTCCTCCACCCCCAGCATCGCCCGCGCGGTGTCCCGCACCCGCCACACCACGAGCACCACCACCCGCAGCGCGACCCCGCTCCCGTCGGCCGCCGGCATCGGCTCACTGCGCCAGTGCCGCAGCCGTACGTCGACCCGGCGGCGCAGCAGCAGCGGGTTGACCCACATCAGACCGGTCCGCCGGACGGTCCCCCGGTAGCGGCCGAACAGCCCCAGCACCCAGGCCCCGCCGGTCCGCCCCCGTGCCAGTCCGCCGAACCCGAACAGACCCAGCACCCCCGCCCCGGCGTACGCCGCCCACTGCGCCGGACCGAGCCCGGCCCCCGCGTACGCCGGCAGGCCCAGGGCCGCGGCCACCACCGGCGGCAGGGTGCCCGCCCACCACGAGGTGACCGTGCACCCGGCCGCCCCGACCGCACCGGCGAGCACCCCCACCGCGGGGGGCAGCACGCGCGCGGGCCGCTCGACCAGGGCGGGGTCGACCTGCGGCACCGGGCGGGCCCGCGACGGGACCGGGCGGCGCAGCCGTGGCTGCTCCCCGGTGCCCTGCCGACGGCTCACCACGGCGGGCCGCAGCTGGACGGAGACCGGGTCGGGGTCGTCGCGGAACAGCAGATGGACGGGGATCTCGGTGGTCGCCTCGTTCTGGATCAGCCGGGCCGGCCGGGCCGGGGGCGGCGGGTCCTCCTCGGCTCCCCCGGGGTCGGGTGTCTCGGGAGTGGTCGTGGTCATGCGTGTCTCCAGCCTCCGCGCCAGATGCGTTCATACCGAGCAGGTCAGAAGAAGAGCCGCCGCCAGGTCTCCGGCCCGGGGTAGCCGTCCGCCGCGCCGCCCCGCCAGCCCTGGGTGCGCTGGAAGGCCTCGACACCTCGCCGGTCCGCCTCGCCCCAGCGCGGTCCCGGCCCGTTCGGGTAGTACCTGCCGAACCCCTTCTTCACCAGCTGCCTGCCGAGCTGGGTGACATGCGGGTTGTTCGCGCCGGGCCGGAACATCGCCCGCCCGGGATACGGCGCCGCGGCGTGCTTGTCGTCCTGCGGGACATCGACCGAGGGCATGGTGGGCGTCTCCGGCGGGATCGCGGGCGGTGTCTCGGGGGGCGTCACGGGCGGGATCGTGGGCGGTGTGGCGGGCGGGGTCGTCGGCGGCGTCTCGGGTGGGATTTCCACCACGCCCTTGTAGCGATACGGGATGTATCGCGACGAGTTCGTCCAGTAGGCGTAAGGGGTGGTCAGCCTGCGGGCGTGCGGGCGGGTCGACTCGTAGGCGACGTAGTACGTCCGGGAGGAGTCGACCCAGCCGCCGAAAAGGACGACGTGCGAGCCGTTCTGCGGGTTGTCGGGGTTGTGGAACAGCAGCATGTCGCCGGGCTGGAGTTCCGCCTTGGTGATACGGGTGCCGAAGGTGTGAAGAGAGCCGGTCCATTCGTTCTGCGGCAGGCTCCAGGCCATCGAGACAAAGCCCGAGCAGTCCTGCCGGTAACCGTCCTCCCAGTAGGAGGTCATGCTGTACGGGACCTTCGCGTCGACCCATTTCTGGGCGCGCTCGATGATCTCCGCCCGGGTGATCTCGGGCGTCTTCCCCGCCTCCGACGGCTTGGCCGGTGTCCCGGCCGGGCCGTGCAGCGGGGCCTTGTTCCCCTGCGGGCTCTGAGGCTCGTCACCTGCGGGAACGCCGGGTCGGAGGGGGGCGTGGACGGCGGCGAGGGCGGGCACGGTGTGGCCGACGCCGAGGGCCGTGGAGGTCACGGCGGCCAGGGCGAGGACGCGTCGGGTGGCGAGGTGGACGGAGGGGCGGTGGGGAGCGGAATGGGGGAGTACGAGGCGCCAGTGGGCGCATCCGGGGCAGTCGCAGTCGCTCGCGGGATCGATTTCCTCGAATACCGGAGTTTTCATGCGATTCCCCTCACACTTCACGTGGGCATTTCCGGGCCAGTGCACGTTGATCAGTTTCACAACTGTCTTCCGGGCGCGCATGTTGACGGTCCGAATGATGTACGGCGTCCGCCCGGGCCCCGGCGGGCCCCTCCCCGGTGGTCAGAAGCACCCCCGGAGGTCATGTAGGGTTAACGACGTCAGCACGCGCCGCTAGCTCAGTTGGTTAGAGCAGCTGACTCTTAATCAGCGGGTCCGGGGTTCGAGTCCCTGGCGGCGCACTCGACAGCGAGGCCCCTCACTTCGGTGGGGGGCCTTCTGCATGCCCTCGGTTACCCTCTGGCCATGGCAGCGCGTGACCTCCAGGAGAGGATCAAGAAGCTCATCGTCGACCGCCGGCTGGCCTCCGGGGCGCCGCTGCCGACCGAGCCCGAGCTGATGGTGTTCCTCGGCGCGAGCCGGAACTCGGTCCGGGAGGCGCTGAAGGCACTCCAGGCGATGGGGATCGTCGAGATACGACACGGCTTCGGCACCTATGTCGGCCGGATGTCCCTCGCCCCGATGATCGAGGGCCTCGCCTTCCGCACGGTCGCCGGGCACTACCGGGGCGAGGACAGCCTGCTGCAGCTGCTGGAGCTGCGTGAGGCGGTGGAGACGGGACTGGTCTCCCGGCTCGCGGGGCGGCTGCCGGAGTCGGACCTCGTCGCGCTGGAAGCGCTCGTGGATCGTATGGATCACCGAGCCGCGCAGGGTGTCGGCTTCGCCGAGACCGACCGGGCCTTTCACGCCACCCTCTACCGGGGGCTGGACAACGTGCTGCTGAGCGAGGTGCTGGAGGCGTTCTGGGATGCCTTCCACCGGGTGAGCCGGGATCTTGTCGAGGTGCCACAGGACCCGCGGATCACCTGGCGGCAGCACCGGGAGATCCTGGACGCGGTGCGGTCCGGCGACTCGCCACGCGCCGAGCAAGCAATAAGAGACCACTTCAGTCACATTCGCACCCGACTGATATCAAGTGCACCAACCGACACTGACTTGTGTCCGAATGAGCCCCTATAACGGGTAAATACCGTGTATCGCATCTTGCGATCATGCGGAACGGCGTAGAACCCTGGTTTTCAAGTGGCTGCTGACAGGCGCCACTTGGGGGGCAAGTAACCGGTTGCTGGTGTTGCGGGGAGAGGGGGCCCCTTCACGCACCGATGCCGAGGGGGGCATCACGCGACCGGAACGTCGCAGTTCCATGTTTTAGGGACACGCGGAGTTGAGCCGCGTGTGGGGGGATGACTCATGACGTCGACGCCGACGGGCGCCCGGCAGAACTTCGACCCGTCACAGACCACCCAGCTCAGGGCGCCTTCGCACCGGACCGGCAGCATCACGGGGGCGCTCCGCCGGCTCAGGAAGACCCTGCCTCGGTACGACTACGAGCACTACAGTCGGCTGGCCGGCCCCCTCACCGAGCCCGATCCCGACAGGCCGTACAAGGTGCGGTACCGCTCGCTGATCTCGCAGGAGCCGCACCGCGTGCGCGTGGCCCTGATGCTGGCGGCCGCGCCCCTGCTCTCGCTGGTCCTGCTGGTCTGGCTGCTGCAACCCGCGCACTGGACCGAACGCGACTACCCGGCCTACGACTTCCTGCCGGCACTGGACGTCGTGATGCTGGTCTCGATCGGTCTGATCGAGTTCTTCCGCTGCATGAACGTGCTGTCGAACGCGCATGCCACGCTGGTCGCCCGCGACCCGATCCCGGTGGTGCCGCAGACCGGCACGAGAGTCGCCTTCCTCACCTCCTTCGTGCCCGGCAAGGAGCCGCTGGAGATGGTGACGAAGACCCTGGAGGCGGCGGTGCGGATCCGCCACCGGGGTCTGATGCACGTCTGGCTGCTCGACGAGGGCGACGACCCGGCGGTGAAGGAGGTCTGCGCCCGGCTCGGCGTGCACCACTTCTCCCGCAAGGGCATCGCGAAGTGGAACCAGGCCAAGGGCCCGCACCGCGCCAAGACCAAGCACGGCAACTACAACGCCTGGCTCGACGCGCACGGCGACGACTACGACTTCTTCGCGTCCGTCGACACCGACCACGTACCGCTGCCCAACTACCTGGAGCGGATGCTCGGCTTCTTCCGCGACCCGGACGTCGGCTTCGTGATCGGCCCGCAGGTGTACGGCAACTACGACACGTTCGTCACCAAGGCCGCCGAGTCGCAGCAGTTCCTCTTCCACGCGCTGATCCAGCGCGCCGGCAACCGCTACGGCGCCCCGATGTTCGTCGGCACCTCCAACGCGGTGCGGATCAAGGCGCTGAAGCAGATCGGCGGGCTGTACGACTCGATCACCGAGGACATGGCGACCGGGTTCGAGATCCACCGGCACCGCAACCCGGCCACGGGCCGCAAGTGGCGCTCGGTCTACACGCCGGACGTGCTCGCCGTCGGTGAGGGCCCGAGCGCCTGGACGGACTTCTTCACCCAGCAGATGCGCTGGTCGCGCGGCACGTACGAGACGATCCTCAAGCAGTACTGGAAGGGCTGGTTCACGCTGCCGCCGACCAAGCTCTTCAACTACACGATGATGATCATCTTCTACCCGATGTCGGCCCTCAACTGGATCCTCGCGGCGCTGAGTTGCGCGCTGTTCCTGGGCCTCGGCGCCTCGGGTGTGAACATCGACCCGGCGGTCTGGCTGATGCTCTACGGCAACGCCTCCGCCCTGCAGATCGGCCTGTACGTCTGGAACCGCCGCCACAACGTCTCGCCGCACGAGCCGGAGGGCTCCGGCGGGGTGGCCGGCATGGTGATGTCCGCGCTGTCGGCGCCGCTGTACGCGAAGGCGCTGATCGACTCGGCGCTGCGGCGCAAGAGCAAGTTCGTGGTCACGCCCAAGGGCGACTCGGCGAGCCCGGACCGCTGGTTCGGGACCTTCCGGTACCACTGGTACTTCATCCTGATCTTCGGCGGCTCGATAGCCGCCGGCTACTACTTCGGCCACTCCCACCCCGCCATGGTCATCTGGGCCTCGTTCGCCATGCTGATCACCGCGTTCCCGGTCTTCGCCTGGCGCTGGGAGCTGCGGCAGGCGAGGAAGAAGCCCGCCGCTCAGAGCCCGCCGGAGCCGCAGGACGCGGTGCCCACTCCGACACCGGCGCACTCGGCGGCCGCGCCGTACGCGCCGCACGTCCCCCAGCCGCGGCCCACATGGGTGGCGTCGAACGGGGGCGACGACCAGACCATGCAGATCGCCCTTGGTGGGTTTGGGGGGCGTAAGGAATGAACGACCGTGCCAGACGCCGCCGCGCCCGTCGACTCGCGATAGGCACGGCGGTGGTACTCGCGCTGGCCGGAATGAACGGGCCGTGGCTCCATCAGGTCGGGACCGAGAAGTACCACCAGTACCAGATCAACAGACCCGAGTACAAAGCGGAGAACGGCCGCTGGGAAATCGTCGAGTTCCCGGAGGAGTACCGCCAGAACACCATTCACGCGGCGCTGCTGCACACCGGCAAGATCCTGCTGGTGGCCGGGTCGGGCAACAACCAGGACAACTTCGACGCGAAGAAGTTCGACACTCGGTTGTGGGACCCGGTCAAGGACACCATCAAGAAGATCCCGACGCCCAACGACCTGTTCTGCACCGGCCATACGCAGCTGGCGAACGGCAATCTGCTGATCGCGGGCGGCACCAAGCGGTACGAGAAGCTCAAGGGTGACGTGAAGAAGGCCGGCGGCCTGATGATCGTCTACAACGAGAACCCGGACAAGCCGATCACGCTGCCCGCGGGCACGAAGTTCACCGGCAAGGAGAACGGCAAGACGTTCGTCTCCAAGGACCCGGTGCTGGTGCCGCGCGCGAAGAAGGTCTTCGACAAGAAGACCGGGCGTTTCCTGCGCAACGACCCCGGGTTCGGGCGGATCTATGTGGAGGCCGCGCGGGAAGGCGCGAAGTACGAGACCGGCACGCAGGACAACTACCGTGTGCAGGGGCTGACCGGCGCCGACGCGCGGAACACCTACGGCATCGCGCAGAAGCTGGCGCTGGACAAGAAGGACTTCCAGGGGATCCGGGACGCCTACGAGTTCGACCCGGTCGCGGAGAAGTACATCAAGGTCGATCCGATGAAGGAAGCCCGCTGGTATCCGACGCTCACCACGTTGAGCGACGGGAGGATCCTCAGTGTGTCCGGGCTGGACGACATCGGGCAGTTGGTGCCGGGGAAGAACGAGATCTTCGACCCGGAGACCAAGGAGTGGAGCTACACCGAGAAGGAGCGGCAGTTCCCGACGTATCCGGCGCTGTTCCTGATGCAGAACGGCAAGATCTTCTACTCCGGGGCGAACGCGGGGTACGGGCCCGACGACGTGGGCCGGGATCCGGGGATCTGGGACGTGGAGACCAACAAGTTCACCAAGGTGCCCGGCATGAGCGACGCGAACATGCTGGAGACCGCGAACTCCGTGCTGCTTCCGCCCGCGCAGGACGAGAAGTACATGGTGATCGGTGGGGGTGGGGTCGGCGAGTCCAAGCTGTCCAGCGACAAGACGCGGATCGTGGATCTGACGGCGGATGATCCTCGATTCGTGGACGGGCCGTCACTGGGCAAGGGCACCCGGTATCCGCAGGCCTCGGTGCTGCCGGACGACAGTGTGCTGGTATCCGGCGGCTCGGAGGACTATCGCGGGCGCAGCGACTCCAACATCCTTGAGGCGCGGCTGTATCACCCTGAGCGCAATGAACTCCAGCGGGTTGCCGACCCGTTGGTGGGGCGGAACTATCACTCGGGGTCGATTCTTTTGCCCGACGGGCGGGTGATGTTCTTCGGGTCGGACTCGTTGTTCGGGGATGCGGCGAACACCAAGCCGGCGAAGTTCGAGCAGCGGATCGAGATTTATACGCCGCCGTATCTGTATCGGGGGGCTCAGCCTTCGTTGTCGGGTGGGCCGCGGACCATTGCGCGCGGCGAGTCGGGGGCGTTCACCTCGAAGCACGCGTCTTCTGTCAAGAAGGTGCGGTTGATTCGGCCCAGCGCTTCGACGCATGTGACGGATGTGGATCAGCGGTCCATTGCGTTGGACTTCAGTGTGGCCGGCGACAAGGTGACCGTGACCGTGCCGGGGAATCGGAATCTGGTGCAGGGTGGGTGGTACATGATGTTTGTGGTTGATGATCAGGGGACGCCGTCGCAAGCGCAGTGGGTTCGGGTGCCGTAGCGCTCCCGCGGGTTCGTTCTCGGGTGCGGGAGCGCTGTGGCTTGTCGCGCAGTTCCCCGCGCCCCTAGGTCGTTGAGCCCCGCGCCAGTTTCAGGGCATAGTCGGGCCACCAGGCGCCTGCCCTCGGGCCGCCCTTGCATTCGCCGTCCGATTCTCCTGGGCGTTTGATCCAGAGGTAGGCGTCCACCAGGGGGTCGGCTGTTTTTGTCGTCGGGGTTTCTCCCAGGGCCCTGCCCGGAGGGTTGCACCAGCGTTCGTTGGGGTCGCCCTCCGTGTAGGGGCCGTTGCCGTTGCGGCTGGTGTCGATGACGAAGTGTTTGTCGCCGACCTTGGCGGAGAGTTCCTTGCCGTAGGCGATGGAGTCCTCGGTGGAGTAGAAGTTGGAGACGTTGACCGAGAAGCCGTCGGCCTGGGTGATGCCGGCGCGGTTCAGGGGTTCGAAGATCTGGTCGGGGTGGCCCCAGCCGGCGTTGCCCGCGTCCAGGTAGACCTTGGTGTTCTGCTGGGACTTGAGCCTGTCGATGGCGTACTTGAGCAGGGCGTAGCGCTCCTCGTGGAACTCGCCCGGCGTGCAGCCGTCCACCAGGTGCAGCACGGCGTCCGGTTCCAGGATCACCGTCGCGGAGCGGTCGCCGATGCCCCGGGCGACGCCGTCGATCCAGGAGCGGTAGGCGTTGCCGTCGGCGGCGCCGCCTCCCGAGTACTGGCCGCAGTCGCGGTGCGGGATGTTGTAGAGGACGAGCAGGGCCGTACGGTCGGCCTTCGCGGCGGCCTCGGTGAAGCCGCGCGCCTCCTGCTCGGGGTTCTCCGGGCCGATCCACTCACCGGTCGGCTGCTGGGCGATCTTGCGGATCTGGTCGGCCTCGGTCTTCTTGTTGTCCTTGACATAGTCGGCGACCTGCTGGGCCGCGTTCCCGTCCGGGTTGACCCAGAACGGGGCGGCGTCCTTGGGCTGTTGGGTGATCCCGGCGCCGCCCGCCTTGTCGCCGCCGTCCCCGTCATCGTCTCCGTCGCCGGACGAGCAACCCGCGATCAGCAGTGCCGCCCCCAGCACCGCCGCGGTCGCCCGCATTCCGGCCGCCCCCCTGCTGCCGTACATCCAACTCCCCCTTGGGTGCACTGGTATCGGCCCCAATCCTGACATACGTCGCGCTGCCCCCACGAGGCCGCCGCCGGGCTTGGCCGTGAGCTGTTACAGGCCGGTTCGGGTGAGGTAGGCCGAGACGACGACGTTCGCCGTGTAGCTGCGGGTGGTGCGGTCGAAGGTGCCGCCGCAGGTGATCAGCCGCAGCTCGGCCCGGCCGGACTTGCGTACGCCGTAGGCCTGTTGGGCGTCGAAGTGGTCGCGGCTGAGGACCAAGACGTCGTCGACGGTGAACTCGGCGACCTTGCCGTCGTCGCGGACGACCCGGACGGTGGCGCCGGGCTTCAGGGCGCTGAGCCTGTAGAAGACGGCGGGGCGGGTCTCGGTGTCGACGTGGCCCACCATCAGCGCGGTGCCGACCGCGCCCGGCTTGGTGCCGGCCGCGTACCAGCCGACGACGGCCGGCTGGTCGTACGGCGGTGGATCGACCGCTCCCTGCGGGTCGAGCCCGCGGGCCACGACCGGCGCCTGGACGCCGAGGCCGGGGATGTCGAGGCGCTGGGGCAGCGCGCCGGTCAGGGGTTCGGCGGGGGGCGGCAGGTCGGCGGTGGGCGGGCGGCCGGCCGCCGCCATGTCGCCGGTGGTGGGCGCGGCGATCCCGTGCCGTACGTCGGTGACCTCGCGGCCCCACAGCCACAGCCCGAGCAGCAGCAGCGCCCAGACCACGCCCATGACGAGCCGCCAGGTGCCGACGGAGCGTTCCCGGTCGGACATGATCGGTCAACCCGTCCTGCCGCTCCGGCGGCTGCCGAGCACGACGACGGCGACCCCGGCCGCGCCGACGAGGATCAGTCCGATGACCGCGTGCGCCGGGTTGGGGCCGGTGTCGCGGGTGTCCGCCGCGGCGAGGCCCGCGGTGCCGCCGCCGCCCGCCTTGACGGGGGCGACCGGGGAGGCGTACGCGGACGGGGAGCCGAGGTCCGGACCGGACGCCGGGGCACCGGCGAGGGTGAGGGGTGTCGTGATCGACTTGGGCCCGTCCGCGCCGTCGCAGGTGACCTTGACCTCGTAGGACTGTGCCGGCCGGAGCGAGGAGCGGACGCGGGTCTCGCCGGTCAGCACGCCGTCCGCACCACTGAGGCGGACGTCGGCGATGAAGGCGGGCGAGGCGGCGAGGCCGGTCCGGCCCGTGCAGCCGGTCACCCGGAGCGCGACATCGCTGCCGGGCGCCGGGGTGGAAGGGCTGACCGAGACACCGTCGTCCGCCGCGTGGGCCGCCGGGGTGAGGGTGGCGGTGGCGGCCAGGACGCCCGTACAGAGAGTGAGTCGCAGTGAACCCATCGTGAACCTCCAGATACCTGGAGACTCCCCCGCACGACCCGCCCCCGCATCCTCAGCGGGGGCGGGACTGCTCCGTACGGGTGGGTTTCGCCCCGATATGCCCGGCGGATGGTTTGCGGCGGCTAGACGCGGTCCACGAGTTCCGCGATCGAGTCGACGACCTGCGACGGCCGGTAAGGGAAGTCCTCGACCTGCTCGGGCCGGGTCAGGCCGGTCAGCACCAGGAAGGTCTGCATGCCGGCCTCCATGCCCGCCAGCACGTCGGTGTCCATCCGGTCGCCGATCATCGCGCTGGTCTCGGAGTGGGCGCCGAGGGTGTTGAGGCCGGTGCGCATCATCAGGGGGTTCGGCTTGCCCGCGAAGTAGGGCTTGCGGCCGGTGGCCTGGGTGATCAGCGCGGCGACGGCGCCGGTCGCGGGGAGCGGGCCCTCGGCGGAGGGGCCGGTCTCGTCCGGGTTGGTGCAGATGAACCGGGCGCCGCCGAGGATGAGCCGTACCGCCTTGGTCATGGCTTCGAAGGAGTACGTCCGGGTCTCGCCGAGGACGACGTAGTCCGGCTCGTGGTCGGTGAGGATGTACCCGATGTCGTGCAGCGCCGTGGTCAGACCGGCCTCGCCGATCACGTACGCCGAGCCGCCGGGCCGCTGGTCGTCCAGGAACTTCGCGGTGGCCAGCGCGGACGTCCAGATGTTCTCGATCGGCACGTCCAGGCCCATCCGGCTGAGCCGGGCGTGCAGGTCGCGCGGGGTGTAGATGGAGTTGTTGGTGAGTACCAGGAAGGGCTTGCCGGACTCCCGCAGCTTCTTGATGAAGGCGTCGGCGCCGGGGATCGGTACGCCCTCGTGGATCAGCACTCCGTCCATGTCGGTGAGCCATGACTCGATGGGCTTGCGTTCTGCCATGTGCGTCGATCACTCCTGCGTACGTGCGGACTGAGCGGGGCGCCGGAACCACGGCGTACCGACGCCCCCAGGGTAGTCAGGACTGCGTGATCCTGACCCTGTCGATCACCCAGTACTGCGCAGTGGTCAGCTGCCGGTGGCCGACTTCCAGGCGTCGACGTACTTCGTCAGGTTCTTGTCGATGTCGTTCCAGTCGGGCTCGAAGTTATGGGGGCGGGTCCGGTAGGAGGCCTTGGTGCGGATCTTGGAGACGGCGAGCGGGACCAGCAGGGTCGCCGCCATCAGGACCACCGCGATCGCGGAGCCGGCGAACAGGGCGCCGCGGTCGGTGGCCGCGTGGACGAGGACCGGGAGCGGGGTCCAGTCGGGCGGGTAGAGCATCATCGTGGCGCTCAACTCGCCCATGGACAGGGCGAAGCAGAGGCCGGCGGCGGCGGTGAGGGAGGGCAGCAGCAGGGGGATCCTGACCCGCCACAGGACGTAGGAGGGCCGGGCGCCGAGGGAGGCGGCGGCCTGTTCGTACGCCAGGTCGAGCCGGACGATCGCGGCGGCGACGGACTGGTAGGCGAACGCGGTGACCAGCACGGTGTGGGCGACGATCACGATTCAGCGGGTGCCGTTGAGCAGGCACGGCGGCTGGGAGAACGCGACCAGGATCGCGAGGGAAGACGTCGGCGTAGGGCTGCACCGAGGTTCCGCCGGTGTCCGGCTGGAGGGACTGCTGGACGACCAGGGCGAGGGGGTAGAGGAAGAAGAGGGACCAGCGACGCCCCATCGCCTCATTTCCCGCGAAGCGCTCACCGCCGCCTGCGGGCCAGCAGCAGGGCCGTGCCGGTGACGACGAGTAGGAAGGACGTGGCGGCGAAGGCGCCGTGGGGGGTGGTGAGGCCGGTGCGGGCTAGTTCGTCGGCGAAGGACAGGCGGCCCTCGGGGGCGGTGGGGGCGGCGGAGGGGTCGTCGTCCGGCTCGGCGGCACCCTCCGGCTCGACGCGCACGCGGAACCGGTAGTCGTTCGACTGCCCGACCCAGTCGCCGTCGTCATCACGCCGCTGCACGACGGCCGCGTTGGCGGTGACGTCGTTCGGTACGGCGTCGGAGGTCAGCGCCAGCCGCACCCGCACGGTCAGTGTCTGCCCGGGCGGCACGGTGAACCCCGCGAACTCCTCGCCGAAGGCCCCGACCAGTTCGTCCCGGTCGGTCCGCTCGAACCGGACCGGACGCGGTCGCGAGCCTTCGTAGAACTCCAGGCGCGGCTGCGACGGCTTCAGCGCCCGCTTGCCGTCCACGAGCACGACGACCGGGTGGATGCCGGTGCAGGGGCTCTGGGTGGTGTTGGTGAGATCGATGGACCACATCCCGTACCCGCCGCCGGCGTCGTAGGAGTCGGGGCCGCCGTGGATACGGGTGGTGATCGGGAACTGCCGGTCGTCGGAGGCGGCGCAGTGGGGCCCGGGGGCCGCGTGCGCCGGCGATGCGGTGGCGCCGAGGAGGGCGGCCGCGGCGAGGATGACGGGGAGGGCGGAGGAGAGGGGGACGGGCGTGCACGGTCGCATGAATCCATTCCGTGCCGGGCGACACCCTCCGCGCGAGAACACCGCGCCGTACGGCCCAACAGGTCCGCCCGATCGAGCAACTCGCGGGCCACAGCCGCCGACACGGCCGCATCACCGGGAACGCCGCCCCAGGCCACGCAGACCGCACCGCCCGCTCAACCAGTCCCCCGCCTCACCGGCGGTCCACCGCAAAGGGCCCGGCCTCCAGACCACCCTCACCCACCGCCCGCCCGGACAGACCACCAGCCCACCGACCGGACCCCGACGAAAGGCCGAGCCTCCGAGCCACCCCCACCCACCGCACGCCGACACGACCCACCAGCCACAGGCGAGCCACCGCAAAAGCCCCGGCCCCCAGACCACCCCAACCCCACCGCCCGCCCGGACAAACCACCAGCCCACCGACCGGACCCCAACAAAAGGCCGAGCCTCCGAGCCACCCCCACCCACCGCACGCCGACACGACCCGATCGACCAAGCCACCAGCCCACAGACGCGCCACCGCAAAAGCCCCGGACCCCCCAGCCCCCACCCCACCGCCCGCCCGGCACGAGGGATACGGCGAAAGGTCGAGCCCCCCTCACCCGACCGCCCGCCCGAACAACGGCGCCAGTAGCAGTTGTGCCGCGCCCTCGGCGACCGCGCGTCTTCCGCCGCCCGCGAGTCGTACCGGAACCGCCTGCTCCCCCGTACGCCGGGCACGTTCCGCGAGGACGCCGGCGACCCCGCGTACGAACCGCTCCGGCTCGGCCGCGACGGTCCGCCCGCCCAGCAGCACGAGGTCGACGTCGAGCAGCGCGACCAGGTTGCACGCCCCGACCCCCAGCACCCGCGCCGCCTCCGCCACATCTCCCCGCGTCACCGCGCCCAGACACAGCGCCTCGACGCACCCCCGGTTCCCGCACCCGCACACCGGTCCGTCCAGCTGCACGACCTGATGCCCGAACTCCCCCGCCCCGGTCCGGGCCCCGCGATGGACCACACCCCCGATCACCAGCCCGCACCCGAGCCCCGCCGCGAAGTGCAGGTACGCGAAGGACCCGCTCCCACCCGCCACCGCCAGCCGCAACGCGGCGGCGTTCGTGTCCTTGTCGACGACCACCGGCAGCTCCAGCCGCCGCCCCAGTACGTCCCGCAGCGGAAACCCGTCCCACTCCGGAAACCCGGTGACCCGGTGCAGCACCCCACGGACGTGATCGAGAGGCCCGGGCAACGCGACCCCGACCCCGAGCATCGTCCGCACGTCGGCCGCCGAGTCACCTTCGAGGACCTCCGCGACGAGGGCCACCACCTGCCCCACCACGGTCTCGGCCCCCGCGCCGAGGTCGATCGCCGAGCGCCGCTCCCCCACCACCACGCCCGCCAGATCGACCAGCACCACCCGCAGCTCGTCCCGGTCCAGATGCACCCCCACGGCATGCCCGGCCTCCGGCACCAGCCGCAGCACCGTCCGCGGCTTGCCCCCCGTGGACACCAGCCGCCCGGCCTCGATCACCAGCCCCTCGTCCCGCAACCGCCCGGTGATCTTGCTGACGGCCTGCGGGGTCAGCGCGGTCCGCTCGGCGAGCTCCAGCCGGCTGACGCCCTCCGCCCCGGCCCTGCGCAGGAGTTCGAGGACCAGCGCGGCGTTGTGGCTCCGCACCGCCAGCAGATTCGCCCCCTGCCGCACGCCCTGCTGCGTGCCGTGCGGCACACCCGCCCCGGTGGTGGTATTCGGCCTGTTCACCCTCCCATTGTCCCCTCCGCTTGCACTTTGGCAACAGCGTTGCGAAAGTGGATGTATGACTGGCACACCCCCTGGCTCGCCCCTCCGCGTCGGCCTCGTCGGCTACGGCCTGGCGGGCTCCGTCTTCCACGCTCCGCTGATCGCCACCACCGAGGGCCTGACCCTGGACACGGTGGCCACCTCGAACCCCGAGCGGCAGGAGCAGGCCCGCACCGAGCACCCGGGCGTCCGGGTCGCCGCCACCCCCGACGAGCTGTTCGAGCGCGCCGAGGACCTGGACCTGATCGTCATCGCGTCCCCGAACAAGACGCACGTCCCCCTCGCCACCACCGCCCTGAAGTCCGGCCTCCCGGTGGTCGTCGACAAGCCCGTCGCCGGCACCGCGGCCGAGGCCCGCGCGCTCGCCGCCCTCGCCGACGAGCACGGCCTGCTCCTGTCCGTCTTCCAGAACCGCCGCTGGGACAACGACTTCCTGACCCTGCGCCACCTCATCGCCGAGGGCGAGCTGGGTGACGTATGGCGCTTCGAGTCCCGCTTCGAGCGGTGGCGGCCGCAGCCGAAGGGCGGCTGGCGGGAGTCCGGCGACCCGGCAGAGATCGGAGGTCTGCTCTACGACCTCGGCAGCCACGTCGTCGACCAGGCCCTGGTCCTGTTCGGCCCCGCCACCTCGGTCTACGCCGAGGCCGACATCCGCCGCCCGGGCGCCGAGACGGACGACGACACCTTCATCGCCCTCACCCACGCGAGCGGCGTCCGCTCCCACCTCTACGTCTCCGCGACGACCGCCCAACTCGGCCCCCGCTTCCGGGTCCTGGGCTCGCAGGCCGGTTACGTCAAGTACGGCCTCGACCCGCAGGAGGCGGCCCTCCGGGACGGGCAGCGCCCCTCCGAGGCCGCCGAATGGGGCACGGAACCCGAGTCGCTGTGGGGCCGCGTCGGCTCCGGCGAGTCCCCGCTGACCGGCGGCGGCCGCCCGCTGCGCACCCTGCCCGGCGACTACCCCGCGTACTACGCCGGGATCGCCGCCGCCCTGCGCGACGGCGCCCCCAACCCGGTGACCGCCCTGGAGGCGGCCGCTGCCCTCGACGTACTGGAAGCGGCCCGCCGTTCGGCCCGCGACGGAGTGACGGTGACCCTGTGACGAACAGCCAATACAGCCACAAGAGCGCGATGACCCCGAAGATCACCCCCGAGCTGACGCCCACCGTCGAGGAGCTGGAGGCACAGGAACGCCGCCTGGTGTTCCGGCAGTTCACCCACGACGACGCCTGGGTGCTCGGCTCCCTGCTGGTGGAACTGGCCCGGGAGCGCCAGGCCCCGGTCGCCATCGACATCCACCGCGCCGGCCAGCAGCTCTTCCACGCCGCCCTGCCCGGCTCCACCCCCGACAACGACGCCTGGATCGCCCGCAAGCGCCGGGTGGTGGAGCGCTACGGCTCCGCGTCGTACCTGGTCGGCGCCCGCTGCCGGGCCAAGGGGACCACCTTCGAGGAGTCCTCCCGCCTGGACCCGGACACCTACGCCGCCCACGGCGGCTCCTTCCCGATCACCGTGGCGGGCGTGGGAGTCGTCGGAGCGGTGACGGTCTCCGGTCTCCCCCAGCTCCAGGACCACCGCCTGGTGGTGGAGGCGCTGGAGCACCTTCTGGGCGATCAGGCCTGAGTCCCGGCCTCCCGCTCGGGCCGGGATTATCGGAAGCGACCCTCCGGTTGTCACAGGCGTATCAGCCGTCACGGCAACCGGAGGGATCGTCCCCATGAACAACCCCGTCACCTCGCTGAAGGAGCGGCTGGGACGGTACGGCATCTGGAGCGTGGGCCTGCGCTCGGAGGATCCCGACCGCCGCCCGGAGCTGGACGAGTCGGCCGCCGAACTGGAGGAGCTGGGCTTCGGCACGCTCTGGCTGGGCGGCAGCAGCTCCACCGCGAACGCCGCTCCGCTCGTCCACGCCACGAAGAGCATCACCGTCGGCACCAGCATCCAGAGCATCTGGCAGCACGACCCCGCCGACACGGCCGCGGCCTACGCCGAGCTGGAGGCGACCCACCCGGGCCGGTTCCTGCTGGGCCTGGGCGTGAGCCACGCCAAGCTCACCGACCAGTACCGGCGCCCGTACTCGGCCCTCGTCGGCTACCTCGACGAGCTCGACGCCGCCGGAGTGCCCGCCGAACGCCGGGTGCTGGCGGCGCTGGGCCCGAAGACCCTGGAGCTGGCCCGGGACCGCGCGGCCGGCGCGATCCCGTACCTGGTGACCCCGGAGTACACGGCGTACGCCCGCGAGATCCTGGGCGAAGGCCCGCTCCTCGCCCCCGAGTTGAAGGTCGTCCTGGAACGGGACCCGGCCCGGGCCCGCAGTGTGGCCCGGGATTACCTGGCCATGTATCTCTCGCTCCCCAACTACACGAACAACTTCCTCCGCCACGGCTTCACCGAGTCGGACCTGGCGGACGGCGGCAGCGACCGCCTGATCGACGCGGTGTACGCCTGGGGCGACGAGGACCACATCCGGGAGCGCATCGCGGCGTTCCACGCGGCGGGCGCGGACCACGTGGCGCTCCAGGTGGTCACCGACGACCCCAGGGACGCGCTGCCCCGGGAGGAATGGCGCAGGCTGGCCGACCTGCTGACGTGAGCGCCAGTACGCGGGACAGAGCGGACCCCGACGGAGTCACCCGTCGGGGTCCCGCACCCTCAGGCGTCCTTCAGCTCCTGCCGCTGCCGCCCCAGCCCCTCGATCTCCAGCTCCACCACATCGCCCGCCCGCAGATACGGCTTGGGCTCCGGCTGCCCCAGCGCGACCCCCGCGGGCGTACCGGTGTTGATCACATCGCCCGGGTACAGGGTCATGAAGTGGCTGACGTACCGCACGACCTCCCCCACGGAGAAGATCTGCTCGGCGGTCGTGCCGTCCTGCTTCAGCTCCCCGTTGACCCACAGCCGCAGCGACAGCTTCTGCGGGTCCGGCGCCTCGTCCGCCGTCACCAGCCACGGCCCGAGCGGATTGAACGTCTCGCAGTTCTTGCCCTTGTCCCAGGTGCCGCCGCGCTCGATCTGGAACTCCCGCTCGGACACGTCGTGCGCCACCGCGTACCCGGCGACATGCCCGAGCGCCTCCTGCGCCGACTCCAGGTAGCGGGCCGTGCGCCCGATGACGACGGCCAGCTCCACCTCCCAGTCGGTCTTCCGGGAGCCGCGCGGTACGAGCACGGTGTCGTTCGGACCGACCACCGTGTCCGCGGCCTTGAAGAAGATCACCGGCTCGGCGGGCGGCTCGGCGCCGGTCTCCCGGGCGTGGTCGTGGTAGTTCAGCCCGATGCACACGATCTTGCCGATCCGCCCCAGCGGCGGCCCGATCCGCAGCCCCGCCCCGTCCAGCACGGGCAACTCCCCGGCACCGGCGGCCGCGCGGATCCGGCCGAGGGCGGCGTCGTCGGCGAGCAGCGCACCGTCGATGTCCGGCACGAGACCCGACAGGTCCCGCAGCACGCCTTCGGCGTCGAGCAGCGCGGGCCGCTCCGCCCCGGCCGTACCGACTCGCAGCAGCTTCATGATCACAATCTCCCTCGATCGTGGGGCGTCCGCCGACGTGTGCAGCCATCGGAGGACTGGTCGATCCTCCAAGGTGACGTTCCAGTCCGCAATACCTCGTTCACGTACTGGACCGTAGCCACGGGTGCTCAGCGGTAGAGCACGGCCCGCTCGACGGCACTCCACGTCGTACTGGTCACCACGTACAGGGCGGCCGCCAGCGGCACCACCGCCACCGTGACGAGCGTGAAGAAGGACATGAACGGCATGACCTTGGTGACGGCGCCGAGGCCGGGCACCTGCTCGCCGTCCGCCGGAACGGGACCACCGGCGGCCATCGTCCGCTTCGTACGGCGATAGTTGAACACGGCAACGACTGCGACGACGGCGAACAGCCCGACGTACACCAGCCCCGCCGCCCCGAGCACCCCACCGTCACCCAGCGCGTCCACCCACCGGTCCCCCAGCGGCGCGGCCAGCAGCTGATGACCGAGCAGGGCGTTCGCCTCGCCGCCGATCGTCGGGTTCGAGAAGAGGTGGTAGAGCAGGAAGAAAGCGGGCAACTGCATCAGGCCGGGCAGGCAGCCCGCGAGCGGCGACACCTTC
The DNA here is from genome assembly GCF_015712165.1 of Streptomyces spinoverrucosus. Taxonomy (NCBI): domain Bacteria; kingdom Bacillati; phylum Actinomycetota; class Actinomycetes; order Kitasatosporales; family Streptomycetaceae; genus Streptomyces; species Streptomyces spinoverrucosus. Next base: position 5,441,012 of record NZ_JADPZX010000001.1, on the reverse strand, counting down.
TCCTTCGCGTGCAGCTCCAGTACGGCCTGCTGAAGCCGCTCGGGGTTCCCACGGTGCTTCTTCCGCAGCTCCGCGATCTTCGGCTGCAACTCGGTGCGCGCCTTCTGCCCCCGCGCGGACGCCCTGGACAGCGGCAGCACCAGCAGGCGTACGAACGCGGTGAACAGGACGATCGCGGCGGCGGCCGCGGAGGCGTGGAACAGCGGCTGGAGCAGCTCGGCGAGCTGCTCGACCAGGTTGGCGAAAACGGACATGGGTGAGCCCTCCGTCATGGGTCTCGTCGTGCCGGGACATGGCGTGGCGGCATGACGACCCGCGCGGGGTCACGGTGTGGTGTTCGCCGAGGTGGCGTGCCCTACGCGACGGTCGTCAGGAGGGCGTGTCCGGGCGCTCGGGGGCGGCGGCGTCCCTTGGCGTCGGGGTCGCGTTGGGGCAGGAAGGCCGTACGGCGGTCCCGGTCGCGGATGGCCGTACGCACCCGCGTCGGCGGCACGGCGGGCGCGCAGCGCGCGGCGACCAGCACGCAGACGGCGAGCGCCGACCCGGCCGCGGCGGTCGCGGCGAGCGCGACGGTGGCGGAGAGCGTGCCGGCGTCCAGCAGGGCCAGGTCGAGGAAGAGGACCAGGAGCAGGACGGCGGGGCGCGACTTCGCGCACTTCCGGATCATCGCCGGCTCCCCCTCCCCGCGTATGGGCGCTGCTGTTCGTTTGTTCGTTTATACCTCACCGCGGGCCCATGGACAGGAGCGTTCCCCACACCACCAGGCGGTACTTGGACGTGTACTCGGGGGTGCAGGTGGTGAGGGTGATGTAGTACCCGGGCGCGCGGTAGCCGCGGGCGGGGTGGACGAGGCTGCGCGGCACGGGCCGTATCACTCCGGTGTCGCGGGCGGAGGTCTGCGGGACGGTCTGGTCGACGGCGTACGTGTACACCGCCGACCGTGTCTGCACGACGATCCGGTCGCCGTCGCCGAGCCGGTCGAGGTACCGGAAGGGCTCGCCGTGGGTGTTGCGGTGCCCGGCGAGGGCGAAGTTCCCGGCGTGGCCGGGCTGTGCGGTGCCGGGGTAGTGGCCGGCGTAGCCCTTGTTGAGGACGTGCGGCTTGCTGATGCCCTCGGCTACGGGGACGCGGAGGTTCAGGCGGGGGATGGTGAGGATGGCGTAGGCGTGGGAGGGGAGGGGCGCCCGCGTCGGCGCCGAGGCGGGCGCGGGTCGCTGGGTGCGGGCCGGCCGCTCGGCCGGAACGCCCGACCCGGCGGCGTCCTTCGGGTCGCTCTCCTGGACGCCGGTCGTGGCCTCGCCCCACTCCTCCTCCAGCGCCGCGACCTCCCGCTCGGCGCCTTGCCTGGCCTGCCGGTTGGTCCACCACACCTGGTGGACGACGAGGAGGAGCAGGACGATCCCGACGGTGACGAGGGCCTCGCCACCGGCCCACAGGGCGCGCCGTTGGCGGGCGCGGCGCCGCCTGGTGGTGTGCCGCACGACCGGTACGCGTACGACGGATACGCGCAGGGCGGGTCCGCGCATCAGGACGCCTCCTCCACCGTCGTACGGGATGGGCCGCCCGCACGATAAGGGGCGGGGTGCGAGGTCTCCAGACCCATGCGCGACTCACGTCCGTCCGCCCCCTCGAACTCTTCCTCAACCGGTTTGAGAAAGGACTGCCGGACCCCTGCTGTCCCGCCGCGCCTCAGTCGTCCCGTCGCCTCGATCGTCACGCCGTCTCAGAGGACGGGCGCCCCGATCCCGAGCAGGTTTCCCTCACTGTCCCGGAACCAGGCGCCCCGCTCGCCCCGTGCCCCCTTGCTCGGATAGTTCCCCTCGATATCGGCGATCCCGTCCTCCCCCGTCCGCAGCCCGGGCAGATCGACGACCTCGAATACGACACCACGCGCTCTCAGCCCGGCCACGACCCTGTCGATGTCGTCGACCTGCCACGCCATCTGCGTGAACGTCCCCGGCGAGGCCCCCGCCGACTGGAAGACAGCGAACTCCACACCCCCGCACCGATACAGCAGCCCACCGGGCCGCTCGTCGACGGGCTCCAGCCCGAGCTTCTCGGCGTAGAAGCGCCGGGCGCGCTGAAGATCCTGGGCGGGCAGCCGGGTCGCCACGCGCCCCCCGGCCAGCAGATCCATCGCCTGCGCATCCATACCCTCACTGTCCCGCAGCCGGGCGGTGGGGTCCTGTCGGACGGCGACTGCTGATGTCCTCGGCGAGCAGGCGGGGCGGCTGTTCGGCGGCGACGTCCTGCTCGGGGCCAGCCCCACGGCCGCACGGATGGCGGGCGGTCCGTTACGCACCTGCTCGCGCAGCTCCGCACCGGCCGGACCGTCACGGCGTAACGCAGCGATCCCCCTCCCCTGCGGCCCGGCGACACGGCCGACTGCCCGGGCCGCGGCCGGCCACCGCACGTCCCTACCGCCCTGACAAGCACCGGCACTGGCACTGGCACCCACCTGACCTTTGTCACCGCACGGCAGTACGGTGTCCCCCATGCGCCCCGACACGCCTGCCGAGAATGTCGACCACACCACCGAGGCGGCCCGCCTGGAGCGAACCGCCGGCCTCTATCCCGAGGACACCGAGGCCCTGCTGCTGCGGGCCGCGGCCCACCTGGAACTGTCCGGCGACCGCCCCGCCGCGACCGCGCTGTACGACCGCCTGCTGTCCTCCGGGGACGGCCTGGAGAACCCGTACCTGATCCGCGCCCTCAAGGCCTCGAACCTCTGGGAGTACGGCCACGAGGCCGAGGCCCGAGCGATCATCGACGGCATCCGCACGGCGTCCCCGCGCGACCCGGCCCCCTGGGTGATCGTGGCCGAGGCCCTCGAATCACACGACGAGCTGGAAACGGCGCAGGAGATCTTCACGGAGGCCACCCGCCTCCTGTCCGGGGACGCGCCGAAGCCCCCACAGTCCACGCACCCCCTCTTCTTCGGCCGCCACCGGGTACGCCGCATGCTGGGCCTCCCCCACGACGACTGGGACACCCTGGCCGACACCCTGCACTCCATGCCGGTCACCCTGGACGAACTCCACGACCCGAAACGCGTATGGTCCCTGGGCTCGGACAACCCGGCGGAGCTGGAAGCGGAAATCTCCCGCCTCCGAGCAGAACTCGGCGCCTACAGAGAGGCCCTCTCCCGCCCGTTCCCGGTGGCGATACTGCACTGGCCGAAGGCCGAACTGACGGAGCTGCTGACGGCGTACCCGTCCCTGACCTCGGAATACCCCTCACACGAGGACCACCTGTCGACGATAGAGGCCTCCCTCCGGGAACTCTCCGCCTCGGGCACACCCAACCTGGGCGTAGTAACGGGCACGGTCCCGTCCTACGAGGCCTTCGCCGCCTCGGAGGGCACAACCCCGGCCGACGCGACCCTGCTCCCCCAGTACGCAACAACCCTCGCGGCCCGAGGCAGAGCGGTGACGTGGCCTCCGGAGCGGACGGCCGTGTGCTGGTGCGGAACAGACCGGACGTACGGGGACTGCCACGGCACGCAGGCATAGGAACCGCCGACCGAAACCCCGAACCAACGAACCTCGACAGCCGTCACGCCACCCCAGCGAGCTCGCACGACCCCGGCACACAACGCAAGCACCCGCCCACAACGCAGGCACCCGCACCCGCACCCGCACACAACCCACGCACCAGCACCCGGCCACGAGCCTCACCCACCACCCCACCGTCCCCGCCGCCCCACCCCTGGGCCGCCCGGCCAGGAAAACCCCGCGGTGGAGGGGCGAGTGTCAAGAGTGGAGCGAAGCGAAATCGGCGAAGCCGACGCCCGAAGGGCGCTCTTGACACTCGCCCCGGAACCGCCACCCTCACAAAAACCGGGCGGCCGTGGCCCACTTGAAGCCAGCGGCAGACCAACATCCCCGTGACGGCCACCTCTCGGCAGCGGACGTCCAATCGGCAATCGCGCCTAGACGATGGGCACCCTTGCTAGCCGCGCGTGATCCTCTGTGGGCGAGCACAAGTTCCCTCGCGGGACGCTTCCTCCCACTGCTCTTTGGAGGCGCTACGTTAGGTCTTTCATCTTCGGATTTGACACTAGCCCCCACGACGCGGCCTTGGGCGAGCCGCTCCAACCATCGCCAGAGCGCCATATCGAGGCGATCCCATGTTCCTCTAGGTACTCCACGTAGTGCCCTATGCCCTCGGTGAACAGAGCTATGAGGTGGGGCTTGGGCTCGCCTCGCTTCTCGTGCCAGAAGTGGCTGTATTCGAAGAGCTGGCCGACGGCCTGGCGTACGGCGTTCGTCGTGTTGCCATTCTTCACGGTCTTCCCTTCGACAAGCCAGGAACGTTGTGAACTCTCACGACTACTGCGTAGGACCAAGTCCCGTGGATGCATACCGGCGATTATGGGGGTGTATCCACAAGCGACTGAGTGGTATCCGAAGTCCTTGATGAGCTCTTCATGACTCCTCGTTCTCCGACGCTTGCCGCCCTTTACGTGAACGTAGTAGTCACTGCTGTCCTTAGGGCAGAAGTTGTCCAGGGCATCGCTGGTCGAGTGTTCCTCGGGTAGGTACTCCACTACAAGATCGTCCACGGCCGGTATTTGGAGATGGACACGCTGCGCCACAGCCACGTCACGAAGAAGTCGCGAAGCCTCGAGCAGGTCAGTGCGAAGGCTCTCTTCTGAGGGCAAGTTCGCGATCTCGTAGCGTCGTGCCACAACGCTGCCCGCTTCATACGACCGTGGACGCCAGTCCTTGGAGCCGAAGATCGGCTGGTGGCTCCAACTCGGCGCCAGGGCTGGTGGTAGCGCGGCACGCAGACGCTTCGCACGCTCCCGCAGCTCACGCCGTAGATCTGGGCGGCCGGGAAATTTCTTCTTGAGGCTCGTCACTCCCTGCTGCAAGGTCAGTGTCACGACCGATAGATCGGCGCTGAAGATGTAGGCGAGATACAGACCATCATGCGGCTCCGTGTTGATTTCCGGATCGTAGACACCGATCCATGGGGTGCTACTTGCGAAGCCCTGACCTCCGTGTCCGTCTGCGGTGAAGCCAGGCGGCAATGGGAGATCATCCCTCTCCTTCACACTGCGGAGGAGAGCCTGGCCCGGTACGTCGTTGGATGCCAAGGCATTGGCATCGTAGATTTCCGCGATGCGGATGAGCAGGTCACGAAGTGGCATGTGCCAAACGTTAGCCACCTCAATCACCTTTGATCCAGACGGAGTCAGCTGCGCGACCACAGGCGATGCAATCTTGTCCGGTACGCGCGCGCCCATCAGTCGCTCTCACGCCGCTCAGTGGCGAGGCGCCAGTCTTAAGGCTCGACACCAACTCGCTCGCAGGCACGTCGAAAACGCACCAGGGCGCAGTACCCCTGATGCACCCACGAGGTCAGCCATGAGGCCCTTGATCGCCGCGAGACACAGGTTAAGGACTTCAGCTGCGAGATGCGGCTACGAGTGCCACCCACGGCTCCCCGTCACCCATCGTCCTGATCGCCGTCACCTTCTTCGAGTTCGTTGGTGTCGGGTTCTGCGGCAACGCTGATGGATGTGTCAGCCTCACGCCACTCCTCAGAGTCAGCGGACACCCCGAACGCGGCGTTCTCCTCCGCGAACGCATCAGGCCTATAGACGACGAGGCGTTTACCCTCATCTCTCTTGCCCGGGAGCGACCAGATGGGCCTGTATTTACGCTTCCGCAGCGCCGCCAGCGCTCCGTCACGATCAGCGCCCGGTGCCATCAAGGACACATCTATGCCCTCCTCCACGCGGACATTGACCTCATGGCGCGTCAGAGTGCGGTTGCAAAGGTAGTTCGCAGCGCGAGGTCGGCCGGGATGCATCGTGTCCCAGTACGAACGGGGGTTAGTGCGCGCTCTGCCGGCGGGATTCGACCCGAATCCGGTAAGCAGCGTGTTCCATAGCACTGGGCTGTAGGCACGCAGCAGGGCCCTTTCGCCCAGGACGATCCACACGTCGTCCAGCAGCAAGTAGCGCACGTCAAAGTCGGCGACCGAAAGGTTGTCTGCTTCCTTGATGCTGGCGCGATGCTTGTCTATCCGCTTATACAGTTTAGGAAGCCGCTCATTCGGCGGGTCACCATAGCTGCTATTCCCAGCCTCGGCCTTTCCTACATAGAGGGGAACGTTTGTGCCCCGAAGAGGCGCGTAGATCGGAAAGGCACCCCGGTAGTAGAGAGCGTAAAGGCCCGCCCCCTGGAACGACCGTAGATCGGCCAGCCCCACCTTAGGCCTGGCCTCCAGGGCGCGGCGCAGGTCCTCGCTCAACTGTCCAAGGCCTAGCGGGTTGAATCGCCCACGAGCGTCGCCCGAGAGGTGATCCGGAGGTGATATCGACATATCAGCATAGTCCAAGCGGGCCGCTACAGCTCATCAGGCAGAATATCGGGAAACGTGAGGGTTTCCTGCGAGGGCGGTGGTTCCTCTTGGTTCCAGCGGCGCTCAATCAGAAGACGGGATTGCTCAGCGGACTGCTTGCTCGGCGTGGGCATCCGGTCCGGGCTAGACCACGGCCGGCCGGGATGCAGTTCATCCCACGGGGGGCGACGTTGATTACTCCTACCGCCGCCGGGTGCGTGGTTACCAAAACCGTCAACCAAGGTATTCCACAATGGACGGAACTGCCTGATCATGAGCTGTTCAGCCAGAGAAACGAAGAAATCGACAGCGACAAGATAGCGGACATGGAACTCGTCGGCGTCCAGGTCCACAGCCTGCTCAAGGGATGTTCTATGCTCTTTGATCCGTTCCCACAGAGGTGCCTCGCCTTCGCCCGAGCTAGTCAGCCCCTTGCGTCCCCCTTTATGCACGGCTTTCCCAACATAGATGGGCGTGCGGCAACCGTCAGAGATTGGCTCATACAGAGGGTGATGACCAACGTAATAAATTGCGTAAATGCCCGCCCCTAGCATCGGATGCACATCCGTAATTGGCTCTGGCTCCATTTGCAGCATCTGCATTTCGATGCTTCGACCCAGATTCTCCAGCTTGAGCGGGTCGTACGGCTCGGGGCGAGTGGCGTACTGTCTCCAACTCCCACGTATGACCCGCTTCGGTCCCACTGACCCGCCTGTCTCGTTGGACACGCCGGCACCCCTCCCACTGATGGCGTCACCTGCAGCGACGGCCACTCTAGCGAGCGAGATCCCCGATGCGGGCGTGCGTCTCAGGACTTGGTTCCCATGATCAACAACTCCGCGGTATGCTTTGCGCATGTCTGATCAGGGGAAACAAAAGTCTGCCAACCGGACGTCCGTTGAGCTTTTCGCGGGTGGCGGCGGCTTGGCCATGGCTGTGCACAACGCTGGCTTTCGGCCACTCCTGGTCAACGAGTTCAACAAGCGCGCTTTGGAGACGCTGATCGAGAACGGGGCGAAGCCTCGCGACCCGAGAGACACATCCATGCCTAGGCCAGGGGAGGGGCATCCCGGCCGCCGTGCCGCTGGCTGGCCCCTAACCCCCGGCGATGTGCGGGACATCCCCTCGTTCGAGTTCCTCAAGGACGCCGAGGTGGACGTCCTCGCCGGCGGCCCTCCCTGCCAACCGTTCAGCCTTGGGGGGGTGGCGAAGGGTACCGAGGACGCGCGGAACATGTTCCCGGAAATGTTCCGGGCCATCCGCGAGATGCGCCCCAAGGCTGTCGTTTGCGAGAACGTACGGGGCCTGCTACGGCGCTCTTTTGAGCCATACTTCCAGTACATCATTCGAGAGATGAGCCTTCCGTTCGTTCGGCGAGCGGAGGGGGCCACCTGGGAAGAACATGACCGGGTTCTACGGGGAGTGCTCGCAAGCGGCGACACTGATCCGTCTGAGCGGTACGACGTTGCGTACATGCCGGTGAATGCTGCGGATTACGGGGTGCCGCAGATCCGACACCGAGTCATGATCGTCGCGTTTCGCTCCGACCTCGGTGTGGACTGGGACAGACACAGGCCGGAACCTCGGTTCTCTGAGGCGGCCCTCATCGACTCAATGCATGATGGGAGTTACTGGAAGCGTTACGACGACGTCCAGGGAATCGATGCCGTTCGAGACCGGGTCATGGCAAATCTGCCACCAGTGTCCCTCGTTCCTGATGACAAGGAGCCGTGGCGCACCCTGCGCGACGCGCTCGCCGGGATCGATGAGAACGAAGGTAGGCCCCTGCCTCCTATCGAGCTGGAGGATGTTCATGGCAAGCGACTTGCAGGCCATATCCCGGATCACATGGGCTGGCCCGGCGCCCGCGTTTACACCGGCCACACACCCAACGAACTCGATCGCCCTGCTAAGACGGTGAAAGCGGGCGTTCATGGCGTGCCTGGCGGCGAGTCGGTGCTGCGACTCGATGATCCGACGTTTGACGACACCGGTTACCGCTATATGACAGTCCGCGAGACCGCACGTGTCATGACCTTTCCTGATGACTGGGTCCTTGCAGGACCGCGTGGCGAGAAGATGCGCCAGCTCGGCAACGCCGTCCCGGTCAAGCTCGGCGAGGCCTTCGCCAAGGCAGTCCGAGCCGCTCTCGATGACGCCGAGAGGTTGACATGACTGAACCGACCAAGAATCAGCATGGGTGGAGGGACCGGCTACCATCCGAGCAGGCCTGGAAGCCCAGGCAGGGCATGTCCCAGTCTGCCCGGTCCGCAGAGCAGGACCGCGCTGCTGGTGGGCGTCACCGCCGGGTCGTCGTGCTTGATAGCGGGGAGCGTGCCACTGGCTCTATCGCCTTCCGGGTCTACCGCCGTACTCGCCGTATACGCGCATACCTGCGGTGGTCCCAACAGGGCCAGACTCGAGAGCGCTACGTGGGCGAGGTCAACGCGGCGACTCGGGTCGCCAACCTTGCCCAGGCCTGGGCAGTGGCTCGCGAAGCTGGCCTGGTTACCGACGAGGAACTGCCCGCCGGCTCTGAAGCATCCTCGACAGCTGTGCGTGCCGTCATGGCCGCCAACAAAGGGCGAGATACGAAACCGGAGCTGCTGCTCCGTTCGATCCTCCATGGCAAGGGCCTGCGCTACCGGGTGAACGCCCGACCATTGCCCGACCTCCGCCGCACGGCTGACCTGGTCTTCACTAAGGCTCGAGTCGCAGTCTTTGTAGACGGATGCTACTGGCATGGATGTCCAGATCACTACCGTCCCGCCATGAAGCGCTCCCGCTTCTGGAAAGACAAGATCGAGGGCAACCAAGCGCGCGACGCGGACACGAACCGGCGGCTTCGGGAGCACGGGTGGACCGTAGTCCGAGTGTGGGAACACGAAGATCCAAACAGGGCTGCGGAGAAGGTGAGAGCGGCACTAGCCACACGGCTATTGGCGCCAGCTGGCCCAGAAGGCGGGTTGGCTGAGCAGGGTGCTGATCAAGGCTATGATTGAAACGGACTGTTTCGTCGTAGCAGTGTGCTCATGGGAGAACAGTGGGCTCGTCGTTCGCTTGAGGGCGTCCTGGTTGACGATCAACTCGCCCACATAGGCTCTGCCTTGTCAGCGAGGTCCGCGCGGTAGGCGTGCCAGCGGAAGAGGTCAGTAAGGCCGTACCCGTTACCAGCCTCATACCGCTGAGCCCGAACTGAGCATCCTCACCGATGTCCAGCTTCTCGTTGCGGACCTTGCACCTACGAACGCCCGAGCCGTTCGTGATTCGTGACCATCTCCCGTCCCCACATTGCTTCATAAACGCGGGTCGATGAGCGCGGCCGCGTACTCCTGCGTCACGGTTCGAACGGTAGGGGGCACCCACCAGCACGCAGCGTCTCGATACCCTGCTTCCCATGATTCGTGCAGTCGTCTTCGACGTCGGTGAGTGCCTGGTGGACGAGACCCGGGAGTACGGCACCTGGGCCGACTGGCTGGAGGTACCGAGGCACACGTTCCACGCGATGTTCGGAGCGGTGATCGCACAGGGTCGGGACTACCGGGAGACATTCCAGGAGTTCCGGCCCGGGTTCGACCTCTACGAGGAGCGGCAGAAGCGGGCCGACGCCGGACAGCCGGAGGCCTTCGGGGAAAAGGATCTGTACGCGGACGTACGGCCCACGCTGCAACGGCTCCGGGCAGACGGGCTGTGGCTCGGCATCGCCGGTAACCAGACGGTGCGAGCGGGACGGATCTTGCGCGATCTCTTCTCCGATGACGTCGACCTGATCGGTACGTCCGACGACTGGGGCGCCAGCAAGCCCGAGCCCGAGTTCTTCAAGCGGGTCGCCGCCGTCGTGCCCTTCGAGGTCGGGGAGATCCTGTACGTCGGTGATCGGTGCGACAACGACATCCGACCGGCCGGCGAGGCGGGGATGCACACCGCGCTCGTGCATCGCGGGCCGTGGGCCACGATTCAGTGGAACAGCGACGAAGCGAGGGAACTGCCCACTTTCCGGATTGAGGGGCTCCTCGAGCTGGCCGATCGGGTACGCGAGTTCAACGACTCAGCGCGCTGAGCGTTGTCGACCAGTCGTAGAGGCGGTCGTCGAGGTCGCGGACGCAGCGTTCGTGCTGGTGGGCAGTGAGAGAACGGCGGACCTCGCGTACGCGGTCCATGCCGGTGGCGTACCAAGTGATGGCCAACTGGTCGAGGGCCAGGCCTGCGTACTCGCAAGCCTTCTCCGGGTTCCCCGAGGCCGCTTCGACGGCTGCCAGGTCGCCGTACACGACCGTGCGCTGTTTCTCCTCGCCGGGGGACAGGGCTTCCAGGGCCGCGCTCAGCGCCTCGCGGGCCTGTGGGAGGTGACCCGCGAGCAGTTCGGTGTTGCCCTTGAAGGCTGCGAGCCGAGCCCGGGAGAACCAGTCCATCCACTCGGGTGAGGGGTGCTCGCTGCCGTCTCGCAGGATGTCCTCAGCGTGGCCGATCAGGTGCAGGGCGGTGCGGGTGTTACCGCACCTGGTCTCGCATTCGGCCTCCACGGCGTCCAGCCATGCCAGGAACTCGGCGGATGCGGGGGCTCGGCGGGCGTAGGTGCGAGCTGCGATCATGCGCTCCTGGGCTCCCTCACGCTCGCCCGCCCAACCAGGGATGAACGCCATGTGCGCGATGACCGCCGACCCGAGAAGTGTGTCGTCTGCCTCGCCCGCGGCCTGCAGGGCCAGGAGAAGCGTGTCGTGCGCACTGGCCGGCTGGCTGAGGTCGAAGAACTCGATCCGGCCCGCGAGCAGGTAGGTCTCCGCCAGCGCCGCGGCCACCGTACGGCGCGTAACATCCGTCGTCTCGGGGAGTAGGGCACAACCTAGCGTCGCATGCGCAAGCACAGCTGGATGCAGGGTGGACGGTGCGACCGACCAGTAGAGCCGGCGGTGTGAGCGAGTCACCGCCTCGAAGTCGGCACCTGCCGTGGTCGGTTGGGGCGCGGCGATGGCCCGCTGAGAGCCCATCGCCAGTCCAAGTGCCGCCGCACCGCCAGTGACCAGCATGCGGCGGGTGGGGTCTGGTGTCGGGCCCTCTGAGCCCCAGGGGGGTGTGAAACCGAGCGACTCCATGCTCTGGCCGAGCAGATGAACAAGTACGCGCTGGCAGTCCGGCTGTGGCCACGGTGGATTGTCCGACTCCCAGCGGCGAACCTGTCGTACTCCGATCGACAGACCGCGGATGCCCATGCGCTTGGCGTGCTCCGTCAGGGCGTCGGCCAGGTCCTGCTGTGAGTTGAACCCGGCGGCCACGCGAGCCGCCTTGAGCCGGACGTTGCCTGTGGGCCTTGGCACGGAATCGCCCCCTCCTGTCGACAACTGGTTCAAGCCTCCCACAACAGGTCCGCCACAGGACCCTTCTCCCCCTCAGGGCGTCAGCAAGGCCCTGTGAACGTCCTCTTGAAGGCCTTTTGGAGTCCTCGAATCTGAGCAGTCACTCGTGGACTCTCTGTGCCGTACCGACTGTTGGGCAGCAGCAAGGGAGCAACTATGCACGCACATGAGACTCCAGACGGGGTGATCTCCGAGTGGCTGACTCGGAGCCATCCGGCGCCGGATCAGGTTCGGAACGAGTGGGCGGCGCTGGGCGTCGCCCTTCTGTCGCTTGGGGAGCGGTTCGCAGCGGTGCGTATGCCATCCGAGGTCGTACACGCCGTCGTTCGGTCCCACGAGCCCGACCAAGTCGCAGGCGCGCTCGGAGAGTTATTGGGCGGATCGGTCATCTTTGACCGCCGCGTGGCGGGAGGCACTTACTACGCACTGATCGAGGCGCACGCCGCTCTCGTGTGGGCGTACGACGACATCGCGACCTGCTTGGGGCGCGGCACCTATCTCGGAGTTCCGCGCCTCGACCGGCGGCAACCGCCAGGCACGTACTGGGTGGTGCCGCCCAGGTACGAAGGTGACTTGTGCGCGCCGCGTTCGATCGTCGCCCTGGTCGAGGCCGGACGGTCTCAGCTTGCCGGGGAAGCCGAGGCCTGGTCGCACGCCATCGAGAGGAAGGCTGAGCACATGGCCACTGTCACCACTCAGGCGCCGTGGGCGATGCGATTGGTGACCGACCGCCTGCCGATCAGCCCGCCGCCATACGCGACCGTGGTACTCGACAGCGCTACACAGACCGCCCGATACGCCGACAGCTCCGGGCAGGAGGTGGAGATGGGTAAGCATGGGTCGTCGAAGACCGCGGGAACGGCGTCGGTCTCCGGAGGCGGGGACGGGGAGAAGCCGCAACCGCAGACGCAGGACGACGTCACAACCGACTACGAGTCGGACTGAGCGATGGCTTCCACCGTCCTGGTCATCACGGCCCTGGAAGACGTCACAGCCGACTGGGTGATCGCCGCGCTGAACGCGCGCGGGGTGCCCGTCGTGCGCATCGACCCTGCCGACATTGGACCTGAGCTCGCCTTCGGGTTCCGTATCGGATCCGGCACACCGCTGTGGAGCGGGCGGATGCGTACGACCAGTAAGGAGCTCGAGTTGGGGGAAGTGACGGCGGTCTACTATCGCCGCCCCACCCCGTACGCCGACCGGTTCAAGCACCTCCCCCAGCAGCAACGGGATTTCGCCATCGCCGAGGCACGGCATGGGCTCGGCGGTGTCCTGCACAGCTTGCGTCGTGCGCTGTACGTCAATCATCCGTCCGCGGTCGCACGTGCGGATTTCAAACCGACACAGCTCCAGAGGTTCGCCGAGCTGGGAGTGAGGATCCCGCCGACACTGATCACCAATGACCCCGAAGCGGCACGTAAGTTCGCCGCCACCCAGGAGCAAGTCGTCTACAAGTCGTTCCGTGGTCTGCCCCGCGGCGATGACCATCGGACCGGGGCGCTGTGGACTCAACGTGTCGACCCTGACACCTTCGATGACGCCCTCATGACGACCGCGCACCTGTTCCAGGCCGAGATCCCCAAGGCAGGAGACGCACGCGTCACCGTAGTCGGCCGCCGGGTTTTCGCCCAACGGATCACCACCCCGGACGGGGCTTTGGACTGGCGTCGCGGCAACTGGGAGGAACTGGCTCACACGCCCATCGCCGTCCCCTCCGCCGTCGAGGCTGCCTTGCAGCGCTATTTGGACTCGTTCGGTCTGGTCTTCGGCTGTTTCGACTTCGCACTCACCGGAGACAGCGACGATCCAGAAAGGTGGTGGGCGATCGAGTGCAACCCGAACGGGCAGTGGGGCTGGCTCCCGGACGCGCAGGACATCACCGATGCTTTCGCCGACATCTTGACCAGGAAGGAGGCGGCAGGCCATGAAGATGCCGGCCGACCCTGAGACCGACGCGGCGCGGCTGCGTGAGGCCATGGCGGAAGTCCTCGCCGTAGACGGGACTCTCAAGGATCCAGCCTGGCGGGCGGCGGTCGAAGAGGTGCCACGGCATCCCTTCGTACCCGGCTTCTATCTGCCCACCGGGCAACGCGACGAGCACGGACTGACCGTGTGGGAGCCGGTCACCGCCGAGCTCGACTACGGCCGGTGGCTAGCCGCGGCGTACTCCAACACCACGCTGATCACGCAGTTCGACGGCGAGGAGCCCGACTGGAAGGACCCGGTCGTCCGGCATGGTGGGGCCCCCACCTCGTCGTCCACACTGCCGTCGCTCGTCCTGCGCATGTGGGCCGACGCCGACGTCGCGGAGGGTCACACAGTGCTGGAGATCGGAACCGGGACCGGCTATTCCACCGCACTCGCCTGCGAGCGTCTGGGCTCCTCGCACGTCACCAGCGTGGAGATCGACCCGCGTCGGCTGGAAGCGGCGGCGAACACGCTATATGGCTGCGGCTACTTCCCGACGCTGGCCGTGGCGGACGGCTTGTACGGGTACTGGCCCGAGGCTTGGTACGACCGAATCGTGGCCGCCTGTTCGTTCCGTGCCGTCCCGCCCGCGTTGCTCGCTCAAGCCCGGCCGGGCGGGAAGATTCTGATCCCCCTGTCGGGCTGGCTCTACGGAAACGCCCGTGTCCTGCTCACCGTGGCCGAGGACGGCACGGCCGAGGGTCCCTTGCTGCCGGGCACGATCTCCTTCATGCCCGCCCGGACGCATGCGGCACCGGCCTTCGGCAATCCCGCGGACTGGGCCGCCGGTTTGCCCGAGAAAACACGATCGGCCAGGCACAGCCCCGAACGGATCACGGCCGCGACCGAGGAGGCGTTCCACCTGCGCTTCCTCGCCCAAACCGCAGTACCGAACGCACAGATGGTCACGATGGACGGAGTCGTACACCTCGTCGATGTCGTCACCGGCTCTGCCGCCACGCTCACGCCCAACGGCACAGCGTGGGAGGTCCATGAAGGCGGCCCGATGAAGTTGTGGGAACGCATCGAGGAAGTCCTGGACGCGTTCGACGCGGCCGATCGGCCGAGGCCGGAGACGTTCACGATGCATGTGTACGACGGCGGGCAACATCTGCGGCATCCGCGGATGCCTGGTCTGCCGCTTCCGAGGCCCTGAGATGAGACGAGACCCTCACCGCGAGACGCGTGCTGTGCGTTACCGGCGGGCACGCATGCCCTTGACCAACCCTGGGGGAAAGAGAGTGACCGAATGACGAACATGGTCCCGTGGCAGCAACGGCTGTCCACCGGTACAGAAGGCATCCAGGACGAGGTAGTCCGGTTGTACCAGCAGACGCGTCAGAGCAAGGCGTACCTGCCCACGATGATCTGGGGCACGCTCCAGACCGAGGCCTACGCCTCCGTCATCCTCCGGCACGTTGTCGAGTTCCTCGGTGTCCCTGACGACGTTCCGGCGGGGGTCGCCAAGCGAATGGAGCGGCAGCAGGTGCTCTACGGCGGTGAGCACCGCTTCGACGTCATCCTCGGTGAGCAGGCCCTGTACACCAACGTGGGAGGGCCGGCGGTGATGCGCGGGCAGATGGAACGTCTGCTTCGTGACTTCGACCTTCCCTCTCTCAGGCTGGGTGTCGTCCCGACCGCTGCCGAGGTGGGGATGGTTCCCGAACCCGGCTTCAACATGTACGACGACGGTCGAGTCCACTATGAACTCGTCTCCACCGGGGTGGACATCACCGATCCGGACGAGATCGCTCTCCACATCAAGGCGTTCGACATCCTCAGCGGCGCAGCCTGCTACGGCGACGACGCCAAGTCGCTGATCGGCAAGGCTTTGGCGTTCTGGGGCGGGCCCTGAGAGACGTGGCCCGGGCGTTGGAGTGCTGGGCTTCAAATGGCGGTAGCTCAGCGCCTCGGGCTCAATCGATGTCTCCGGTCTCCACGAGATGGTCCATGAACGCGGCGGCGATCCGTGGGCGCGTGGCGTCCGGTACAGGCGTATCGGGCAGTTCGGCCTCCACGCCCCACTCGGTGTTGAACATGACGGTCATGCCGTCGGGCACCACGGTGTTCCTGAGCCACAAGACGAATCGCGCCGCCGAGCCGACAGTGCAGTCCTTGACCGACACCCCTTCAGGAGTCAGCAAGGCCATGCCCTCGAGCTGTTCGTCGTCCAGCGTGATCCCGAAGTGCATCGACGACCCCTGAACGGGTCCGCCGTTACCTTCGTCGACGCGGATGAACGCCTCGGGGTTCCCTTCGCGCAATAGTGTCGCGAGACGCTCGTACGTCAGGCCCCAGCTCTGCCCGGGCTCTGGGGCGAAGGTGTACATGGTGCGCAGCTCGACGATCTCGTCCGCTTCCATCGTGGTGCTTCCTGTGCAAGGGGCGGTTGTCAGGGAGTAACGAGCGTGGTCCTTCACGTCATACCGCGCCCACCAGCGAGAAGACCCCCAGCCGATCTCGGCTGGGGGTCTTCGGCATTGGTCGTGCCCAGGTCATACAGCGAGCTCAGCAGTCGAGCTGCCGGTGGGGCTCGGGACCACTGTTCCCTGCGGGACCTTGACGGTGCCGTCTCCCTTCGGGATCGGCTTGCCGTCGACGCACAGTCCCGGGGCCCGCGTCGGGCTGCTGCAGTAGCTCTCCGAGACCACACCGCCGGACTCGGGGGCCGTCTCGGAGCCCTCCGTGGACTCGGGGGCAGTCTTCGTGTCCTCGTCTGTGCTGTCACGGTCCTCGTCCGAGTTGTCGCGGTCCTCGCTATCTCGGTTGTCCCAGTCGGCTGTGATGGTGGTTGCCGGGGGCGTGGCCGGGGCGGCGAATGCTCCAGTAGGGACCAGTGCGCCTCCTGCCGCCAGGGCGGTCGAGGCCGCGAGCATCAGAACACGCCGCTTGCGAGTGGTGGGGGAGGCGGTGGCGGTCATGGAGATTCTCCTTTGATGTGAAGGGGTGATGGGTGTTGGCCCGGCGAATCACAGGTCTTTGATGGTGGGGCGCCTGACCGGTGGATTCGGCCGCCGGAATTGTTCCGGGGATTCAGCGGCCACCGGTTCTGCGTGAACCCATGTCTCAAGTAAGCCCTGGCCCGCGAGGTGCGTCATGTCGCTGCATCTCGGGGCTTGACAGGTGGCGGCGCTCATGAGTCGAGGCGTCCCAGGTCAGGCTTGCCGGGCAGACACAGCTGCGTGACCATCCGCGCGTGTGACGGTTACGCCGGTTATGCATGCATCGACTTCGGGCAGACCGGCTGCCGTAGGCGCCGTCATGTCGCTGCTCGTTCTCCTCGTCACAGTCCTGAGCGGCCCACCAGCCACCGCCGGCAGCCACGCGCCGCCCGCGGCGGACGCCGCCGCGATCCGTGAATGGAACACGATCGCCACCGACACCATCAGCACCAACCTCGGCGCCACCCGCCCCTCGGGCCAGGTGGTCATCTGGCACGGGTTCGTCTCGGCTGCCGTCTACAACGCCGTGGTGGGCATCCGGGGCGACTACGCCCCCTACAAGTGGCGGGTGCGCGGTCCCTCCACCGCGTCGCCCGAGGCGGCCGCCGTGGCCGCGGCCCACCGCGTGCTGGTCACCTATTTCCCCGCCTCCCAGGCGCCGCTCGACGCCGCCTACGCCGAATCCCTCGCCAGGATTCCCGAGGGCAGCGCCAAGACGCGGGGCGTGGCCTTCGGGGAGCGGGCCGCCGAGCACCTCATCGACCTGCGCGAAGGCGACGGACGGGGTGCGCCAGTGCAGTTCACCGCCCCGCCCGCGCCCGGCGTCTGGCGGCCCACCCCACCCGGCCACCAGCCCTTCATCGACCCCTGGCTCAGCAAACTGCGCCCGATGCTGCTTGCCTCCCCGGACCAGTTCCGTCCTGGAGCCCCGCCCGCACTGTCCTCGGCGCGCTATGCCCGGGACGTGAACGAGGTGAGGATCATGGGGGCGAAGACCGGGTCGGCCCGCACCGCCTTCCAGACCGAGACCGCCCTGTTCTTCGGGGGCAATCTGGCCGTGCAGGTCCAGGCGGCGCTCCGGGACTACACGGCTCGGCACCACCTGGGCATCGCTGAGACGGCACGGCTGTTCGCCGCGGCGAACACCTCGGGCACCGACGCCGTCGTCGCCGCCTGGGACGCCAAACTCCACTACGGACTCTGGCGGCCGATCACCGCCATCCAGCTGGCCGACACCGACGGCAACCCCGCGACCTCGGCCGACCCGCAGTGGGAGCCGCTGCTCGTCACGCCACCGCACCCCGACTACATCAGTGGCCATGCCGCGGTCGCCGGCGCCGTGACCCAGGCCCTGAGCGGGCTGCTCGGCACGACGCGTCTCGACCTCACCTTCTTCTCCGAGGCCACCGGCACCACGCGGCACTACGAGTACGCCGACCGGATCAACGAGGACA
The DNA here is from genome assembly GCF_015712165.1 of Streptomyces spinoverrucosus. Lineage (NCBI taxonomy): Bacteria > Bacillati > Actinomycetota > Actinomycetes > Kitasatosporales > Streptomycetaceae > Streptomyces > Streptomyces spinoverrucosus. The sequence continues at coordinate 5,422,940 of NZ_JADPZX010000001.1, read as the reverse complement.
TGATCGACGCCCGTGTGTGGGCCGGGATCCACTTCCGCTCGGCGGATGTGGCCGGGTGCCAGGCCGGTAGTCGCGTCGGCGCCTGGGCGGTCACCCACTATTTCCGGCCGCTGCGTTCTTCGTATGACCAGGCGTCACCGGCGGTACGGTCCACGTGCCCGCGGGCCGGGATGCGCTGATGCTCTGATGCTCTGATGCTCTGATGCTCTGATGCTCTGATGCTCTGATGCTCTGACGCTCTGACGCTCTGACGCTCTGACGCTCTGACGCTCTGACGCTCTGACGCTCTGACGCCTTCCCGGCGGTCGCCCTCTCAGCTTGGTTGGTCTGCCGTTGGCTTCAAGTGGGCCAAGGCCGCCCGGGTTTTGTGAGGGTGGCGGTTCCGGGGCGAGTGTCAAGAGCGCCCTTCGGGCGTCGGCTTCGCCGATTTCACTCTTGACACTCGCCCCTCCACCGCGGGGTTCTTCCTGGCCGGGCGGCCCAGGGGTGGGGCGGCGGGGACGGTGGGGTGGTGGGTGGCGGCTCGTGGCCGGGTGGCGGGAGTGAGGGTGGGGCGCACCAGCAATTCGGGGCACGCGGCGGTGGATTGGCGGGTGGCGGGAGTGAGGGTGGGGCGCACCAGCAATTCGGGACACGCCACGGTGGATTGGCGGGTGGCGGGAGTGAGGGTGGGGCGCACCAGCAATTCGGGGCACGCCGGGATGGTTTAGCGGGTGGCAGGGTTGAGAGGGAGGGCGCACCAGCAAGTCGGGGCGCACCAGGATCGTTTAGCGGGTGGCGGTGCGTTGGTGGTGGGTGGCTCCGAGCGGTCGTAACCCGAGGTCCGCGTTGCGCGGTGTGACGGGTGGGGTGAGACTGCTGGTGGGGGTTGAGTTTCGGGCGGGTGCGGCTGCAGCGTCCGTTGGGTGGGCTCGCCCCTGTGCGCTCATTGCATCCGCGCGATTCCGGCAGCGGGTGTAGGGGCGCGTCTTCCGCCACTCCCGATATGCGCTGGAGGGGTTCATGCGTGCCTCTTGGCGGACTCTGAAGGCTTCTGCTCTGGCGTTGGTGGGCATCCTGGCCGTGCCGGCCGGTGTCGCCGTCCCCGCTCCGGCCGAGGATGCGGCTGCGCAGGAGGTCCGCTGCGCATGGCCGGGCGTCGTCAGACCGAGCAGGCTGAACATCGCCTTTCCCGAGACGAACGCGACGTACTGGATGATGCCCTACCGGGTCGGCGAGGGTGAGCGCCTGGTGGTGGACGGGACGTATCCGTCTGCCCGGTTCACTTCGCTGACGGTGTACGACGCCAAGGGGTCGCCCATCGATTCGCTCGCCGACTACGAGATCGCGCCGAGTCGTGGGAGCAAGAACCCGTTCGCCGTGCCGGACGCGGGCACCAACCCCGACCAGCACCGCTATCGGGTCACGGTGCAGCCGGGTGCCGCGGTCGGCGCCGGCGACAACACGCTCGCCGCCACCAAGGACAGCGCCGCGTCCGGCTTGGGGTGGCTGGTGCTGAGGATCTACGTACCGGCCGAGGCGTCCGACCCGACGGGCGGCGTCCCACTGCCCGCCCTGTCGAGACAGCGTGAGGGCAGCAACCCCAGCGCCATTCCGACGTGTTCCCGGGCTGGGGCGGCCCAGGGGCCCGACGGGCCGGTGGCGGAGGAGCTCAGGGAGTTGGTGAAGGACAACGCGCCGCCCGGAGGATTCGAGGGCTGCGGGGAATCCACCGTCGAGGCCCCGGGATTCGCGATCCCCAACAAGGTCGGCGGCCTGTTCCCCAACCCGTACAACAAGTACCTGTGCAGTCCGCTCGCCCACGAGTCGGGCCGTATCGCCGTCATCCGCGGTCAGGCGCCCACCTTCCCCAACACCGGTGAAGGTCAGTCGGTACTCGACAAGACCCAGCTCAGGTACTGGTCGATCTGCCAGAACCAGTGGCAGCTTCCCTACCCGGCCAGCTCCTGCGCCGCCGACTTCCAGACGGCGCTCGACAAGGACCGGCGCTACACCTACGTGGTCTCCACCAAGCAGGACCGCCCCGCCAACGCGACCGAGGACAACGGAGTGACCTGGATCGACTGGGGACCCACCAACGTCAACAGCGTGCTCCTCTTCCGGAACATGCTCCCGGCGCGGGACTTCGCCCACGCCGTCCAGGACGTCCCGTCCGGCCAGGACCCGGCGACGGTCATGGACGCGTACTACCCGACCGTCACCTACTGCACCAAGACCGCCTTCGCCGAGGGCGGACCGGACGCCTGCCCGGCCTCCTGACCGGCCGGTCAGGGGTCCCGCCCCCTGACCGGCCGGTCAGGGGGCGGGACGACGGGACGACGAGCGCTGTGTGCCTCACCGGCTGTCGTACTCGTCGTGGCGGCGCCACCAGAGGCCGGTCTCGTTGCGGCCGAGTGGGGCGCGGTCGAGCCACTGGTACATGCCCCAGAGGATGTCCAGGCCGCGCTCGTACGTGGAGTAGGTGTGGTAGACGATGTCGTCCTCGCGTGCGAACGCGCTCATGCCGGGGCCTTCTCGCCGGTACGTGTCCCAGTCCGTCCCCGAGTCCGCCGCCATCGCCGTGTCGATCTCCGACGCGCCGACATCCATCATGCGGTAGTTGTACTCCACCGCTCCCGACTGCCACTCCTCCTCGGTGTGCGCCACATGGAAGTCGTGGTTGAAGTCGCTTTCGTACGAGGACGCCCAGGGGAAGCTCCAGCCCATCCGCCGTTTGTACGCCTGCACTTTCGCGAGCGGGGCCCGCGATACGGCGCAGAGGGTGACGTCGTGGTGGGCGAGGTGGACGCCGATGCCGTTGAAGCCGTCCGCGATGTTCGAGCAGGTCGGGCACCCTGCCCCGTAGTCCGGCCCGAACATGAAGTGATAGACGAGGAGCTGTGAGCGGCCGCGGAAGAGGTCGGCGAGTGACGCCGGGCCCTCGTCGGTGTCGAAGCGGTACTCCTTGTCGATGCGGACCCACGGCAACTCCTGGCGCTGCCGTGCCAGTTCGTCGCTGCGTCGCGTGAGCGCCTTCTCGGCGTCGAGCAGCTCCAGGCGGGCGGTGAGCCACTCCTCGCGGGTTCCGGTCTTGTGCTTGGTCATTGTTTCTCACCTGCTTGTCCTTGGCCTGCGACCTGCTTGTCCTTTGCCTGCGACCTGCTTGTCCTTTGCCTGTGCCGGCCGTGCCCGCCTCACATCGGCGGGGTGGCTCCGGGCACCGTCGACGGCGCGACGACGATCAGGATTCCGAGTCCGACGATCGCCAGCGCCAGCGGCACATCGACGGCGGCTCTCGGGGGCAGCAGCTTCTGGGCGAGGACGAGGGCGGCGATCAAGGACATCCAGACGACGCTCATGAGGCTGAGCGCCACCAGGATCAGCATCAGCCCGATGCTGGAGCCGACGCAGTAGAGCCCGTACTCGAATCCGGGGCCCGCGCTCTCACGACAGCGCCGGCGGCAGTACCGCTTGAGCGGCGTGAACTCGTAGACGCCCGCCGCGATCACCACCGCGCCGGCGGCGTAGGACCCGTGCGGCCGGTACAGCGCGTACACGGCGAGGCCCACGAGGGTCCAGACGGCGAGGTACGACCCGACGAACAGCAGCACGTCACGTACCCGACCGCCCGCGTGAGCGCGTCTCACCACCGCCGGGACCGCGCCCGGCAGCATCATCGCCGCCATCATCACCACCCACAGGCCGATGAAGACGGCGAACGGGCCCAGCCGGGTCGCCACGCCCATGTCCATTCCCTGCATCTGCCCGACCGCGACGACCCAGGATGCGGCGGCGAGCCCCAGCGTCGCCGTCAGCGCGGCGGTTGTCGCGGGATTCCTGGCGTCCGTCATGGCCGCGGGGCCGGGAGCCTGCTTCCCGAGAAGCCTGCGTCTCGTCTGCTCGACCCTGTGCGGAAGCTCCATCGGCTTCTCCGTTCGTCGAGTCCGTCCCTCTCCACCAAGCCTGGTCGACGACTCCGGGCCCGCAACCGCAGCTCACGTTGCACTAATCAAGTTTTATTAGCGCCGGGGTGGGGCATACACTCTCTTGCCACGACAGCTAGACAAGTTTGACTAGCCTGGGACTAGCCTGGTTGCCGGGATTCGACTCGCCACCGCTCGCCAAAGGAGCCTGCATGACCTTCCTGCCCGACACCGGATACGCCCCCACCCCGGAAGACCGCGCGAGCCTGGACGCCTGGTTCGCGGAGTACGACGCGGCGAGTGGCAAGCGTGACGTCGAGCGGATGGCCGACATGGCGGTGTTCCCGCTGAACCTCGTGAGCGACGATTCCGCGGGCAACGGTCGATCGGCCCAGTGGGACCGGGAGCAGTTCGTCGCGACCATGACCCATGTGATGGGCGAGGGAGGCCAGGACATCACCTTCGAGTCCACCCGAACCCCCGTGTTCCTGTCGGCCTCGATGGCCGTGGTCTTCACGGACTCGACCATGACCGTGGACGGCCACTCCCAGCAGCTCCGGTACGCCGACATCCTGATCAGGCGGGACGGGAAGTGGGCCTTCCAGACGATGATTCAGGGAGGCTGGGGAGACAATCTGTAGCGCGGACCGGCATCTTCGGGGTGTGGAGGCTACTCGCCGACGACTCGTAGGCCGTAGGCCGCCTTGAGGTCGGGAATCCAGTCGTCGAAGAAGCGGATGCCGTGCCGCTCGCCGAGGCGGTTCAACTCGTCGAGCGTGGCCGGTCCTTGCCGCAACCGGTCTGCGAAGTCCTTGAAGAAGAGCTCGAATCCGCCCGGTGTGTACACCTCCATGAGGCGTGCCGGGTCGGGACTCGCGTTCCACATCGTGTGGGGGATCCCGCGCGGCTTCATGACCCAGCAGCCGGTTGTGGCCCTGACGACCTCGTCGCCGACCCGGGCGTGCATCTCCCCGTCGAGTATGTAGAGCCAGACGTCGTTCTGGTGGATGTGGGGTGGTAGCAGGAGGCCGGGTTCGAAGAGCTGCTCGATGATCGAGATGGCCCCGTCGGTCTCCTCGCTGTACAGCTTGACGACGACGCCGTCGGCGTTGTCGCCCTCGTCCCTGGCGACCAGTGTCTTGCCCTTGATGCGTGCACTCATAGCCCACCTCGCCATTCGTGGCCACACCGCCACGCTACGACTCGAGATGCGATCTCGTCGCGTCGCGGCGGACGATGGACGGAGAGGAAAGGTGCTCCATTCGCGGGGGGGTTCCATCCGCTTCGCACGACCATCACCACCCCTGATGCCCATGTTGCTCACAGACAAGAACGCCGTGATCTTCGGAGCCGGTGGGTCGATCGGCGGCGCGGTCGCTCGCGCCTTCGCCCGTGAGGGAGCCAGGGTCTTCCTCGCCGGGCGCACCGAGGCCAAACTCCAGGCCGTGGCGGGGGAGATCGCCGCCACGGGAGCAACGGCCGTGACCACTCGGGTCGACGCGCTCGACGAACAGTCCGTCAACGACTGTGTCGCCGCGATCGTGAAGGAGGCCGGGCGAGTCGACGTCTCGTTCAACGCGATCGGACTGGACGAGGTGCAGGGCATCCCGCTCATCGAGATGTCCTACGACGACTTCGCCCGCCCGATCACCATCGCGACCAGAACGCAGTTCCTGACCGCGAAGGCGGTCGCACCGCACATGATCGAGGCCGGGTCGGGTGTGATCATGATGATCACGGCGTCGCCGTCCCGGATTCCCTTCCCCCTCGTCGGCGGCTTCGGCGTGACCTGCGCCGCGCTGGAGGGCTTCTCCCGCACGCTGGCCGCGGAGCTCGGGCCCAGCGGTGTGCGCGTGATCTGTCTGCGCTCGGCCGGGTCGGTGGAGTCGATAGAGGAAGTGCTGGACAAGCACGCCGTCGGCACCGGCACCACGCGTGACGAGTTCATCGCCGGTCTGACGGACATGACGCTGCTGAAACGGCTGCCCGCGCTCGACGACGTCGGCAACGTCGCCGCGCTCATGGCCTCGGACCACGCCGCCGCCGTGACCGGAGCGGTCCCCAATGTGACGTGCGGCCAGGTGGTCGACTGACGGCCACCGCCGACCCTGCGGAGGGGACGGCGGTGGCCCCATGGGCGTCTACGACGCCGGGTTCAGGTCAGCTCGGCCGAACAGCAGGGCGTAGCCCGGGGGGAGTTGGGCGATGACCCGGGCGATCAGGTCGTCACCCACCAGCTGCGGGAGCGTGCTGAGGACCGAGCTGACGTCCCAGCGGGCCGTTGCCGGGGTGGCGCCCTCGGTGCGGACGGCCACCGAGTCGACGAATTCCGAGGCCGTCAGGGGGCGGGTGGCCGGGATCTGGGAGGCGACGACTCTCGCCGCCTCTTCGGGGAGAGCCTGGGCCAGGGCCACTCGTTCGTCGCCCGTGACGTGGCCGCCGAGGGCGGAGAGGACGATGCGGGTGATACGTTCCGCTTCCGCTCTCGTCGGGTACTGGCCCGCTTCCTGTACGGCGGTGATCAGGTCCGCCCAGGTCGTCGTACCGGTGCGGTGGGGTGCGGGCATCGTCGGTGCGGTCATCGTGCGACCTCTCCTCCTGGTCCGAAGGGCAAGGGAACGCGTCCCGCGGGCGGCGGTGTGCGGGCCTGCGGGACGCTTCTCGTCGACAACTGAGTTCGGCTGCCGGGCTCGGCGGCAGCGCTCAGCCGCTGATCTGCCTGCGGCTGTCGCCGCCGGTGATCTGGATGCGGCGCGGCTTGGCCGCCTCCGCCACGGGGATGCGCAGCGTGAGGACGCCCGCCTCGTACGAGGCGTCGATGCGGTCCGTGTCGAGGGTTTCGCCGAGGAACAGCTGGCGGGTGAAGGTACCCGTGGAACGTTCGGCGACGATCATCTCCGCGCCCTCGGGGGCCGGGTTGCGGCGCTCGGCACGGACGTTGAGGACGTTGCGTTCGACGTCCAGCTCGATCGACTCCGGGTCGATGCCGGGGAGGTCGAAGTGGACGATGAAGTCGTCCCCCGCTCGGTAGGCGTCCATCGGCATCACGGCCGGACGGGTGGGGCCGAAGACCTGCTGCGCGAGTCGGTCGAATTCGCGGAACGGGTCGGTGCGCATGAGCATCACGGGTCACTCCTTTCGTGACGGGGCTGGGTGCGATGCCCTACGGCTTTCTATATAACTCGCGGGAGGAAAGTTGACAAGAGGCGACTCAGGTCAAGTCCCGGCGGCGGCCCACCGGGACCGTGAGCAGGTACAGCGGCGGCAGGAGCGCGGCCGCGCACACCGTCCACAGAGCCGCGTGCGTCCCCGCGTATGTGGCGAGCAGGCCGGCGGTGAGGGCGCCGAGCGGCTGGGCGCCCCAGGAGACGAAGCGGACGGTGGCCATGACACGGGAGAGGAACTCGGGCGGGGACTCGGTCTGGCGGTGGGTGCGGGTGGTGATCGAGCCGATGACGACGCCGAACGCGAAGCCGGCGTTGCCCAGGGCGAACCAGTACGCGTCGGCCGCGGAGGTGGTCAGCGGGGCCAGCAGGGCCGCGGCACCGCCGGCCAGCGCGGTCCCGACGAGCCCCCGGGCGGTGCCGAACCGCCGGGTCAGTCGGACCGCCACGACGGATCCGGCGAGCGCGCCGACTCCGTCCATGGCGAGCACCAGCCCGAGTTGTACGGGCGTCAGTCCGGCCTCACGGACCAGGTAGAGGGGCGTGAGGGCGACCAGGGCCGCACAGACGAAGTTGGTGGCGGTGGCCCAGAGCATGCAGGGCAGCATCACCGGGTGCCGCGTCACGTACGTCCAGCCCTCGCGGATCAGCCGGAGGGCGCCGTCGCCGGTGCGGGCGGCGGGGCGACGCTCGGGGAGGGTACGCAGCAGCACGGCTGAGAGCAGGTAGCTGGCGGCGTCCACGAGGAGCGCGCCGACCGGGCCCGCGGCGTGCACGAGGAGGCCGCCCCCGGAGGGCCCTGCGGTCTCGGTGACGGCGTGCGTGCCGGACATCAGGCTGTTGCGGGCGGCGAGCTGCCGGTTCGGGACGATGGCGGGCAGAAAGGTCGAGTTGCCGATGTCGAAGAGTACGGTCGCGGCGCCGGTGACCAGAGCGGCGAGCAACAGGTGCGGGTAGGTGAGCCGGTCGAGCCACCAGGCGAGCGGGAGGGATCCGACGGCGGCGAGCCGTACGAGATCGAGGGTGACCTGGAGGCGGCGGAGCGGGACGCGCTGGGCGATCACTCCGGCCGGGAGGCTGAGCAGCAGCCAGGAGATCTGTCCGGCGGCGGCGAGCAGGGCGGCCTGGAGCGCGGTGGCGTCGAGGACTGTGAGGGCGACCAGGGGGAGAGCGAGGGCGGTGACGGCGGTGCCCGCGTTGCTGACGGTGGCAGCGGCCCAGTAGCGCCAGAAGACGGCCGGAGGCGAGGTCGCGTGGTGGGTGCTGCGGCGATCGCGCTCCGGGACCGTCGGTGTCCGACTCATGCGACGCCCACCCTTCAGTGAGTCTCCTATGGGAACTTACTTGGTTTGCAAGTCAGTTCCTATCCGGAACTGACCACATGGCGCAAGATGGTTTCGAAGGCCGGAGGTTGGCCGGACGTTGGCCGGACGTCGTATCCGCAAGACAGGAGACCCATGGTCAGGTCGGTGCCCGAGCGGGACGCCGCCTGTGCGATCGCGCAGGCGGCGGCGGTGGTCGGCGACTGGTGGAGCCTGCTCCTGGTTCGGGAGACCGCACGCGGGCACCACCGGTTCGACGCGCTTCAGAAGGAGTTGGGTATCTCCCGGAAGGTGCTGACCGAGCGCCTTGCGCACCTGGTGGAGGCGGAGGTCCTGGAGAAGGTTCCGTATCAGAGTGGCCCGGTGCGGTACGAGTACCGGCTGACGGAGAGCGGGCGGGGGCTGCTGCCCGTGCTGCTCTCGATGCAGGACTGGGCGGACCGCTGGCTGCTCGGCGACGGCTCGCTGAGCGGCACGGCCGACGAGGAGAGTGCGGAGGCGCTGCGGGTGGCGGGCCTGGTGGGCGAGCGGCTGCCGCGCCTCGAACTGCCGGGGCACCGGGACGGTGAGCCGCTGGACCCGGTGGCCGAGGCGGCGGCCACCGTCCTGTTCTGCTACCCGGCGACCGGTCGCCCGGGCCCGTTGCCGGACGGCTGGGCCGACATCCCGGGTGCCATCGGCTGCACACTGGAGAACCGGCTGTTCCGGGACGCGTACGACGACTTCCGCGCGGCGGGCGCCGAGGTGCGCGGCGTGAGCACTCAACGCCCGGACGAGCAGCGGGTGTTCGCGGTCGAGGAGGGCATCCCCTTCACCCTGCTCTCGGACGTCGACCTGCGCCTGGCCGCCGCTCTGCGGCTACCGGTGTTCCGCGCCGGGCAGGCACTGCGGCTGAAGCGGGCGGTGCTGGTGGTGGACCGCGAACGCGTGGTGCGCCAGGCGCGCTTCCCGGTGACGGACATCCCGGGGGCGGTGCGCGAGGCGCTGGCGGTGGTACGGCGGGTGGCGGCGCGGAGCTGAAGGGCTGCGTCCGGCCCCGTGCGAGAGGGCGGCGAGTCAAGTCCCAGTACTCCCAGCCCGTTGCGGAGAAGGTGGGCGCCTGGCCCGCCTACGACGCCGACCTGAACGCCTTCCGGTACCCCTGCGGACTCGTCCCCACCACCCGCCGGAAGCGTTCCCGGAACGCCGTGGGCGAGCCGAAACCGGCCTGCGTCGCGATGCGTTCGACGGGATACGACGTCGTCTCCAGCAGATACTGCGCCCGCCGCACCCGCGCCCGGTGCAGCCACTGCAACGGCGTCGTCCCCGTCTGGTCCCGGAAGCGCCGGTTGAGGGTCCGCGCGCTCATCCCGGCCCGCGTCGCGATGTCGTCCAGCGTCAGATCCTGGTCGCAGTTGTCCTCCAGCCACGCCAGCAGGGGCTCCAGCGTCGCGCCCGCCGGGGCCGGCGGCTGGTCGTGGACGATGAACTGGGCCTGCCCGCCCTCCCGTTCCAACGGCATGACCGACATCCGGGCGGCGTGCGCGGCGACCGCCGAGCCGTGGTCCATGCGGATCATGTGCAGGCACATGTCCATCGCCGCGGCGGCGCCCGCCGAGGTCAGGAACTGGCCGTTGTCGACGTAGAGGACGTTCGGGTCGACCGTCACCTTCGGGTACCGCCGCGCCAGATCCGGCGCCGCGAACCAGTGCGTCGTGGCGCGCAGACCGTCCAGCAGGCCCGTCGCCGCGAAGATGAACGCGCCCACGCACACCGACGCGATCCGCGTACCGTTCGCCGCCGCCGCGCACAGCGCCTCGGTGACCCCGGGCGGCAGCGTCTCCGGCGGGTCGCCGACGCCGGGCAGGATGATCGTGTCGGCCTCCGCCAGCGCCTCGATCCCGTACGGCGCCCGCACGGTGAACGCCCCCGCGCTCACCTCCTCCCGCTCCGAGCAGACCCGCACCCGGTACGCCTCACGACCGTCCGGCAGCCGGGCCCAGCCGAAGGCGTCGATCGGGGCGGAGAGGTCGAACGGGATGACGCCGTCCAGCGCCAGTACGGCCACGGTGTGCATGGCGGGATCGTAGGCTTACGACGGACTTCTGCCAACATGAGCTGTCAGGCAAGAAGGCCGGCCTCCTTACTCCATCACGCACGGCGAGAATCCGTTGAAGCGTGGCATTATCGCCACTTCTGCGAGATCGGACCGGCCGCATAGCGTCGACGCCCGTGACCAAGTTCCTCCTCGCCGTCCACGTCCTCGCCGCGATCGTCGCCATCGGGCCCGTCACCGTCGCCGCGAGCATGTTCCCGCCCGCCGCGCGCCGGGTGCTGGCCGCGCCCGACGACCCCAAGGCCGGCGAGACGGTCCAACTGCTGCACCGCATCTGCCGGGTGTACGCCACGATCGGCGTCGTCGTGCCCGTGTTCGGGTTCGCCACGGCGAGCGCCATGGGTGTGCTCGGCGATGCCTGGCTGATCGTGTCCATCGTGCTGACCGCCCTCGCCGCGGTCGTCCTCGGCGTACTGGTGCTGCCCCGGCAGGAGGCGCTCGTAGAGGGCGGCGGGACGCGTGAGGCGACCGTGCGGCTCGCCATGTTCACCGGGGTGTTCAACCTGCTGTGGGCGGTGGTGACGGTACTGATGATCGTCCGGCCGGGATCGACGACCGGCGCCTGAAGCCGCTCAGTCCTGTCGCCGGTGCGTGAGCACGTTCACCATGCGCCCGTTCGGATCCCGCACGAAGAAGCGCCGCACGCCCCACTCCTCGTCCCGCAGCTCCCGCACGACCTCCGCGCCCGCCGCCACCACCTGCGCGTACACCGCGTCGACGTCCTCGACCTCCACGCTCAGGTCGGGGACGACGGGCGCGGTGCGGTCCTCGGTGACGAAGATGAGCTGGGCGGTCGGATTGGCGGGCGAGGCCAGGGTCATCACCCAGCCCAGGTTCATGACCTCCTCCAGGCCGAGCAGGCCGTAGAAGTCGCGGCTGGCGCTCATCGACTCCTCGGAGTCGGTGTGGATGTCGGGGACGATCCTGCGGACGGTCATCGGACGTGCCTCCGATCGGCGGGTGCCTTCGACGGGTCTGTTCGGTACGGGCGTCCAGTTTTTGTTATCGCCCCGCCCTTCGCACGTCTCCTCACCGTCCCCTCCACAGGCACGCGACTTACGACGTTGAGGTACGAGGCACGTGACGACACACATCAGCCGCCGCGGCATGCTGAAGGCCACGGGTGTGGCAGCCGGAGTCATCGGTACGGGTACGGCCCTCCGGGCGCCCACCGCCATCGCCGCCGGCGGGGCCTTCGCCCACCCCGGCCTCCTGCACACCGGCGCCGACCTGGACCGTATGGCCGCGAAGGTGCGGGCGGGCGCCGCGCCCTACACCGCCGGGTATGCCAAGCTCACCGCCAACCGGCATGCGCAGAGCGGCTGGACGGCCAATCCGCAGGCCGTCGTCCACCGGGGTGCGGGCAGCCCGCAGAACTACTCGATCCTCTACAACGACATCCACGCCGCCTACCAGAACGCGCTGCGCGCACATGTCTCCGGCGACCGCGCGCACGCCGACACCGCCGTGGCCATCCTCAACACCTGGTCCGCCAAGCTGACCGGCGTCCAGGGCTCGGCCGACCGGTTCCTCGCGGCGGGCCTGTACGGCTACCAGTTCGCCAACGCCGCCGAACTCGTCCGCGATCACGGCGGCTTCGAACTGGCCCGCTTCCAGAAGATGCTGCGGGAGGTCTTCCTGCCGCTCAGCGACGACTTCCTGAAGAACCACAACAACGCCGTCGTCACCAACTACTGGACCAACTGGGACCTGACCGCGATGGCCTGCGTCCTGGCCGTCGGCATCTTCTGCGACGACCGTGCCGCCGTCGACCGGGCCATCGAGTACTTCAAGCACGGCGAGGGGCTCGGATCCATCAAGAACGCCATCCCCGTCGTGTACGACGACGGGCTCGCCGAGTGGCTGGAGGCCGGGCGCGACCAGGGGCACGCGCTGCTCGGGGTCGGGCTGATGGGAACGTTCTGCGAGATGGCCTGGAACCAGGGCATCGACCTGTACGGCTACGACGACAACCGGTTCCTCAAGGGCGCGCAGTACGTGGCCAAGTGGAGCCTCGGGGACGAGGTGCCGTACACCGCGAACACCCGTAAGAAGGGCGCGATCGGCGGCTGGTCCGGCACCGAGACGGCGACCGGGGCCGCGGCGGTCGACCCGGCGACGACCCGGCCGATCTGGGCGATGATCGCCAACCACTACACCAGGCGGCGGGGACTCGACGCCTCGTACATCACCCGCATCGCCGCCAAGTCCGCGCCGGAGGGCGGGGGCGGGGACTACGGGCCGAACAGCGGGGGGTACGACCAACTGGGCTTCGGTACTTTGGCGTTCACGCGGGACCGGGTGGCCGGGAGTACGTCGTCGTCGCCGACGCCGACGCCGAGTGCCACGGCATCCGGCGCGCCCTCCCCCGCCGTACAGCCCGCGCAGCCCGTCCAGTCCGGGACCCCGGGCGCCTCCCCCACCCCGGACGGCGACCTCGCCGCCACCGGCACCGGCGATGTCGCGGGCTGGATCGCCGCGACCGGCATCACCGCCCTCGCGGGCGGACTGCTTCTGCTGCGGCGCCGGGGGCGTGCGGGTGACGGGGCCTCGTAGCGGGCGGTCTCCCCCATTTCTTCCGATATTTGGGCTCTTGCCGGCCGGGCTTAAGATCACCCCATGCCTGAAACCAACTCCTGGCCAACCGCCGCCCCTCTCCAGGCAGATCGCTTGCAATTGGAACCGCTGGCAATCGCACATGCCGACGAAGCTGAGGAAATCCTCAATGACGGGCGTTTGCACAAGTGGATCGGAGGCACACCGCCCACGCGCGAGGAACTGGCGCAGCGCTACCGGCGGCAGACCGTCGGTCATTCACCCGACGGGCGGCAGGGTTGGCTCAACTGGATGCTGCGGAACAGAACCGACGGGCAGCTGGTCGGGACAGTACAGGCAACGCTCTACCGCCCCTGCCCCGACCGCGTCGAAGCCGAGCTCGCCTGGGTGGTCGGCCACGCCTTCCAAGGTGTCGGCTACGGCAAGGAGGGGGCCTCCGCCATGGTCCTGTGGCTGCGCACCCAGGGCGTTGCCGGGTTTGTGGCCCATGTGCATCCCGGTCATGGAGCGTCGGCCGGTATCGCCAAGGCTCTGGGCATGAGGCCGACCGGCGAGGTCCACGACTCCGAGATGCTGTGGGCCGACTTCGACCCCCGCGAACGCTCCTCCTAAGCCGTGGCTTTGGACGCCCCCGCCCCCGCCCCGGCCACCGACAACGGCGTGGCGATGTCCTCCAGCGAGCGGCGCTCCGCACGCACCGCCAGGAACGCCGCCACCAGCCCCGCCGCGCACATCAGGCCCGCGCCGATCTGGAAGGCGAGCACCGTGTCGGCCACCACGCCCGACTCCGTCAGGTCGGCGAAGATCAGCGGGCCGCTGATGCCGCCCGCCGCCGTGCCGAGGGCGTAGAAGAAGGCGATGGCCATGGCTCGGGTCTCCATCGGGAAGACCTCCGAGACGGTGAGGTAGGCGCTGGACGCACCGGCCGAGGCGAAGAACAGCACCACGCACCAGCACGCCGTCAGCGTCGTCGCCGTCAGGGAGCCCCGGTCGAACAGCCAGGCCGTGCCGAACAGGAGCAGGCCGGAGAGGATGTACGTCGAGGAGATCATCACCTTGCGGCCGACCGTGTCGAAGAGCTTGCCCAGCAGCAGCGGGCCGAGGAAGTTGCCCGCCGCGATCACCGCGAAGTAGTAGCCCGTGTTGCCCGTCGGCACGTCGAAGAACGTGGTCAGGATGGTGCCGAAGCCGAAGGTGATGGCGTTGTACAGGAACGCCTGGCCGATGAAGAGGGAGAGCCCGAGCACCGCCCGGCGTGGGTAGCGGCCGAAGACGGTCCTGGCGATCAGGCCGAAGCCGATGCTCTTGCGCTGGTGGATGGTGATCTCACCGGCGGGCGGCGGCAGCGGTTCGCCCTTCTCCTGCTCGATCTCCCGTTCGACCGACGTCACCAGCGCTTCCGCCTGCTCACCTCGGCCGTGGATGAACTGCCACCGTGGCGACTCCGGCACATGGCTCCGTACGAGAAGGATGACCAGGCCCAGGACCACGCCCAGCGCGAAGCTCAGCCGCCAGCCCAGGTCCATGGGGAAGATCGCGGTGTCCAGCATCAGGATCGACAGCAGGGCGCCGCCGATCGCGCCGAGCCAGTAGCTGCCGTTGATGATCAGGTCGACGCGGCCCCGGTAGAGGGACGGGATCAGCTCGTCGATCGCGGAGTTGATGGCCGCGTACTCGCCGCCGATGCCGAAGCCGGTCAGGAAGCGGAAGAGGAAGAACCACCAGGACTCGAACGACAGCGCGGTCAGGGCCGTCGCCGCCAGATACACCGCCAGCGTCACCATGAACAGCTTCTTGCGGCCGTAACGGTCGGTCAGCCGGCCGAAGAACAGGGCGCCGGAGCAGGCGCCCGCCACATACAGTGCCGCCGCCGTGCCGGTGACCTGGGCCGCGCTGATGTCCAGCCCGCTGCCCTCCTCGGCCAGCCGGCCGGCCACGTTGCCGACGATGGTGACTTCGAGGCCGTCCAGGATCCAGACGGTGCCGAGGCCGATCACGATCATCCAGTGCCACCGGGACCACGGCAGCCGGTCCAGACGGGCGGGGACGGACGTGGTGACGGTGCCGGTGGAGCCGGGCACAGAGGCCGGCGACGACGATGCTGCTGCCATGGCTCCCTCTCCGTTGGGCGACCCCCTCTCGTGTGCCCGGAACCGGAGAGGTCACGCCCGCACGGCCCGGGGGGCTACGCCCCCAGCATGTGGGAGATCGTGTAGATCAGCAGCCCGGCCAGGGAGCCCACCACCGTGCCGTTGATCCGGATGAACTGCAGGTCACGGCCGATGTGCGCCTCGATCTTCTTCGTGGTGTGCTCGGCGTCCCAGCTCGCCACGGTGTCGGTGATCAGGAGCGTGATCTCGCTGCGGTAGGTCGTCACGATGTGCACCGCCGCGCCCTCCACCCAGCTGTCCACCTTGTTCTGGATCTTGGGTTCGGTGGCCATCCGGGCGCCCAGGGAGAGCAGCGAGGCCCGCACGCGCAGCCGCAGCTCGCTGCGCTCGTCCTCCGCCGCAGAGACGATCATGGAGCGTACGGCCGTCCAGGCGGAGGCGATCAGGTCCTGGACCTCGCCACGGCCCAGCACCTCGCCCTTGAGCCGCTCCACCTTCGCGCGCGTGTCGGTGTCGGACTGCAGGTCGGAGGCGAAGTCGGTGAGGAAGCGGTCGAGAGCGCCGCGCGCCGGGTGGGACGGCATGTCCCGCATCTCCGCGCAGAAGCGCAGCAACTCCTTGTAGACCCGCTCGCCGACCTTCCGGTCGACGAAGCGCGGGGTCCAGCCGGGCGCTCCGCCCTGCACGGCGTCCATCACGGAGTCGCTGTGCAGCACCAGCCAGTCGTGCGCGCGGGAGACGATCAGGTCGACGACCCGTTTGTGGCCGCCGTCGGCGACGACCTTCTCCAGCATCTTGCCGATGCCGGGGGCGATCTCCTGGACGTTCGCCCGGCGGGTGATCGCCTCGCCGACCACCGCCTGCACGTCGGAGTCGCGCAGCACGGTCAGCGCGCCTCTCAGGGCCGTGGCCAGCTCGGCGGTCACCCGGTCGGCGTTCTGCGGTTCGGCGAGCCAGGCGCCGAGGCGGCTGCCTATGCCGACGGCGCGCAGCCGCTCTCGTACGACGTCCTCGGAGAGGAAGTTCTCGCCGACGAACTCGCCCAGCGAGACGCCCAGCTGGTCCTTCTTGGTCGGGATGATCGCGGTGTGCGGGATGGGGATGCCGAGCGGGTGGCGGAACAGGGCGGTGACGGCGAACCAGTCGGCCAGCGCGCCGACCATGCCGGCCTCGGCGGCCGCCGCGACATAACCGACCCAGGGGCCGGCGCCCGAGTTCTGCGCCCATTTGGCCAGCACGTACACCACGGCCACGAACAGCAGCAGCCCGGTCGCGGTGACCTTCATCCGGCGCACCCCGCGCTGCTTCTCCTCGTCGGCGGGGCTGAACGTCGTCATGGCGCGGACGGCGGACGCGGGCACGCCACGCGTGCCGACGGGTCGGTTACCGACCGTGTCCGGCCGGGCATGCTTCTCTACGGAAGCAGCTCCCGTTTCGACTGCTTGATCCGGTTTCGTACGATCCATCCGCTCCACCCGTTCCCGAGCCTCCACTCCACATTGTCCCTTCCTGACCGACTCCTGGAACGGGACAAGAGTTCCCCGCGTCTGTCCGACAGGGGGCGGCGCGCGAGTGAACGGGCAAGTGAACTCTCGCGGCCGAATGGCTCTGCCGCAGGGGGTACCGGTCAACTCCCCCACCTCCATGGCGCATCATGGGGTGATCACATCGGAGCCCCGGGCTCCACTTCCGCCCGAGGAGAGACGCACCGCATGACCAGGCCTCATTCCGGTTATGCCTTGCTCGCCGCGATCGTCTCGCTGATCGTGGCCATGTCGGTCGCCATATACGTCGGAGCGGCCTCCGACGACGGCACGGCACAGCGCCCGGCCGCGGGCCCCCACCCCCCGCGCAACACCGCCGCCCCGGCCTCCACCGGCACCTGGGTCGGCGCCTGGTCGACGTCCCCGTCCGCCGCCGAGCCCGGCACCGAGACCGCCGGCCTGCACGACCGCTCCGTGCGCAACGTCGTCCACACCAGCGTCGGCGGCACGGGTGCCCGGATCACGCTGTCCAACCTCTACGGCCGGCTGCCCCTGACCATCACGGACGCCACCATCGCCCTCGCCGCCGCCCACGGCAGCGCGGCCGCGCTGCCGCAGACCATGCGGCGGCTGACGTTCAACGGCATCGCCACCGTCGTGATCCCGCCGGGCCGGCAGGCGATGAGCGACGCCGTACGCATCACCATCCCGTACGACAGCGACGTCCTGGTCACCACGTACGCCCCGGCCGAGCCCGGCCCGGTCACCGTGCACGCGCACGTACGGCAGATCTCCTACGCCGCGCAGGGCGACCACGCCGAGGACGTGACCGGCACGCCGTACACCCAGCAGGTCGAGGCCTGGCGCTATCTGACCGCCCTCGACGTGCTCAGCAAGGAGTCCCACGGCACCCTCGTCGCCTTCGGCGACTCCCTCACCGAGGGCCACTCCTCCACCGTGGGCGCCAACCGGCGCTGGCCCGACGTCCTCGCCAAGCGGCTGCGCGAGGCGGCCGTCGCCGGGCAGGACGTGCCCCGCTACGGCGTCGTCAACCAGGGCATCGGCGGCAACCGCATCCTGACCGGCGGCAACGGCCGCCCCGCCGACAACCCCAGCGGCCTCACCCGCTTCCCGCGTGACGTCCTCGGCCGCACGAACGTCAAGGTCGTCGTCATCGACCTCGGCATCAACGACATCCTGCGCAACCCCTCCGTCACCGACCCCGAGCTGATCCTCGACGGCCTGCGCACGCTGACCGGCCAGGCCCACGCCCGCGGCATCAGGGTCATCGGCGCGACCCTGATGCCCTTCGGCGGCCACCGCGGCTACAGCGCCGAGCGGGAGGCGGTACGGCAGGCGATCAACGCCGAGATCCGGTCCGGGCGGGTCTTCGACGCGGTGGTCGACTTCGACAGGGCGCTACGGGACGCGTACGACCCGCGCAGGTTCGACCCGGACTACGACTCGGGCGACCATCTGCACCCCAACGACCGGGGATACGAGCGGATGGCTCAGGAGTTCGACCTGGAGTCGTTGAAGGGCTCGGCTCCGGCGCGGCTGTAACCGGCTACTCGGTGTCCCTCCGCCGCTGGTCGTGCCCCCAGCCGTGCCCCAGCATCCCCCGGTCGGCGCCCTCGACCTCCCGCTGCTGCCGCCGCTGGGCGCGCGTCGGCTTGCGCTCCACGCCGACGCCGCCCCAGAAGGCGAACCCGGAGACGATCACCCGCGGGGCGCCCGGCTCGCCCGGCACGCCGTCCTCGCGGCTGTCGAAGCCGCCCATGATGCCGATGCCGCGGACGACGACCTCGACGCCGGGCGGCACGACGATGTTCACGCCACCCATGATCGCCACGCAGTTGATCTCGACCTCGCGGTCGGCGAAGTACGCCTCGCGCAGATCGATCTCCCCGCCGCCCCAGAACGTGAAGCACTGGAACCGCTTCGGCACGGTCCAGTGACCCTTGCGCTGGAACCCGGCCATCACCGCCACGCCCCACGACGAGGAGCCCTCGCGCCCGGTGATCCGCTCGGCCCAACTCCCGCGCGGCGCGGGCTCCTTGGTCAGTGACACCGAGTCACCCAAGGCCCGGCCCGCGACCGGCAGATCCCGCGTGATGGGCGCCAGCTCCCCGTACGTGCGTGCCTGGTACGTCGCATCCAGCCGCTCCTCGAACTCCGCCATGTCCAGCCGTCCCTCGGCGAGGGCGTCCCGCAGGACCTCGGCGACTCGCTCTCGATCGGCGTCGGAGGCACGCAGCTCCGGGGCATCGTCGGTCATGGACAGCAGCCTACGTTTTCCCCGCCGGCGGCACTATGCGGTCGCCCTCTCCTGCGGGGGTTTGGGGGTGTCCCCCATTGAGCGCAGCATCTTCGCGATCACGTCCTCGATGTCCGGCTCCCGCACCGACAGGTCCACCAGCGGGTACTCCGCCGCGATCCGCGCCACCAGCGGCGCCGCCGACTGCGCCGCCGGGAACGCCAGCCACTGCCGGGGCCCCTCCACCCGCACCACCCGCGCCGGCGCCGGCGCCTCGATCGGCGGCAGCTCGCGTTCCAGGTCGACGACGAGGGTCCGCTCGCTCTCCCCCGCCTCGTGCAGCCCGGCGAGCGGGCCGTCGTACATCAGCCGCCCGTGGTCGATGACCATCACCCGGGAGCAGAGCTGCTCGATGTCCTGGAGGTCGTGCGTGGTGAGCAGCACCGTCGTGCCGCGCTCGGCGTTGAGGTCGCGCAGGAACTCCCGCACCCTGGCCTTGGAGACGACGTCCAGGCCGATGGTCGGCTCGTCGAGGTACAGCACCTCGGGGTCGTGCAGCAGCGCCGCCGCGATGTCCCCGCGCATCCGCTGGCCGAGGGAGAGTTGCCGCACGGGCACGTCCAACAGGTCGGCGAGCTCCAGCAGTTCGACGCACCGGTCGAGGTTCGCGCGGTAACGGGCGTCGGGGATGCGGTACATGCGGTGCATCAGCCGGTACGAGTCGATCAGCGGCAGGTCCCACCACAGCGTCGTCCGCTGCCCGAACACCACCCCTATGCGGTGCGCCAGCCGCGTCCGCTCCCGGGACGGGTCGATGCCCGCGACCCGCAGCCGACCGCCGCTCGGCGTGAGGATGCCGGTCAGCATCTTGATCGTGGTCGACTTCCCGGCGCCGTTCGGGCCGATGTAACCGACCATCTCACCGCGCTGCACGGCGAAGGAGATCCCGTCGACCGCCCGCACCCGCCGCCGCTCCCGCCGCAGGAAACCGGTCCGCTTGCGCACGTCGAACACCTTCTCGACGCGGTCCACCTCGATGAATCCGCCGCTCATGAACCCCTCAGCTCCCCGTACTCCGATACGACCTGAGCCCCGCCCGCCACGCCAGCCCGGCAAGCGCACAGCACCCCACCGCCACCAGCGGCGGCGTGAACGCCACCCACTGCGGCAGCCGCAGCGGATACGGCCGCCCCAGCACGTAGCTCGCGGGCAGCCAGTTGACGAAGGCCAGCGGCAGCACGAACGTCACCCCGCGCACCAACTCCTTGCCGAACACGGTCGGCGGATACTGCAACAACGTCGTACCGCCGTAGGTGAACGCGTTCTGCACCTCGGAGGCGTCCTGCGTCACGAACTGGAAGGCCGCGCCCGCCACGAACACCGCCGCGAAGATCGCGGCGCCGCTGACCACCGTCACCGGCATCAGCAGCAGTTTCGGCGCGGTCCAGTCGACGTCGACCGAGGCCAGCGCGTAGCCCAGCACCAGCAGCCCCTGAAGGAACCGGCCCAGGCGGCGCAGCGCGAACCGGTCCGCGGCGACCTGCGCGAGCATCGGCGCCGGACGGACCAGCAGCATGTCGAGCGTGCCGTCGCGCACCCGCCTGCCCAGGTCGCCGACCGGCCCGAACGCCAGATGCGCGAGTCCGAAGGAGACGACGGACAGGCCGTAGAGGAAGGCGACCTCCGGCAGCGTGTAGCCGCCGAGCGTGTCGACCTGCGAGAACATCAGCAGGATCGCGACGAAGTCGAGCCCGGTCAGCAGGACGTTGCCGAGCACGGTCATGACGAAGGAGGCGCGGTAGGTCAGCGTGGAGCGGATCCACATCCCGACGATCAGCCGGTAGGCGCGCAGCCCCTCACCCACCCTGGACCACCACCCGCCGCGTCGCCGCCGACTGCAGCAGCCGCCCCGCCGCCAGCAGCGCCACCGCCCACGCCCCCTGGAAGAGATACGTGCCCACCGGATCGGCCTGCCCCAGCAGCACATCCGCCGGCGCCTGGAGCAACGACGACCACGGCAGGGCCCGTACGATCTCGCCGAACTCCCCCGGGAAGACGTTCAGCGGCAGTGTCATCCCCGAGCAGAACAGCCCGGCGATCATCACCATCTGCAGCATGCCCGCGCCGTCCAGCAGCCAGAACACGCTCAGCGCCGCCAGGTACCGGATCGCGAAGCTGACGACCGCCCCGAGCAGCACCGCGCCCAGGAACGCCCCCCAGACCAGCGGATCGTCGGGCAGCGCCACCGGGAACACCAGTGCCCCGAACGCGAAGGGAAGCACGCCACGGCCCAGCAGCTGGAACAGCGCCCTGCCCAGATCGCTCGCCAGCCACCACAGTTGGAGATCCGCCGGCCGGTACAGGTCGATCGCTACATCACCCGTACGGATACGCTCCATGAACTCGTTCTCGAAGCCGCCGCCCTGAATGGCCAGCGCCGCGAACAGCGCCTGCCCGAGCCACACATAGGTGACGGCCTGCGCCTGGTCGTACCCGCCGAGGTGCGGCCTCTCGTCCCACAGGGCCAGGTAGGTGTACACGAGGATCAGCCCGAAGACGGTGCTGGTGAACACCCCGGCGGCCGTGGCCGCCCGATAGGTCGCGTACCGTCGGAAACTCCCCACCGCGACGGCCACGTACAACCGTCCCGCGCCCACACCGAACCACCGTCCCCGACCAGCCCGACACCGAAGCGCAGGAGCCTAGTACGCGGCCGATCCGGCCTGCCAGGCAATTTCCGGCGGGACACGTACCGGGAACCGGGAACGGAACGACCGGTGCGAGAGTCTTCACATGGGGGCGCAGATCACGTACGAGGGAAAACACAGGAGTCCGTGCACGACATGAGCGACGAGCCGCAGCCGCAGCAGCCGAACCAGGGCGGGCCCGGGCCCGGGGAGGGGAAACCCAGGCGGCCGAAGCGCACCGGCTGGCGCCGGATCATCCCGACCTGGCGCATGCTGCTGGCCACCTTCGTCATCGGCGTCCTGCTGCTGATCGGCCTGTTCTACCTCGGCTACTCGATGGTCCACATCCCGACCGCGAACTCGCTGGCGACCAAGCAGAGCAACGTCTACCTCTACGCCGACGGCTCCCAGCTCGCCCGGGACGGCGAGGTCAACCGGGAGAACGTCACCCTCGCCCAGATCTCCAAGGACGCCCAGCACGCCGTGCTCGCCGCCGAGGACCGCGACTTCTACACCGAGTCCGCGATCGACCCCAAGGCGATGGTCCGCGCGGCCTGGAACACGGCCACCGGCAAGGGCAGGCAGTCGGGCTCCACGATCACCCAGCAGTACGTCAAGAACTACTACCTGGCCCAGGAGCAGACGGTCACCCGGAAGGTCAAGGAGTTCTTCATCTCGATCAAGCTCGACCAGGAGAAGAGCAAGGACGAAATCCTGGAGGGCTACCTCAACACCAGCTACTTCGGTCGCAACGCCTACGGCATCCAGGCCGCCGCCCAGGCCTACTACGGCATGGACGCCACCGACCTGGACGCGGCCCGCGGCGCCTACCTCGCCGCGCTGCTGAACGCGCCCAGCGAGTACGACGTCGTCGCCCACCCGGAGAACAAGCCCGCCGCCCAGGCCCGCTGGAACTACGTCCTGGACGGCATGGTCAAGGAAGGCTGGCTCACCCGGTCCGAGCGGACGGGCCTGAAGTTCCCGATGCCGAAGGAGGCCACCGTCTCCACCGGCATGTCCGGGCAGCGCGGCTATCTCGTCGACGCGGTCAAGCAGTACCTCGTCGAGAACGACATCGTCGACGAGGACTCCCTCGAAGCGGGCGGCTACCGCATCACCACCACCCTGCAGAAACCCAAGCAGGACGCCTTCGTCAAGGCCGTCAACGACCAGCTGATCTCCAAGCTGGACAAGGACAACCGCGAGGTCGACACCTACGTCCGCGCGGGCGGCGTCGCCGTCGACCCCAGGACGGGCAAGGTCGTCGCGATGTACGGCGGCATCGACTACGTCAAGCAGTACACCAACGGCGCCACCCGGCGGGACTTCCAGGTCGGCTCCATCTTCAAGCCGTTCGTCCTCACCTCGGCCGTCGAGAACCGGTCCACCACCCAGAACGGCTTCCCCATCACGCCCAACACCTACTACGACGGCACCAACAAGCGCCCGGTGCAGGGCTGGGACGGCGGCTACGCGCCGGAGAACGAGGACCAGTTCTCCTACGGCCCCATCACGGTCCGCGAGGCCACCGACAAGTCCGTGAACTCGGTGTACGCGCAGATGGCCGTCGACGTCGGCCCCGACAAGGTCATGCGCACCGCGGTCGACCTCGGCGTGCCCTCCAGCACCCCGGAACTGGGCCCCTACCCGTCGATCGCGCTCGGCGTCGCCCAGGCGAGCGTCCTCGACATGGCCAAGGCCTACGCCACCCTCGCCAACCACGGCGAGCACGGCCCGTACACCATGGTCGAGAAGATCACCCGGGAGGGCGCCGAGGTGATCGACCTGCCCGAGCGGCGGACCAACCAGGCCGTCAGCCGCGAGGCCGCCGACACCACGACGTCCGTGCTGCGCAGCGTCGTGCAGCAGGGCACCGGCACCCCCGCGCAGGCCGCCGGCCGTCCGGCCGCGGGCAAGACCGGCACGGCCGAGGAGGACCAGGCGGCCTGGTTCGCGGGCTACACCCCCGACCTGGCCACCGTCGTCGCCGTGATGGGCCAGGACCCGGTCACGGCCGCCCACAAGTCGCTGTACGGCGCGACGGGCCTGGAGCGCGTCAACGGCAGCGGGCCGCCCGCCGAGATCTGGGCCCAGTTCACCAGGGACGCCCTCGAAGGCACCCCGGTCACCGACTTCGACCTGCGGCTCCAGGACGGCGCCGACGTGGTGTACATGCCCCCGGCCCCGCCCGCCGGCGGCGAGAACACCGACGCCCCGGCCGACGAGGACACGCCCGGCACCGACGACTCCCAGACCCCGGGCGAGGCGCAGGGCGGCACGAGTGACGGCGGGACGACCGGCGACGGCGGTACGACGACCGGGGGCACGCCCACGGACGGCGCGAGCACCGACGGCGGAACGACGACGGACGGCGGCACGAGCTCCGACGGCGGCACGACGGACGGCGGGACCACCACCGGCGGGGACACGAGCTCCGGCGGCGACACCAGCACCGGCGGCAGCCAGGGCGGCACCACCGACGGCGGAACGTCCACAGGCACGACCGGGGGCACACCGGGCACCCGGCGCCAGTGAACCCGGATCAGTGACCGGAGGTCGCCTTCAGGCCCACGACGGCGACCAGCAGCAGACAGACGAAGAAGATCCGGGCGGCGGTGGCCGGCTCACCCAGCACCACCATGCCGAGCACCGCCGACCCGGCCGCGCCGATCCCGACCCAGACGCCGTAGGCGGTACCGATGGGCAGCGACTTCGCGGCGTAGGAGAGCAGCAGCATGCTGGCGACGATGCCGGCGCCGGTGAACAGGCTGGGGACGAGCCGGGTGAAACCGTCGGTGTACTTCATCCCGATCGACCAGCCGACTTCGAGCACACCGGCGATGATCAGCAGAACCCAGGCCATGAGAGGCACCTCCGAGAGACAGGCGGACTGACGGGGGTGCGTCGTCTTTGCCTTCAACCCGGTACGGCGCGTCTCGTCGGGTGCCTCCCCAAGGTAGCAAAGGGCACGGCGAAGGGCTGGTGACCAAGGCCACCAGCCCTTTCTCACCGCTCCGACCTACAGATACAGCCCCGTGGAGTCCTCGGACCCCTCGAACCGGTCCGCCGCCACCGCGTGCAGATCGCGCTCGCGCATCAGGACGTACGCGACGCCGCGCACCTCCACCTCGGCGCGATCCTCCGGGTCGTACAGCACCCGGTCGCCCGGCTCGACGGTCCGTACGTTCTGCCCCACCGCGACGACCTCCGCCCACGCCAGCCGACGGCCCACGGCCGCCGTGGCGGGGATCAGGATGCCGCCACCGGAACGCCGCTCGCCCTCACTGGTGTCCTGCCGCACGAGCACACGGTCGTGCAGCATCCGGATGGGGAGCTTGTCGGGATGGGTACTGTGGTCGTTTCTGTTACCGCTCACGCTCTTGAACCTACCTGCAATCGAGGCATTCGTACGCCGCTGGGTCAGCGCTTGCGGCGCCGGGGGCCGAGCACGAGCAGCCCGACGACACCGACGGCGACGAGCGCGGCGGGCAGTACGCGCGCCATCCGGGGCGAGCCGTTCTCGTCCACGAACTGCGCCTTGACGTCGCTCACCGCCCGGTTGACCTGGACGTAGGCCCGTCCGAGGGTGTGATCGACATTCGACACGACCTTGGCCTTGGCGTCCCCGACGATCGTCTTCGGGTGCACCCGCGCCCCGATCTCGTCGAGTGTCTCGGCCAGCACGTCGCGGCGGCGCCTGATGTCCGCCTCGATCTGCGCCGGGGTTCTGGTGTCCGACGTGTCCGCCACGGTACGGCCTCCGAAGTGAAGCTGATGCTGTTCCGGACAGTCTGTCAGCTCCATGGGCGACCGCACCGTCAGCACCCCCGGTTACGCTAGCCGGATGAGCGATCGACTCCAGCCCGGGGACGTGGCCCCCGCCTTCACCCTGCCCGACGCCGACGGCAACGAGGTGTCCCTCGCGGACCACAAGGGCCGCAAGGTCATCGTCTACTTCTACCCCGCGGCGCTGACGCCCGGCTGCACCAAGCAGGCCTGCGACTTCACGGACAACCTCGACCTGCTGGCCGGCGCGGGCTACGACGTGATCGGCGTCTCGCCGGACAGCCCCGAGAAGCTGGCCAAGTTCCGCGACAAGGAATCCCTGAAGGTCACGCTCCTCGGCGACCCGGACAAGACCGTCATCGAGACCTACGGCGCGTACGGCGAGAAGAAGAACTACGGCAAGACGTACATGGGCGTCATCCGCTCCACGATCGTCGTGGACGAGGAGGGCAAGGTCGAACGGGCCCTGTACAACGTCCGTGCGACCGGCCACGTAGCCAAGATCATCAAGGATCTGGGCATCTGAGCGTACGTTCGGCGGCCTGTACCGGGGACCTGGTACAGGCCGCTCGGCATGTCCGGCGTGACTGCCGGACGAGCGCTTCGTTACTCCGTGCGGGTCAGGAACGTATGCCCGAGTACGGAGGGGGTTCGATGGGCGCCAGTGCGTACACCAGGGAGCGGCTGGAGGAGGCGGCTCGGGGGGCGCGGACGTTGTCGGAGGCGTTGGGGTGGTTGGGGGTGGATCCGGGGAGCTCTACGCGGCGGTACGTCATGGGGCGCATGACGAAGCTGGGCGTGGACACCTCGCACTTCGAGCGGGAGGGCGTCAAGTGGACGCGGGAGATCCTGCAGGCAGCAGTGTCGGCCTCGACCAACATGTGCGAGGTGCTGCGGCATCTCGGGCTTGAGGTGGTAGGCGGGCACCACACGCACATCAGTCGGCGGATCAGGGCGTACGGCATCGACATCTCTCACTTTCAGGCGCCGAACCGGCGGGGGCAGGCGCGGCGGCCCCGAACGCCGGAGGGCTTGCTTGTCGAGCAGCCTGCCGATCGGGCTCGGCGCATCCCGAGCGATCGACTCAAGTGGGCCATGACCGCGAAGGGCATGCCAGAGCGGTGCGCCCTGTGCGGCGCGGAAGCCGTTTGGCGAGGGCGTCCGCTGCCCCTGGAGGTCGACCACATCGACGGCAACTGGCGGGACAACCGCATCGAGAACCTGCGCTTTCTCTGCCCCAACTGCCACTCGACCACCGACAATTACCGAGGGCGGGGCAAGCGACGCGCCAAGGGCGGCGTCGTATGAACAGAGGCGTTCAGTACACCCGAGAGCGGCTGGCCGAGGCCGCCCGGCAGTGCGCGGACATCGACGAGGTCGTCGCGTTCTTCGGCACCCCGCCGTACGACAAGCTCCGCCGCCATCTCGTCAGTCGATTCGATCACTTCGGCATCGACGTCTCCCATATGCCCCGGCGGACGCGGGCAAAGGAGGTCGACAGACCCCCGGCCGACGAACTGCGGCGCGCTCTTGAGCGGTCGACGTCCATAGCCGGTGCTCTTCGCGCATTGGGTCTGGACCCCTACAACAGTCGGCTGCGCGCGCTGTTCCCCGAGTGGACAGCGGAGGAGGGCCTGAGCACCGCCCACTTCCTGGGCCAGGCACATCAACGCGGAAAGCCGGGAGTGGTGCCGCTGCGCCGCCCCGAGGACATCCTCGTCAAGCACGACGGCAAGCAGCGGACCCGGACGCATCTACTCCGTCGGGCCCTGCGCGAAGTCGGCGTGCCCGAAGTGTGCGCCGAGTGCGGGGTCGGCCCCGAGTGGCTCGGCAGGCCCATGACGCTGGAGGTCGACCACATCAACGGCGACTGGCACGACGACCGGCGGGAGAACCTGCGGCTGCTGTGCCCCAACTGTCACGCGGTCACCACCACCTGGTGCCGAGGTGGTAAGCGACGGCATACTCTCTCCCGGTAATGTGGAGCAGCACTCCGCGCCCGTACGCCAACGGCCGAGCGGCGATCTTTAGGTGGTCGTGTTTGTCGGTTCGAATCCGACCGGGCGCACAGACAGGGGCCGTCCAGCGAGGCGGCCCCTCGTCCGTCTCTCAGCCCAACAACTCCCGCACCACCGGCACCAACCCCCGAAACGCCTTCCCCCGGTGGCTGATGGCGTTCTTCTCGTCGGGGCTCATCTCCGCGCACGTGCGGGTCTCGCCCTCGGGCTGGAGGATCGGGTCGTAGCCGAAGCCGTGGGTGCCGGCCGGCTTGTGGCGCAGTACGCCCCTCAGGCGGCCCTCGACCACCCGCTCCGTGCCGTCCGGCAGGGCGAGGGCCGCCGCGCAGGCGAAGTGGGCGCCGCGGTGTTCGGTGGGGATGTCCGACAGCTGGGCCAGGAGCAGATCGAGGTTGGCCTTGTCGTCGCCGTGCTTGCCGGACCAGCGGGCCGAGAAGATGCCCGGCGCGCCGCCGAGGACGTCGACGCACAGGCCCGAGTCGTCGGCGACCGCGGGCAGGCCGGTGGCCTGGGCGAGGGCGTGGGCCTTGAGCAGGGCGTTCTCGGCGAAGGTGACGCCGGTCTCGCGGACGTCGGGGACGTCGGGGTAGGCCTCCGCGCCGACGAGGTCGTGGCGCAGACCTGCGTCGGCGAGGATCGCCTTCAGCTCGGTGATCTTTCCGGTGTTGCGGGTGGCGAGGATCAAGCGGGTCATGCCCTCAGTATCCAGGCCCGGGGTCGGCGTTCTGTTACGGCGTGCAGACCTTGGTCAGTTCGCCGGCCGCGTCCGTGACGGGGCTGATGTCGGGGGTCTCGTCGCCGTTCCGCACCGCTGTGCGGACGTTGTCGACGGCCTTCTGGAGGTCGTCCACCGCCTTGTTGACGTCGGCGTTGTCGGTCTTGTCGCCGATTTCGCCGAGGTTCTGGTCGATG
Source organism: Streptomyces spinoverrucosus (assembly GCF_015712165.1). Taxonomy (NCBI): domain Bacteria; kingdom Bacillati; phylum Actinomycetota; class Actinomycetes; order Kitasatosporales; family Streptomycetaceae; genus Streptomyces; species Streptomyces spinoverrucosus. The sequence goes on along the minus strand of NZ_JADPZX010000001.1, from coordinate 5,394,646 downwards.
GAGTCGAGGGACTCCTGGAGCTGGGTGGGGTCGTTCGCGGCGCTCTCGACGGCCTGCTGGAGGTCCGTGACGCTGTCGGCGATGGCGTCGGCTGTCTGGACGCAGTCGAGTGCCTTGTTCACGGCGTCGCAGCCGGTGGTGAGTCCGGCGGTCAGCGCGACGGCCGCCAGGGTGGCGGCGACGGCTGTGGTACGGCGTCGGCGGCGGCTCGCGGCCATGGAACGGTCCCTCCCTTGGGAACAGGCCCTGTGGGCCCGGTTGCTGGCCGGGCGCACAGGGTTGGGCCGTGCGCCCGTATCTCATGAGACGCGGTGGCGGGCGGTGCGGTTGCCCGCGCCGACCACCGCTCTTGGTGCGTCCTTTACCTTGCGCGCCCTACTTTTCCAGGGCTGCCGCGAGCGCTGTGCGCTGCAGTTCGGCGAGTTCGGTGCAGCCGGCCACGGCCAGGTCGAGCAGCGCGTTGAGCTCCTCGCGTGCGAAGGGCTCGGCCTCGGCGGTGCCCTGGACCTCGACGAACCGTCCGTCGCCGGTGCAGACGACGTTCATGTCGGTTTCGGCGCGCACGTCCTCCTCGTAGCAGAGGTCGAGCAGCGGGACCCCGCCGACGATGCCGACCGACACGGCGCTGACCGAGCCGGTGAGGGGCTGGCGGCCGGGCCGGATCAGCTTCTTGGCCTGGGCCCAGGAGACGGCGTCGGCGAGGGCGACGTAGGCGCCGGTGATGGCGGCGGTGCGGGTGCCGCCGTCGGCCTGGAGGACGTCGCAGTCGAGGACGATGGTGTTCTCGCCGAGGGCCTTGTAGTCGATGACCGCGCGCAGGGAGCGGCCGATGAGGCGGGAGATCTCGTGCGTGCGGCCGCCGATCTTGCCCTTGACCGACTCGCGGTCGCCCCGGGTGTTGGTGGAGCGGGGCAGCATGGCGTACTCCGCGGTGACCCAGCCCTCGCCGCTGCCCTTGCGCCAGCGGGGGACGCCTTCGGTGACGGAGGCGGTGCAGAAGACCTTGGTGTCGCCGAAGGAGACGAGGACGGAGCCCTCGGCGTGCTTGCTCCAGCCGCGTTCGATGGTGATCGGGCGGAGCTGTTCGGGGGTGCGGCCGTCGATTCGAGACATGGGTTGAGCCTAGCCGCCTGTCGTTCGGGCCCGGTGCCCCGTTGGCCTTGCTCAGTCGAGCGTGCGGGGCAGGCCGAGGTGCGGGGCGAGGGTTGTCTCGAAATGCGTGAGTTCGCAGATGCGGTCGCCGGCGAATCCTGCGACGAGGATTCCCGCGAGGCGCAGGCCACCGGTGACGGGGTCGCGGAGGTACTCGCCCCACGTGGGCTGGCCGTTCGCCCGGACCGGCACCATCCGGGTGATGGCTCGCCGACGGGCGTCGATCGCGGTGAAGAACCGGTGCACCGCTTCGGTACCGCGGTATTCGAAGGGCAGTGGTGGCATCCGCAGCCACACGTCGTCGCTCATCAGCGCGACGAGCGCGTCCACGTCCCGCTCGGTGAACGCCTCGACGAAGCGGTCGACCAGCTCCCGCTCCTCGGGTCCGCCGGCCTGGGGCGGGGGCGGCCGGTCGGCCGAGCGTGCGGCCTCCATCGTCGTGCGGGCGCGTTTGAGGGCGCTGGTGACGGCGTCCTCGGTCAGCCCGAGCAGTTCGGCGGCTTCACTGGCCCGGTATCCGAGCACGTCACGCAGCAGCAGCACCGCGCGCTGGTTCGGCGGCAGCAGTTGTACGGCGGTCACGAAGGCCAGTGAGATCGCTTCGCGGGACTCGTACCGGGCCTCGGGTCCCGGCATGTGGTCGGGCAGGCCGTCGAGCAGGTGGTCGGGGTACGGCTGGAGCCACAGCGCCTCTCCGAGCCGGGTGGGCTCCGGCGGCGGGCCCGGGAAGGACGGCGCGGGTACCGGCCTGCGCGCGGATGACCGCAGCGTGTTGAGGCACCGGTTGGTGGCGATGCGGTACAGCCAGGTGCGCACGGACGACCGCCCCTCGAACCCGTCCAGGCCGACCCATGCCGACAGCAGCGCCTCCTGGAGGGCGTCCTCGGCGTCCTGCAGCGATCCGAGCATGCGGTAGCAGTGCACTTGCAGCTCGCGGTGGTAGGGCTCGACCAGCGCGGCGAACGCGTCGCGGTCGCCGGCCCGGGCCCGCTCGAGCGGTTCGTCCGGCATGGTGACCTCCGTTGTCATCGTCCCACCGCGTACTGACACCGGCGGTCGGCGAAAGTGGTCACCACGGGCGCGCCCAGTTTCCGGCGTCTGCCGTGTCCATCTCTGTGCAAGCCGCACCAGCAGAGCTGAAACGGAGTGGGTCACCATGTCGACGCCACAGGACCCCATCGCGAACCGGACCGTCCTGGTGACCGGCGCCAATCGGGGCATCGGACGTGCGCTGGTCGAGGAAGCCCTGCGCCGAGGCGCGCAGCGCGTCTACGCCGGGACCCGCCGGCCCCTGTCCCACCCGGACGGGCGTGTGACGCCGGTGATGCTGGACGTGACCGACGGTGCGCGGATCGAGGCGGCGGCAGGGAGCGTCGACGCGCTCGACGTCCTGGTCAACAACGCCGGTCTGGCGCTCTACGACGACCTCGGTGATCGCGCGGTGCTCGAGCGGCACCTGGCGGTCAACCTCTTCGGTCCGTACGCCGTCACCCGGGCGTTCCTGCCGCAGCTGACCCGGTCGCGCGGCGTCGTCGTCAACGTGCTGTCGTTGGCGGCTCTCGCGTCTGTGCCCGTGATCCCGGCGTACTTGGTCTCCAAGGCCGCGGCGTTCTCGCTCACGCAGGCGCTGCGCGCGCTGCTGGCGTCTCGGGGCGTCCGGGTGCACGCCGTGCTGGCCGGCCCGGTGGACACGGAGATGTCCCGCGATCTCGACGTGCCGAAGGCTGCTCCGGCGGCGGTCGCGCGGGCGATCTTCGACGGTGTGGCCGTCGGGGCGGAGGACATCTTTCCCGACCCCTTGTCGGCCTCCTTGGCGCCGGGCTGGTCCTCCGGCCCCGTCAAGGCCCTCGAACGCGAGAACGCTGCGCTGCTCGAGGCGACGCGGTGACGACGATCGCGGCCGGCGGGGTGCGGCCGTGTCGATGGCGGCCGACCCTGGACACAGGGAGCCGGTGCAGGAGGTCGGACCGAGCTGGAAGGTGGATGTCGCCATGAAGACACCCCCGATCGTTTCGCCGCAGGAGTGGGAGGCCGCGCGTCAGGAGCTGCTTGTGGAGGAGAAGCAGCTGACGCGCGCCCGTGACGCGCTGGCCGCCAAGCGCCGTCGGATGCCGTGGGCGGCGGTGGAGAAGGAGTACGAGTTCGATGGGCCCCAGGGCAGGGTGAGTCTGCTCGACCTGTTTCAGGGGCGTCGTCAGCTGATCGTCTACCGGGCCTTCTTCGAGCCGGGCGTGTACGGCTGGCCGGATCACGCCTGCCGTGGCTGCTCCATGCTGGCCGACCAGGTCGGCCATGTCGCCCATCTGAACGCCCGCGGCACCACTCTCGTCTTCGCCTCGCGCGCGCCGCAGCCGGAGATCGAGCGGGTGAAGTCACGGATGGGCTGGACGCACATCCCCTGGTTCACGATCACCGACGATTTCGACTCCGACTTCGGTGTGGACGAGTGGCACGGCACGAACGCGTTCTTCCGCGACGGCGACCGTGTGTTCCGCACCTACTTCATCAACGTCCGTGGCGACGAGGCCTTGGGGAGCCTGTGGAGTTACCTCGACATGACCGCGCTCGGGCGGCAGGAGACGTGGGAGGACTCGCCGGAGGGCTATCCCCAGACCGCGCCGTACGAGTGGTGGAACTGGCACGACGAATACGGCGAGGAGGCAGAGCCGTCGCAGGGGTGGATGGACCAGATTCGCCGGGGCTGAGCCCTTTGCCCGGCCGGTACGGAACGGAAGGCGGCACCGTAGAGACGTAGAGAAGGGCCCCTCCCGGTGCGGGAAGGGCCCCTTCGCAGGTGAGCCGGGGCTCACATCATGTCTTCGATGTCCGCCGCGATCGGGTCGGCGTCGGTGCCGATGACGACCTGGATGGCGCTGCCCATCTTCACGACGCCGTGGGCGCCGGCGCCCTTGAGGGCGGCGTCGTCGACCAGTGAGGGGTCGGACACCTCGACGCGCAGCCGCGTGATGCAGCCCTCGACCTCTTCGATGTTGTCGATGCCGCCGAGCCCGGCAACGATCTTCTCAGCCTTGCTGGCCATGTCCTTCTCCCTGATCCGACCTGGTCCGAAGCGCTATGTCGCAGTAACCCACAGTTGGCCCTGCTTCGCGAGCGGTCATGGCGTACGTACCGAATGATGGCGTCACGACAGCGGAACCTTCCGTCGACTGGTCTACACCACCTGGCGGACGGTCGCCAAACCCGGCCCTCGGGGAGGAGTCCGATGAGTGCCGACAGCGCCGCCCGTCCCGCTCGCGCCCGCTGGAGCACCCTTTTCCAGGGCCTGCAGAAGATGGGGCGCAGTCTGCAACTCCCGATCGCCGTCCTGCCGGCCGCGGGCATCCTCAGACGGCTCGGTCAGCCGGATCTCTTCGGCGACGAGGGGCTCGGCTGGACCGGTGTCTCCAAGGTGATGGCGGGGGCGGGCAGCGCGCTGCTCGACAGTTCCCTGGGGCTTCCCCTTCTTTTCTGTGTCGGTGTGGCGATCGGCATGGCGAAGAAGTCGGACGGTTCGACCGCGCTGGCTGCGGTGGCGGGGTTTCTCGTCTACTACTCGGTGCTGCGCGAGTTCCCGGAGGACTGTCCGGCCGGGGCGAAGATGGTCGAGGCGGGCTGCCAGGTGGCCGGCGGGACGGTGTCCGTCTTCACGTATCCGAATCCAGGGGTGTTCGGCGGCATCGTCATGGGTCTGCTGTCCGCTTTCTTCTGGCAGCGTTTTCACCGTACGAGGCTGGTGGACTGGCTCGGCTTCTTCAACGGCCGGCGGCTGGTGCCGATCATCATGGCGTTCGTGGCGATCGCGTTCGCGGTGCTGTGCCTGTGGGTCTGGCCGCCGATCGGTGCGGCGCTGGAGAGCTTCAGCGACTGGCTGAGCTACCTGGGCGCGTGGGGTGCGGGCGTCTTCGGCATCGCCAACCGGGCGCTTCTCGTCGTGGGCCTGCACCAGTTCCTGAACGTGCCCCTGTGGTTCCAGTTCGGCACCTACACGGAGCCCGACGGCACGGTGGTGCACGGTGACGTCAACATGTTCCTGGCGGGTGATCCGAACGCGGGTCAGTTCACCACGGGCTTCTTCCCGATCATGATGTTCGCCCTGCCGGCGGCCGCCCTGGCCATGACGCACTGCGCCCGCCCCGAGCGCCGCAAGGAGGTCGGCGGTCTGATGCTGTCGGTGGCGCTGACGTCGTTCGTCACCGGTATCACGGAACCGCTGGAGTACTCGTTCCTCTTCATCGCCCCCGTTCTCTACGCGATCCACGCGCTGCTGACCGGGGTGTCGATGGCGGTGTCGTGGGGGCTGGGCGCGAAGGACGGGTTCAGTTTCTCCGCCGGTCTGATCGACTACGTCATCAACTGGAACCTGGCGACGAAACCGTGGCTGCTGATCCCGATCGGGCTGGCCCTCGCCGTCGTCTACTACGCGGTCTTCCGGTTTGCGATCACGAGGTTCGACCTGAAGACTCCGGGCCGGGAAGCTGAGGAGGATGTGGAGGACGTGACGAAGGTATAGGGCCGGAGGCGAGGGTTCCTTATGCCGCCTTCATCGTGCTAAAACAGGTCTACACCACTGAGTGGTGTAGACCACCACCCGATGGAGGATGTATGAGCACCGCCACCACATCGGCGGCTCCCGCAAAGAAGCGGGGATCCGGCCTGTTCCAGGGCCTGCAGAAGATCGGCCGCAGTCTGCAGCTCCCGATCGCCGTCCTGCCGGCGGCGGGCATCCTGCTCCGGCTCGGCCAGCCCGACGTGTTCGGCGCTGACGGCCTCGGCTGGGACAAGGTCGCGGCCGTGTTCGCCACGGCCGGTGGCGCGATCTTCGACAACCTGCCGATGCTCTTCTGCATCGGCGTGGCGATCGGCTTCGCCAAGAAGGCCGACGGCTCCACGGCGCTGGCCGCCCTGGTCGGCTTCCTGGTGTACAGCAACGTCCTGAAGGCGTTCCCGGTCACCGAGGCGAAGATCCAGGCGGGCGAGGACATAGCCGCGACCTACAACAACCCCGGTGTCCTCGGCGGCATCCTCATGGGCCTGCTGGCCGCCGTGCTGTGGCAGCGCTACCACCGCAAGAAGCTGGTGGACTGGCTGGGCTTCTTCAACGGCCGCCGACTGGTGCCGATCATCATGGCCTTCGTCGGCACGGCGGTGGGTGTGCTCTTCGGTCTCGTCTGGGAGCCGATCGGTGGGGTCATCTCCGACTTCGGCGAGTGGATGACCGGCCTGGGCGCCGCGGGCGCGGGACTGTTCGGTGCGATCAACCGCGCGCTGATCCCGATCGGCATGCACCAGTTCGTGAACACCGTCGCCTGGTTCCAGATCGGCGACTTCACCGACGCCGCCGGCGAGGTCGTGCACGGCGACCTGAACCGCTTCTTCGCCGGTGACCCGACCGCGGGCCAGTTCATGTCCGGCTTCTTCCCGATCATGATGTTCGGCCTTCCGGCCGCCGCCATCGCCATCGCGCACGCCGCGCGGCCCGAGCGCCGCAAGGCCGTGATGGGCATGATGGTGTCGCTCGCGCTGACCTCGTTCGTGACCGGTGTGACCGAGCCGATCGAGTTCGCGTTCATGTTCATCGCCCCACTGCTGTACGTGATCCACGCCCTCCTCACCGCTCTGTCCATGGCGATCACTTGGGCGCTCGGCGTGCACGCGGGCTTCACCTTCTCCGCCGGCTTCATCGACTACGCGCTGAACTGGAATCTGGCCACCAAGCCCTGGCTCATCGTCCCGATCGGCCTGGTGTTCGCGGCGATCTACTACGTGCTCTTCCGCTTCGCCATCACCAGGTTCAACCTCCCCACCCCGGGCCGTGAGCCCGAGGAGGAGGTCGAGGACCTCACGAAGGCGTGAGCCGCACGACGTAAGCACGAGGCCCCCGGAGCGATCGAGCTCCGGGGGCCTTCGTCGTGCTGTGGGTGTCAGATCTCGTACGACTTCCTGGGCACCGCCAGTTCCACCGGACCGTCGTACACCGCGCGGGCGTCGGCGAGGTTGACCTGCGGGTCGGTCCACGGGGGGATGTGGGTGAGGAGCAGCCGGCGGGCGCCCGCCCGGCCTGCCGTCTCGCCCGCCTCGCGGCCGTTGAGGTGCAGGTCGGGGATGTTCTCCTTGCCGTGCGTGAAAGCGGCCTCGCACAGGAAGAGGTCGGCGTCCCGGGCGAGTTCGTCCAGGGCCGGGCTGACTCCGGAGTCGCCGGAGTACGTCAGGGTCCGTCCGGCGTGTTCGATGCGGATGCCGTACGCCTCCACGGGGTGGGCCACCCGTTCGGTGTGCACCGTGAAGGGGCCGATGTCGAACGTGGACGGCTTGACCGTGTGGAAGTCGAAGACCTCGCTCATCGAGGAGGCGGAAGGGGTGTCGGCGTACGCGGTGGTCAGCCGGTTCTCGGTGCCCTCGGGACCGTAGACGGGCAGGGGCGCGCAGCGGCCGCCGTCGTGCCGGTAGTAGCGCGCCACGAAGTAGGCGCACATGTCGATGCAGTGGTCGGCGTGCAGATGGCTCAGGAAGATCGCGTCGAGGTCGTAGAGACCGCAGTGGCGCTGCAGCTCGCCCAGGGCGCCGTTGCCCATGTCGAGGAGCAGCCGGAAGCCGTCGGCCTCTACGAGGTAGCTCGAACAGGCCGATTCCGCGGACGGGAACGACCCCGAGCAGCCGACGACGGTGAGCTTCATGAAGCAGAAACCTCCGCGGGCGGATATGGAGAGACGGGGGTCGTGCGGTCCGTCGAGCGTAAGGCGCAAAACGTCCGGTCGCTCCTCCGCCCAGGGCCGTTGTGGGGGAACTCACCTGTGCTGTCACCGATTCGGCTGGACGCGGGGCGCACACGGCGCGGCGGAGGGCGCGCGTGCGGGTGCGTACGCCGGTAACGTCATCGTATGGACACGTCCTGGTGGTTGGCACTCGCAGCGGTGGTGCTGCTCGCGCTGGTCGCCACGCTCGTGGACGGCTGGGGGCGGCGGCCCACGGGCCGCCGGACGCGGCCGCCGGGGCGCGCGCAGGGGCCGGCAGCCCGGCCGCGGGCGGCGGAGATCTGGTGGGCGAACGTGCCCTACGAGGACGGGCCCGGTGGCAAGGACCGGCCGTGCCTGGTGCTGGCGGTGCACGGGCGGCGGGCGACGGTCGCGAAGATCACCAGCAAGTACCACGACGAGCGGGCCGGGGTGATCCCGCTGCCGCCGGGCTCGGTCGGGGACACCCAGGGCCGGGCGAGCTTCCTGGAGACGGACGAGCTGCGCGAGGTCCCTGTCGGGGCCTTTCGCAGGCGGGTGGGGGTGATGGACCCGGTCCTGTGGGACCAGGTCCGTCACCTCGCGACGTAGCCGTTTACGCCCAGAGCTGGCCCTGGAGCGTCTCGATGGCCTCTTCGGTGGTGGCCGCCGTGTAGACGCCCGTCGAGAGGTACTTCCAGCCGCCGTCGGCCACGATGAACACGATGTCCGCGCTCTGCCCGGCCTTCAGCGCCTTCCTTCCGACGCCGATCGCCGCGTGCAGGGCGGCACCGGTGGAGACGCCCGCGAAGATGCCCTCCTGCTGGAGCAGTTCGCGGGTGCGGGTGACCGCGTCGGCGGAGCCGACCGAGAAGCGGGCGGTGAGGACGGAGGCGTCGTACAGCTCGGGTACGAAACCCTCGTCGAGGTTGCGCAGGCCGTACACCAGGTCGTCGTACCGCGGCTCGGCGGCGACGATCTGCACGTCCGGCCGGTGCTCGCGCAGGAAGCGGCCGACGCCCATCAGGGTGCCCGTGGTGCCGAGGCCCGCGACGAAGTGGGTGATGGAGGGGAGGTCGGCGAGGATCTCCGGGCCGGTGGTGGCGTAGTGCGCGCCGGCGTTGTCCGGGTTGCCGTACTGGTAGAGCATCACCCAGTCGGGGTGCTGGGCGGAGAGTTCCTTGGCGACGCGTACGGCGGTGTTGGAGCCGCCCGCGGCCGGGGAGGAGATGATCTCCGCGCCCCACATGCCGAGCAGGTCCCGGCGTTCCTGGGAGGTGTTCTCGGGCATCACGCACACCATGCGGTAGCCCTTGAGCTTGGCCGCCATGGCCAGCGAGATGCCGGTGTTGCCGGAGGTGGGCTCCAGGATGGTGCAGCCCGGGGTCAGCCGGCCGTCCTTCTCGGCCTGCTCGATCATGTGCAGGGCGGGACGGTCCTTGACCGAGCCGGTCGGGTTGCGGTCCTCCAGCTTGGCCCAGATCCGGACGTCGGTGGACGGCGAGAGCCGCGGCAGGCGCACCAACGGGGTGTTGCCCACCGCGGCCAACGGGGAGTCGTAACGCATCGGGGGTCGTCAGCCTCAGGCCATGCCGCCGGCCACGGCCGGCAGGATCGTGATGCTGTCGCCGTCGGCGAGCTTGGTGTTGATGCCGTCGAGGAAGCGGACGTCCTCGTCGTTCAGGTAGACGTTGACGAAGCGGCGCAGCTGGTCGCCGTCCACGATGCGGGCCTGGATGCCCGCATGCCGACTGTCGAGATCGGCGAACAGCTCGGCGAGGGTCTCCCCGGTGCCTTCGACGGCCTTCTGACCGTCGGTGTACTGGCGGAGGATGGTGGGGATGCGGACCTCGATGGCCATGGCTCAGGGCTCCTGTCGGGAGTGGTCAGGTCGAAAAGACGCGCGGCAGCGCAGATACGGCAGGTTGTGCGTAGGGGCGCCGCGGCTCACGGCCGTACGGCGGCAGGGGTCGGCGTCAACAGATGGCGCTGGCGAGCCTGCACAGGTCGACGTGCAGCCGCGCCACGAGCATCGCGCCCGGCGTCTTGTCGCTCACGTCGAGGAAAACCATGGGCTCATCGTATCGATTCCTGGTCCGGGTCCTGGAATGTGATCTCGGATAGTGGATGAACTCTGACCGAATCCCGGGACGGGGTCGGGGATCAGTAGGTCTCCACCACCTTGACCTCCTCTTCCGTCACCTCGCCGTCGACGATCCGGAAGGAACGGAACTGGAAGTCGCCGAGCCCGTCGGTGTCCGCGGTGGAGACGAGGACGTAGTGCGCGCCGGGTTCGTTGGCGTAGGAGATGTCCGTGCGGGACGGGTAGGCCTCGGTGGCCGTGTGGGAGTGGTAGATGATCACCGGCTCCTCGTCGCGGTCGTCCATCTCGCGGTAGAGCTTGAGCAGATCGCCGGAGTCGAACTCGTAGAACGTGGGCGAGCGGGCGGCGTTCAGCATCGGGATGAAGCGCTCGGGGCGGCCCTCGCCCACCGGGCCCGCGACCACGCCGCACGCCTCGTCGGGGTGGTCCTCGCGCGCGTGGGCGACGATCTGGTCGTACAGGGCCTGGGTGATGGTCAGCATGACGGTCAGGATAAGCAGTAGGGCCGTCCCGTACCGAGGGGTGGTACGGGACGGCCCACATGCCGGACGTCCTGAGCGGCGGCGGCAGGGGGTGCCACGAGTACTCCCTGCCGCCGGACGTCCTCGGCGTTGGTCAGCCGACCTTCTCGAACTCCGCGGAGCGGCGCTCGGTGATCTGAGGGTTGCGGGTCTTCAGGACGAACCAGCCGATGCCCAGGGCGACGGCCCACCCGGCCATCACGTAGAGGCAGACGCGGGCGTCGGCGTCGTAGGCGATGATGCCGGTCACGAAGAGCAGGAACGCGATGGCGATGTACGAGCACACCGCGCCGCCCGGCGCCGGGAAGGACGAGGCGGGCAGCCGGCCCGCGACGACCGCGCGGCGGTACAGGACGTGGCTGATCAGGATCATCAGCCAGGTCCAGATGCCGGCCGCGGTGGCGATGGAGGTGACGTAGCCGAACGCCTTCTCCGGGACGACGTAGTTCAGGATCACGCCGATGCCCATGAACAGCACGGAGACGAAGATGCCGAGCGCCGGGGTCTTGGTGGAGGACAGCTTCGAGAAGGCCTTGGGGGCCTCACCGCTGTCGGCGAGGTTGCGCAGCATGCGGCCCGTGGAGTACATGCCCGAGTTGCAGGACGACAGGGCGGCCGTCAGCACGACGAAGTTGACGATGCCGGCGGCGGCCGGGATGCCGATCACCGCGAAGGCCTTCACGAACGGGCTGACGCCCTCAGCGAACTCGGTCCACTTCACCACGCACAGGATGACGGTGAGGGCGCCGACGTAGAACAGCGCGATGCGCCAGGGCAGGGTGTTGATCGCCTTGGGGAGGGTCTTCTCCGGGTTCTCGGACTCGCCGGCCGTGACACCGACCAGCTCGACCGCGAGGTAGGCGAACATGACGCCCTGGAGGGTCATCAGGGACGAGCCGATGCCCTTGGGGAAGAAGCCGTCGAAGGCCCAGAGGTTGGAGACGGACGCGGTGTCACCCGCCGCGCTGAAGCCGAAGGTGAGCACGCCCAGGCCGATGACGATCATGCCGATGAGGGCGGTGACCTTGACCATCGAGAACCAGAACTCCAGCTCACCGAAGAGCTTCACGGAGATCAGGTTGACGCCGAAGAGGATCACCAGGAAGACCAGCGCCGTGACCCACTGCGGGATGGACGGGAACCAGTAGTTGACGTAGATCGCGGCGGCCGTGAGTTCGGCCATGCCGGTGACGACCCACATCAGCCAGTACGTCCAGCCGGTGAAGTAGCCGAAGAACGGGCCGAGGAACTCCCGGGAGTACTCCGCGAAGGAGCCCGACACCGGGCGGTAGAGCAGGAGCTCGCCGAGCGCCCGCATGATGAAGAAGATGATCACGCCGGCGAGGGCGTACATCAGGATGAGGCTGGGACCGGCCTTGGCGATGTTCGCCCCGGCACCCAGGAAGAGGCCGACGCCAATGGCGCCGCCGATCGCGATCATCTGGACCTGACGGCTGCCGAGCCCGCGCTCGTACCCCTCTTCAGGAGCGTCGGTGACCTTCTCAGAGGCCATGTGTAGTGCGCCTTTCTCCATGCCGATCCGGGCCTTTCCTCGGCCTCGGATCGGGTTTCGATCCCCCCGGATTGATGGAGCTGAGCGGCCCTCCCAAGGCCCCTCGTGCCTGGCCGACGGTCGCCGGCTCGGTGGCGCACCCGGCGCGACATAAGGGTGGTGTTCGCCGGGCGATCGTGAAGATTTATCACGGTGGCAACACTGATCACCTGTACGTCATGTGACGCACGGCACAGGGAGAAGTGGACAAACGGTCACCCAAGAGCCCATAACTGGCCGCATCGGTGACATGATCGTTATCCGGATTTGAGTGTCCGCTGAGCGAACACAGAATCTCCACGATCAGGGCATAAGGGTGGAGATCAACGTCTCCTGGAGCCCGCCCAGCCAGAGGTACGCCATCACCATCGGCTTGCGCGGGTCCTCGTCCGGCAGCCGGTAGAGCAGGTCGGTGTCGTCCTCGTCGACGATCTCCAGCCGGGAGCCGATCGCCAGGCGCAGATCGTTGAGGGCGCCGAGCCACTGCTGGGACTGCTCCGGCGTGAGCTTCAGCACCGCCCCGCCGTCCCCGGCGGCGGCCAGCTCGTCCAGCGAGCGGATCACCGCGAGGGCGTTCTCCCGCTTGCCGGCCCGCAGGTCGTTCTCGGTGTAGCGGCGGAACTCGGCGGAGTGCGCCCGCTGCTCGTCGTCCTCCACCGGCTCCTCGGGGTCGCTGTAGGCGTCCGGGAACAGGCGCCGCAGCACCGGGTCGGAGGGCGGTTCACTGGGGCCCTCCGCGAAGAGCTCGGCGAGCGGGTCGGCGGGGGCCTCCTCGCCGGGGCCGGGGCCGATGAGTTCCAGGAGCTGGACGGCCAGCGACCGGATGATGGAGATCTCGACGTCGTCGAGGGCGACGGCCGCGCCGCCGCCGGGGAGCGGTTCGAAGGTTCCTGGCAAGGCGATTCGCTACTTCCGGTCCTGCTGGAGGGTGGCCCACAGACCGTAGCCGTGCATGGCCTGCACGTCGCGTTCCATCTCCTCGCGGCTCCCGCTGGAGACGACCGCCCGGCCCTTGTGGTGGACGTCGAGCATGAGCTTGGTGGCCTTGTCCTTGGAGTAGCCGAAGTACGACTGGAAGACGTAGGTCACATAGCTCATCAGGTTGACCGGATCGTTGTGGACGATCGTGACCCAGGGGACGTCCGGCTCCGGTACGGCCGAGACCTCCTCCGCCGACTCGGTGCGTTCGATCTCGATGGGAGCGGCTGACGTCACAACCCCCATGCTGCCATGCGGCCCACAAATCGTCACACTGACGAAATGGGGTGTAGCATCGGTTGCCATGCCGCACCTCCCGGGGGACAACCCCCGGACCCCCGGCCGGGCAGGGGTACCCGGCGACGTATGGCGAGGAGAGCTTTGGTGAGCACAGCGGACCTTGGGCTGCCGGTGGACGTCCCCTCGACCGCCCTCTTCACGGACCAGTACGAGCTGACGATGCTCCAGGCCGCCCTGAAGGCCGGCACCGCCGAGCGGCGCAGTGTCTTCGAGGTCTTCACCCGGCGGCTGCCGGACGGGCGACGGTACGGCGTGGTGGCCGGGACCGGCCGGGTCCTGGACGCCGTCGAGAACTTCCGCTTCGACGCGGGCGTCCTGCGCTTCCTGCGCGAGCGGGGGATCGTCGGCGAGGAGACCCTCGACTGGCTCGCCGGATACCGCTTCTCCGGCGACATCTGGGGCTACCCCGAGGGCGAGGTGTACTTCCCGGGCTCGCCGATCATGCGGGTCGAGGGCAGCTTCGCCGAGTGCGTGCTGCTGGAGACCGTGATCCTGTCCATCCTCAACCACGACTCCGCGATCGCCGCGGCCGCCTCCCGCATGTCCTCGGCCGCCGGGGACCGCCCGCTGATCGAGATGGGCGCCCGCCGCACCCACGAACTCGCCGCGGTCGCCGCCGCCCGCGCCGCGTACGTCGGCGGCTTCGCCTCCACCTCCGACCTGGCCGCCGGTTTCCGCTACGGGATCCCGACGGTGGGCACCTCCGCCCACGCCTTCACCCTGCTCCACGACCGCGAGCGCGACGCCTTCCAGGCCCAGGTCAACACCATGGGCCGGGGCACGACCCTGCTGGTGGACACGTACGACGTCGCCGAGGCCGTCCGTACGGCGGTGGAGGTCGCCGGTCCCGAGCTGGGGGCCGTGCGGATCGACTCCGGGGACCTGCTGCTGGTCGCGCACCGGGTGCGGCAGCAGCTGGACGAGCTGGGGGCGACGAACACGAGGATCATCGTGACCTCGGACCTCGACGAGTACGCCATCGCCTCGCTGGCGGCGGCGCCCGTGGACGCGTACGGCGTCGGCACCCAGCTGGTCACCGGCTCCGGGCACCCCACCTGCTCCATGGTCTACAAGCTGGTCGCCCGCGCCGAGTCCGCCGACCCGAAGGCACCGCTGGTGCCGGTGGCGAAGAAGTCCTCCGGCGGCAAGCTCTCCATCGGCGGCCGCAAGTGGGCCGCGCGCCGGCTGGACGAGCAGGGCGTCGCCGAGGCCGAGGTGGTCGGCACCGGGCCCGTCCCGGACGGGCTGGTCGACCGGCAGCTGCTGGTCGAGCTGGTCAAGGGCGGCGAGGTGGTCGCCCGTGAGCCGCTCGACGCCCCCCGCGAACGGCACATCGCAGCCCTCGCCAACCTGCCGCTGTCCGCCACACAGCTCTCCCGCGGGGAACCCGTCCTGCCGACGGAGTACGCCACCGGGGGCACGGTCGGCTGACGCGAGCCGTGGGGGCGCTCGTCGTGCGCCCCGCGGTGCCCCCTCCCCTTGGGCCCCCGAAGTCTCTAGGCTCGGAAGTTCCTCCCCGACCGACCCCGAGAACCCATAGCCGAAGGACACCCACCATGCGCCGCGCCTTGATCGTCGTAGACGTGCAGAACGATTTCTGCGAGGGGGGCAGCCTCCCGGTGGCCGGCGGTGCCGATGTGGCCGCCGCGATCACCGAGCTGATCGGGCAGGCCCCCGCCGGATACCGCCACGTGGTGGCGACCCGGGACCACCACATCGCGCCCGGGGGCCACTTCGCGGACAACCCCGACTTCGTGCACTCCTGGCCCGCGCACTGCGTCGCCGGCACGGAGGGCGTCGGCTTCCACCCGAACTTCGCCCCGGCCGTCGCCTCCGGCTCCATCGACGCGGTCTTCGACAAGGGCGCCTACTCGGCGGCGTACAGCGGCTTCGAAGGGGTCGACGAGAACGGGGTCCCGCTGGCCGACTGGCTGCGGGAGCGGCAGATCGACGAGGTGGACGTGGTGGGCATCGCGACCGACCACTGCGTACGGGCGACCGCCCTGGACGCGGTCCGCGCGGGCTTCCGCACCCACGTCCTGCTGGACCTCACGGCCGGCGTCGCCGAGGAGACCACCGAGCGGGCGCTGGAGGAGCTGCGGGAGGCGGGCGTGGAGCTGTCCGGGAAGCCCGTCGTCTGAGACCGCCCCGCGGGCACCTGTGGGCGGACCCGGGCTCACATCCGGGCGGCCGGGCGGCGCAGCAGGGCGCGGATCGGGTGCCACAGCTCCTGGACGAGTTCCGGGCCGCCGACCACCGCCGCGTCGGGGGCCGTGCGCCATATCAGGCCGTCCGGATGGTGCAGGACCGCGGTGATCTCGTCCGGGGTCGGCGGGGCGGCGTTGCCCCGCAGGTAGACCGCCCGCAGCCCCAGGTTGCGCAGCCTGGTCAGGGCGCGCGCCCGGTTCTGGGCATGGACGAGCACCCGGACGCTGCCCGGTCCGTCGGCGGCGGGGCTGGGCAGATTCAGTGCCACCACCACCGTGCCGTTCGGCAGCTTGCAGAAACCTCCTGCGGCCATGCGGTCACATCCCCGTTTGCGTCGGTGTCAATAAGCGAACCACAGGACGCACCTAAACACGGATCGGCGGTGCCCCGCCAGAGGGTCTCCGATCAAACGGTTCTGACCTGCGGAAATGCCGCTCCATGCGCCCGGGGGACCGAACCCGCCCGAGCCCGTCGAGCCACCTCGGGGCCGCTGCGCCGATCTCGATCTCGCCGCCGGTGTCAATGAACAGGCGACCCGATCGACGCGCGGAAGAAGAGGGGGTGAACGAACATGATCGGCCGCACCCCGTCGGAGGGGTGCGGCCGATGCGGTTCGCTGTTTTCCCTTACTTCGACTACTTCGACGCGGCCGAGACCTTCACCGTGATCGTCGAGCCGTCCCGCGGCTCCTTCACTATCGCGATCTTGGTGTTGGTGTCAGTGATCCTGACGCCGGCCGCCGGGGTGGTCTCGTCGTAGTACGTGTACTTGCGGTCGTTGAAGATCCGGTTGCCCGGCTGCGACTTGATCACCGTCGCGACACCCGCGTTGTGCAGGGTGATCCCGTCCGTCCGGTAGGAGCTGAACGTGGAGTCGTAGGACTGGATCCGGTTGCGCATCAGCGTGCCGTCGGACCACTTCAACGGGGTCGGATGGGCGTCGACCGGGAGGATCAGACCGACGCCGGGGTGGTCGCCAGTGTTGTTGTCCGCCTGAGAGGTGTCCCACTTCCAGATCAGCAGACCGTTCTGGTACGGGTAGTGCTCCACCCAGTCCGGCCGGGTCGTGGAGAAACCGAAGTTGTACGGGCCGACCTTGAGAGTCCTGTCGTACGACACGTACTGCCGGTTCTCGGCGATGTAGTACTGCGCGTAGTCCTTGGTGAACGAGGCGCCGACGCGCGAGAAGCCGGACGCGTTCCAGGCCTCGTCGGCGCTCTCCGCGTCGTCGGAGACGACCGGCGCACCGTCCGCGGTGACCGTGATCCGGTCGGCGGCGAAGCCCTTCTTCGCCACGCCGCTGTCGGTGGCGTAGCGGAAGCGCAGGTCGATCTTCTTGCCCGCGTAGGCGTCGAGCGGGAAGGTCAGCTTCTTGTACGCGTCCACGGTGCCGGTCAGCGCGGGCTTGCCGCCGCCGTCACGCGGGATGGCCGTGCCGTCGTAACCGCCGTCCAGGGCAGTCCAGTTGGCGCCGCCGTCGGCGGACACCTCGGTGTAGAGGTAGTCGTAGCCGTTCTCGATGTCCCACCAACCGTCCAGGCCGAGCGTGGCGGCGGACTTGCCGGTGAGGTCGACGGAACGAGTGAGCGTGTTCCTCAGGTCGTCGCCGCTACCGCTCCACCACTGCGTCGAGCCCTGCGCAGGCGGGACGATCTCGGTGGTGACGGGCTTCTTCGGCAGTTCCACCACCAGCGCCTGAGCGTTCTTGGTGTTGTACTCGGCCACACCCAGCTTGTGCAGGGAGGTCGTCGCGGCCTTCGCCGTGTCGTAGTTCAGCCAGCCCAGCTGGAGCTTGTCCCAGGCGGTCATGTCGCCGGGCAGGTCGCCGATCTCGTCGCGGCCGGTGCCGAGCCAGGAACCGGAGGACATCAGCGTCCAGAAGCCGGTGGAGTTCTCGCCGCCGTTGGTGTCGTAGTGGTCCGGCAGACCGAGGTCGTGACCGTACTCGTGGGCGAAGACACCGAGTCCGCCGTTCTCCGGCTGGATGGTGTAGTCGCCGACCCAGACACCGGAGCCGCCGATCTGCGTGCCGCCGAGCTTGTTGCCCTCGGGGCCGGTGGCACCGGCGTCGGTGCCGAACGCGTACCAGCGGTGCGCCCAGATCGCGTCCTCGCCCTGCGCGCCGCCGCCCGCGGACTCGTCCTCACCGGCGTGCACGATCTGGAAGTGGTCGATGTAGCCGTCGCGCTCGTTGAAGTCGCCGTCGCCGTCGAAGTCGTAGCGGTCCCACTGGTCGTACTCGGCCAGCTTGGCCTTGATCTCCGCGTCGGACTTGCCGGCCGCCTTCTGCTGGTCGACCCACGCGTTGACGCCGTCCTGCACCGCGTACCAGGCGCAGTTGTCGGGCTGGCACTTGTTGGAGCCGTAACGGGCCTCGTTGTAGGGGACCTTGACCCAGTCGGTGACCTCGCCCTCGATGGAGTAGCGGCCCGAGGACTGCTTCTCGTAGTAGGTCTTCATCGAGGCGGTGCCGTCGCCGAAGTAGAGGTCCTGGAAGTGCTCGCGGTTGTAGTCCGCCTGCCAGGCCGTGCTGTTGTCCTTCTCGCGGTCCGGCTGGGCGATCTGGTTGTGCAGCGGGCCGGGGGTGCCGCCGTAGCGGCTGTCGACCTGGTCGCCGAACTCGACCAGGACGGTGAAGATCTTGTCCGTCTTCTCCCGGCCGAGTTCGACGTACTTGCTGCGGCCCTTGCGGCTCTCGAGCTCGACGACCTTGGAGCCCTCGCGCTCCTCGACCTCGGCCTCGCCGGATATGACCTGCTTCAGGGCCTCTTCGCGCTGGGCCGCGACGGTCTTGCTGAGCGGTCCGTCGAGGTTGTGCGCGTGCCCCTCGTGGTTCTCCGGAGCCGCCGGGTCCTGCCGGTCGACGGCGGGTGCCTTGGCCGGCGTACCGCCCGCGTCGGCCTGGGCCACGGTCAGGCCGGAGAGCGTGGCGGTGGCCGCGGCGAGCGCGACTGCGGTGGCCGCCGCTCTGAACGTCCAGGGTCTACTGGTCACTTGAGGTCCTCCCCCGCGTGCGCGTGCGCGGATGGGGGGTAAGGGACGTGCTGGGTCCGCGCACGCGTGATCAACGCGTGTTAGTCAAGTGCCGACATTTGACTAGAGGTTGCCGAGAAAAGACAGACCTTGACTTGAACAGAACAACTGCACTATGCGGAGATGACGTTTCGCTTACCGAACAGGTCAGGTGCGTTCAGCGGGCGCGCGGGACCGTCGATCGAGTGGCCGACATGACTCGGTGCGCCCCCTGTGCACCGGCACTGTTGGTCAGGTCACGCTTACGGTTCGTTCCACTCGGGCATGCACGCGAATAGATTCTGTCCGCACCCTCCCCCACCGCGAGAGGCACCGGGGGGAGTCCACCCCCATTCTTCGAGGACACGATTGCCATGCCTCGTCCGACTGCCGCCCAGCTCGCCTACGGTTCGTGCACCGTGATCTTCTCCACGCTCGCCATGCTGCTGCTGTCACAGACGAGTTCGGGTGCGGGGATCGCGGTCATCGCCGTCGCGGCGCTGTTGCTCGGGCTGCTGGTCGCCATGACGGTGCCCATGCCGAAGCGGACCCCGGCCCCGGTGCGCCGGCCCGCCACCGACATGGCGCCGCCGCAGCCGGCGACGGCGGCCCGTGAGCCCGTACGGGAATCGACGGCTTCCTGAACGTCTCTGAACACTCGAAAGCAGCGCACACCACGGCGGGCCCGCCACTCGCGTGACGGGCCCGCCGTGCTGCTGACCGGCGTCAACCGGTGCGTCAACCGGTGCTGACCACCACCGTCTTGGCCGCCTTGTCGTGCAGCCCCTGCTTGTAGGGCTTGTCGAAGAAGCTCCAGCCGCCGCAGATCGCCGTCCAGATGCAGGCGCAGCAGAACGCGAACGGAATCCACAGCACCGCCGCGCGGATCAGTGAGGTCTGCGCGGAAGGCGTGGCTCCGTCGTCCAGATGTGCCACGCGCATGTTCAGCCATTTCTTGCCGAGGGTCTGCCCCCACCTGGCGATCATGATCGTGTCGTACGCCATGTAGAGCACGGCCGCGATGACGGACTGCGTCACGCGGTTGCCGACGTCGACCCGCTCGGCGTTCACCTGGTACTCGTCCACGTCGAAGCCCCAGGTGATCAGCCAGACGACGACGCCGACCAGCACCATGTCGATGAGCCGGGCCAGCGTGCGCATGCCGCTGTCGGCGAGCGGGGGCATACCGGCGAGCGGGTCGGCGGGGTACTCGCCACCGTCGTACGGACCACCGCCGTACGGGCCGCCGGGGGGCGGGGGCTGGCCGCCGCCGTACGGCGGGGGTTGCTCACCGCCCCCGGAGGGCCTGTCGTACGGCGAGCCGGCCCCCTCGCCGGGCGGGGGCTGCTTCTTGAACGGATCGTCCTCCGGCGGCTGCCCGCCGGAACCGGGGGGCGGTTCGGTGCTCATGGCCCGAGTCGACCGCGAACCCCACGGGTCCGCATCCGGCGAGCGGCCGTCCGGAGTACGCTACGACGCCGCCGTTCAGCCCGCCACGAACGTGTGCGCGGCCTTGTCGTGCCAGCACTGCCGCCACGGCTTGTCGAACACGCACCACAGGACGCCGATGAGGCCGAAGCAGAGCAGGCCGGGGACGCTGTAGACGAGCCAGCGCCGCAGGGCCGCACCGAAGGACGGGGGCTCATGGCCCTCGATGTCCCGCACCTCGAGACCGAGCAGCTTCTTGCCCAGCGTGCGGCCCCACTTGGCGGTGGGCAGCGCCTCGTACACCACACCGACGAGGAGCAGCACGGCGACGACGGCGGCCAGGTACGTCGACGTCGTGCCGTCCAGCAGCCAGACCGTGACCGTCTGGCCCGACAACTTGGCCTCGTCGATCTTCCCCTGGATGTGATCGAGGGCCTGGGCGCCGAGCGGTACGGCGGCGACCGCGGTGACGCCCGCGATGACCAGGGTGTCGATCAGCCGGGCCGCCAGCCGCTTGCCGAGGCCGGCCGGACGGGCCGCGGCCTGCCGCCTCGCCGCCGCCTGGAAGGGGTCCTCGACCGGCGGCTTCCAGGGGGCGACGGGCTGCTCGTCGGGGGTGGGGGTGGAGGTCCCGGCGAGGCGGTGGACCTGCTGCGCCCAGGAGGACTGGCCGCCGCCCGAGCCCGAGGTGACGGGGGCGGCGGGGGTCGGGGCCGGGGCCTGGGCCTGGGCCTGGTGGGGGACGCCGGCGGACTGCGGGGTGGGCGCCGCGGCCGGGGCGGACTGGGCGGCGGCGCGTGCGGCGGCCGCCTTTCCGGCGCCGAAGCCGGGGCTGCCGGAGGTGCCGGCGGGCGTCTGGGCGGGCGTGCTCGGCGCCGGGGTCGACCAGCCGGGGGTGCCCTGGCCGGCGGACGCGGCGGGGTTGGACGCCGCCGAGCCGCCCGCTTGAGGCGCGGCCGCCGGACCCGGCGTCCCCTCCTGCTGGCCCCGGCGCGGGCCGACCGCGCGGAACGTCATCGTGCCCGGATCCTCGGCGGCCTCGTCGGGACCGCCCGTACCGGCGCCCGCGCCCTGGGACTTGGCGGTCGGGCGGCGGAACACGAACGTGTTGCCGGAGGCCGCCGCCTCGGACTCGGCGGGCGGGATCGACGCCGTACCGTCCGTGCGGGCGGCGTCGCCGTCGGGCTGTGCGGGCGGGTCGGCGGGGACGCGCGGGTCGGCGCCGGGGGCCGCGGGCCAGGAGACGCGGCGGTCCTGGTCGCCGCCGAAGCCGGACTGCCGGGAGCGGTCGGCGCCCCAGGCGGAGGCGGGCTCGGGGCGGCTGCCGTGCTGGGCGTCCTTGGGGTCCTGCGGTACGGGCTCGGGGTCCTCGTCGAAGAAGTGCGGCCCGGTCTCCTCGACGGCGGGCTGCGCGGAGCGTACACCGGGCGGCGGGGCGAGCGGTTCGCCGTCGGCCGGTGCCGGGCGGCTGGTGCCCGGCACCCAGGCGGCTCCGTTCCAGTACCGGACATATCCAGGAATGGAGGGGTCCGGGTAGTAGCCCTCGCGGGGCCTGTCGTCGCCGGGTGCCGGGGTTGGGGCGCTCATGTCCGTCGTCCCGTATCTGCTCGAGGGTGTTATGGGGGCCTCCACATCTATCAGACCGGCGCAACCCCCACCGCCCGTCCCGCTGGACCCACCCCTTTCGAGCACGGATGTGCTAGGTCCGCGAAAGAACTTCCGGAAACCCGCGTAATGCTCCCGGCCTCCCCCGCTCTTCCCCCGTACGGGCCCGCCCCTGGGCCCTTCTACCGGAGGGAGACCAAGGACATGTACACCGTGGTGGAGCGCGAGCTGGAGCTGAGACTCATCCTGTCGCCGGAGCGGGGCATCCCGGTTCCCGCCCGGCTGGGCTACCGCACCGACGATCCGTACGCCGTCCGGATCAGCTTCCACATCGACTCCGAGCATCCCGTCAACTGGACGTTCGCCCGGGAGCTGCTGATCGAGGGGGTGTTCCGGCCGTGCGGGCACGGGGACGTGCGGGTGTGGCCGTCGAAGGTGAACGGCCGCGGCGTCGTTCTGATGGCGCTGAGTTCACCCGACGGAGACGCCCTGCTGGAGGCGCCGACGGCGCAGGTGTCGGCCTGGCTGGAGCGCACGTTGCGGGTGGTGCCTCCGGGGAGTGAGGGCGAGCAGCTCGGCATCGACGACGGTCTGGCATCGCTGCTCGCCCAGTGAAGCCGGTGAAGCGGGTGAAGCCGGTGGACTCGGCGGGGCCTCAGAACAGCTTGCCGGGATTGAGGATCCCCAGCGGGTCGAACACCTGCTTGATCGCCCGCTGCATCTCCACCCCGACGGGCCCGATCTCGCGCGCCAGCCACTCCTTCTTCAGTACGCCCACCCCGTGTTCGCCGGTGATCGTGCCGCCGAGCTCCAGGCCGAGGGCCATGATCTCGTCGAAGGACTCACGGGCGCGTGCGCACTCGTCGGGGTCCTGGGCGTCGAAGCACACGGTCGGGTGGGTGTTGCCGTCGCCCGCGTGGGCGACGACCCCGATGGTGAGCCGGTACTTCTCGGCGATGCGCTCGACGCCCTCGACCAGGTCGCCGAGCCGGGAGCGGGGCACGCACACGTCGTCGATCATCGTGGTGCCCCGGACCGCCTCCAGCGCGGTGAGCGACAGCCGCCGCGCCTGGAGCAGCAGTTCGGACTCGGCCGCGTCGTCGGCGGGGACGACCTGGGTGGCGCCGGCGGCCTCGCACAGCGCGCCGACGGCGGCGAGGTCGGCGGCCGGGTCGGGGGTGTCGAAGGCGGCGAGCAGCAGGGCCTCGGTGGTCTCCGGCAGCCCCATGTGGGCCAGGTCGTTGACCGCCTTGACCGTCGTACGGTCCATCAGTTCGAGGAGGGAGGGCACGTGCCCGCCCGCCATGATCCGGCACACGGCGTCGCAGGCGGCGGCCGCGGAGGCGAACTCGGCGGCCAGCACCAGCTGCTGCGGCGGCTTGGGCCTCAGGCCCAGGACGGCCCGTACGACGACACCGAGGGAGCCCTCGGAGCCGACGAACAGGCGGGTGAGGTCGTACCCGGCGACGCCCTTGGCGGTGCGCCGGCCTGTGGACATCAGGCGGCCGTCGGCGAGGACGACGTCGAGGCCGAGGACGTACTCGGCCGTCACCCCGTACTTCACGCAGCACAGGCCGCCGGACGCGGTGCCGATGTTGCCGCCGATCGTGCACATCTCCCAACTGGAGGGGTCCGGCGGGTAATAGAGGCCGTGTTCGCCGACGGCGCGGGAGAGGGCGGCGTTGACGACGCCGGGTTCGACGACGGCGATCCGGTCGACGGGGCTGATCTCCAGGATCCGGTCCATCTTCGTCAGCGACAGCACGATGCAGCCGTCGGTGGCGTTGGCGCCGCCCGACAGGCCGGTGCGGGCGCCCTGCGGGACCACCGGGACGCGCAGCTCGGTGGCGGTGCGCATGACGTGCTGGACCTGTTCGACGGTGCGCGGCAGCACGACCACGGCCGGGGTGCCGGCCGGGCAGAAGCTCGCCATGTCGTTGGCGTAGGAGGCGGTGATGTCGGGGTCGGTGAGGACGGCCTCGGCCGGCAGGCCCGCCAGCAGCCGGTCCGTGAGGTTGCCCTGCGCTTCGTCGGGAGGGGCTTGGATACGGCTCATGATCACAGACTGTCACCCGGGGCCATCGGTGTGAACCCCGCCTGCGGCACCCTTCGCCTGCCGGGACGAGGTCGTCGTACTGACGCACAGTGTGCGCCATGGAGACCGGTGTGAAGACCGCCGTCGGGACCGGCACGGAGACCGGGGCGAGCGACTCGCGGGGCGTGGGCAGGCGTTTTCGGCGGCGGCGTGCCCGGCTGGTCACGGGCGTGTTGCTCGGCCTGCTCGTGGGTGCCCTCGTCGTCGCCTGGCTGCTGTGGCCGCAGCGCCCGCAGCCCCGGCAGGATCCGCCGCCCCGGCCCGGCCCCGCGCAGCAGGCGATGACCGCCGTCACCGCCGGGGTGCCGGCCGCGCTGCCCGATCTGGCGGTGCTGATCGGCGAGCGCAGGGCTCACCTGCGGACGCATCCCAAGGACGCCCGGTCGTGGGCGGTGCTGGGTGCGGCGTACGTCGAGCAGGGGCGGCGGACCGCCGACGCCGCCCACTACCCGACCGCCGAGCGGGCGCTGCGGACGTCGCTGAAGGTGCGGCCGCGCGGCAACGCCGCCGCGCTGGAGGGCATGGCGGCGCTGGCCAACGCGCGCCGGGACTTCCGGGCGGCGCGGACCTGGGGCGAGGCCGCGCTGAAGGTGGACCGCAGGCGTTGGACGACGCACTCGCTGCTGATCGAGGCGTACACGGGCCTCGGCGACTACAAGGCCGCCCGCAGCACCCTGGAGCGGTTGCAGGGACTGCACTCCGGTACGGCGGTGATGGCCCGGTCGGCCGCCGTGTACTGGGACCGGGGCTGGCGTGAGGACGCGGCGGCCACCCTCGCCGACGCGGCGGCGAAGGCCGAGACGCCGGCCGAGCGGGCGGCCTGGCTGGAGCGGGCCGGTCAGCTCGCCTGGGAACGCGGGGACCGGGAGATCGCCCTGCGGCACTTCCAGGCGGCGATGCGCCTCGACCCCGACCTGCGGGCCGCGCAGGCCGGGCAGGGGCGCGCGCTGGCGGCGCTGGGGCGGACGACGGAGGCGCTGAGCGCGTACCGGGCGGCCCTCGCCAAGCAGCCGTCGCCGACTTACGCGCTGGAGCTGGGCGAGTTGTACGAGTCGCTGGGGATGGACCAGGCGGCCGGCGTGCAGTACGACCTGCTGCACGCGCAGGTCAGCAGCGCCGCCGCCGGCGGGGTGGACGAGGAGCTGGTGCTGGGCCGCTTCGAGGCGGACCACGGCGATCCCGGGGACGCCGTGCGGCTGCTGCGCGCCGAGTGGCGCGACC
Source organism: Streptomyces spinoverrucosus (assembly GCF_015712165.1). Classification (NCBI taxonomy): domain Bacteria; kingdom Bacillati; phylum Actinomycetota; class Actinomycetes; order Kitasatosporales; family Streptomycetaceae; genus Streptomyces; species Streptomyces spinoverrucosus. The sequence continues at coordinate 5,369,761 of NZ_JADPZX010000001.1, read as the reverse complement.
AGCCCGGGATCGCGGTGGCCGACGCGCTGGGGTGGGCGCTGCACCAGGCGGGTGAGCACGAGGAGGCGCTGGAGTACGCGGAGCGGGCCACCGACAAGGAGCACGGGGGCGGCGTACGCAGCGCGCTGTACGCCTACCACCGGGGGATGATCGAGCGCGCCCTGGGGCTCGACGGGCCCGCGCGGCGGCATCTGGAGGAGGCGCTGCGGATCAATCCGTACTTCTCGCCGCTGTGGGCGCCGATGGCGCGGGAGGTGCTTCAGGAGCTGGGCGAGCCGCCGGAGGTGGAGGTTCCGGCGACTCGCTGAGCCGTCGGTCAGAGGTTGCCGCGCTTGGCCTGCTCCCGTTCGATCGCCTCGAACAGGGCCTTGAAGTTGCCCTTGCCGAAGCCCATCGAGCCGTGCCGTTCGATGATCTCGAAGAAGACGGTCGGGCGGTCCTGGACCGGCTTGGTGAAGATCTGCAGCAGATAGCCGTCCTCGTCGCGGTCGGCGAGGATCTTCAGCTCGCGCAGGGTGTCCAGGGGCACGCGGGTCTCGCCGACCCACTCCCCCAGGGTGTCGTAGTACGAGTCGGGCGTGTCCAGGAACGCCACGCCGGCCGCGCGCATCGTACGGACCGTCTGGACGATGTCGCCCGTGTTGAGCGCGATGTGCTGCACGCCCGCGCCGCCGTAGAACTCCAGGTACTCGTCGATCTGGGACTTCTTCTTGGCGATGGCGGGCTCGTTGATCGGGAACTTGACCTTGAGCGTGCCGTCGGCGACCACCTTGGACATCAGCGCGCTGTACTCGGTCGCGATGTCGTCGCCCACGAACTCCTTCATGTTCGTGAAGCCCATGACCTTGTTGTAGAAGCCGACCCACTCGTTCATCCGGCCGAGTTCGACGTTGCCGACGCAGTGGTCGATCGCCTGGAACGTGCGGTGGGCGGGCGGCTGGACCATCGGGTCGGCGGCGACGAAGCCGGGCAGGTAGGGGCCGTCGTAGCCGGACCGGTCGACCAGGGTGTGCCGGGTCTCGCCGTAGGTGGCGATGGCGGCGAGGACGACCGTGCCGTGCTCGTCCTTCAGCTCGTACGGCTCGGCCACCGAGCGGGCGCCGTGCTCGATCGCGTAGGAGTACGCGGCGCGCGCGTCCGGGACCTCGATGGCGAGGTCGATGACGCCGTCGCCGTGCGCGGCCACGTGCTCGGCCAGGAAGTGGCCCCAGGTGGTGGCGGGCTTGATCACCGAGGTGAACACGAACCGGGCGGAGCCGTTCTCCAGCACGTAGCTCGCGGTCTCGCGGCTGCCGTGCTCCGGTCCGGAGTAGGCGACCAGCCGCATGCCGAAGGCGGTGGAGTAGTAGTGCGCGGCCTGCTTGGCGTTGCCCACGGCGAACACGACCGCGTCCATTCCCTTGACCGGGAAGGGGTCGGCCTGCCGTGCGGTGTCGGGGGTGTGGTGTGTGGTCTGCGTCATAGCGGCAGCGTCTCCCCGGTGACGCAAGGTGCGCAATAGTTTGCGTTTCCACTGGGCAATCTGCTCAGCCGTACGGCCCTAACGGCGGGCTCTCTGTACAGGATGACCATCACGGAGGTTGGTGTGGCGATCGATCAACTGGACGGGCGGATCATCGTGCTGCTCGCGCGGGAGCCGCGTATCGGCGTGCTGGAGATGTCCCGTCGGCTCGGGGTCGCGCGGGGCACCGTGCAGGCCCGGCTGGACCGGCTTCAGTCGAACGGAGTCATCCGTGGGTTCGGCCCGCAGGTCGACCCGGCGGCCCTCGGCTATCCGGTCACCGCCTTCGCGACGCTGCAGATCAGGCAGGGGCAAGGGCCCGACGTCCGGGCCCACTTGGCGACCGTGCCGGAAGTGCTGGAGCTGCACACCACGACCGGCAGCGGGGACATGCTGTGCCGGCTGGTGGCTCGCTCGAACGCCGATCTTCAGCGTGTGATCGACCGGGTCGTCGGTTTTGATGGCATCGTGCGGGCTGCCACGGCGATCGTGATGGAGAACCCCGTTCCGCTGCGGATCATCCCGCTGGTGGAGCAGGCGGCACTTCAGGAGTGAGCGAGCGATCAATGGGAAGGCGACGGACGGGAGTGACGGGAGTGACCGAGGCTGTGGGGTGATGGCGTGTGAACTTCTGGGAGTACCTCGGCAACCGCCACCAGCAGCTGTTCACCGACGCCTACCAGCACGCCAGCGCCGTCTTCCAGTGCATGGTCGTGGCGACCCTGCTCGGTGTGCTGATCGGCGTGGCCACCTACCGCTCCGAGTGGGCCGGGAACCTCGCGACCCTCGCCACCTCCACCATCCTGACCATTCCGTCGCTGGCCATGATCGGTCTGCTGATTCCGATCGTGGGGCTCGGTGTGGCGCCGACCGTGATCACTTTGACGCTGTACGGACTTCTGCCGATCGTTCGTAACTCGATCGTGGGGCTGCGGGGCGTCGACCCGACGCTGGTGGACGCGGCCACGGGCATCGGGATGTCCCGGATGAAGCGGCTGGTGCGGGTCGAGTTGCCGCTCGCCTGGCCGCCGATCCTGACCGGCATCCGGGTCTCGACACAGATGCTGATGGGCATCGCGGCCATCGCCGCGTACGCCTCCGGGCCCGGCCTCGGCAACCTGATCTTCCGCGGTATCGCTTCGCTGGGCAGCGCGAACGCGCTGAACCAGGTGCTCGCGGGCACGCTCGGGATCATCATCCTGGCCCTGCTGTTCGACGCCGCGTATGTGCTGATCGGGCGGCTGACCATTTCTAGGGGGATCCGTGTCTGAGTCGCACGGCGCCGAGTCCCATGGCGCGAGCATCGAGCTGGAGAACCTCAGCAAGCGGTATCCGGGCAATCCGCAGCCCGCCGTCGACGGCGTCACGATGGAGATCAAGGCGGGCGAGACGGTGATCTTCGTCGGGCCGTCCGGGTGCGGCAAGTCGACGACCCTCAAGATGATCAACAGGTTGATCGAGCCGACCGGTGGCCGCATCCGGATCGACGGTGCCGACGTGACCCATATCGATCCGGTCAAGCTGCGCCGCAAGGTCGGCTACGCGATCCAGGCGTCCGGCCTGTTCCCCCACATGACGGTCGCCCAGAACATCGCGCTCGTACCGAAGATGATCGGTTGGTCGAAGTCGCGCATCCGTGACCGGGTCGAGGAGATGCTCGATCTCGTCGGGCTCGATCCGGGCGAGTTCCACGGCCGCTATCCGCGCCAGCTGTCCGGCGGGCAGCAGCAGCGGGTGGGCGTGGCGCGGGCGCTGGCCGCCGATCCGCCGGTGCTGCTGATGGACGAGCCGTTCGGCGCGGTGGACCCGATCACCCGGGACCACCTCCAGGACGAGCTGATCCGGCTCCAGCACGAGCTGCACAAGACGATCGTGTTCGTCACGCACGACTTCGACGAAGCGATCAAGCTGGGTGATCGGATCGCCGTACTGCGTGAGCGTTCGCACATCGCGCAGTTCGACACGCCGGAGGCGATCCTCACCAACCCGGCGGACGACTTCGTGTCCGGGTTCGTGGGCGCCGGGGCGGCGCTGAAGCGGCTGAACCTCACCCGCGTACGGGATGTGGAGATCACCGACTATCCGACGGTGACCGTGGACGACCCCCTGCAGTCCATCTTCAACCGGCTCCGCTCCAGCGGTACGAACGAGATCCTGCTGCTGGACAAGCGGGGCCGCCCGTACAAGTGGCTCAGGCGGGGCGACCTGATGCGGGCCAAGGGCTCGCTGGCGCGGGCCGGGACCCTGGTCCACGACACGGTGACCCGGGACGCCACCCTGCGCGACGCGCTGGAGGCCGTCCTCACGGACAACACCGGGCGGGTGGCGGTGACCGGGCGGCGCGGCGAGTACACCGGCGTCGTCGACATGGAGACGCTGATGAACTCGGTGCACGAGCTGCTGGAGGCCGACCGGCTCGAAGCCATCGAGCACCAGCACGACCTGGAGGAGACCAGGTCCGCTCAGACGCACGCGGAACAGGAGGGGCACGGAGGGGAGCCAAAGGCGTGACCACCTCTTCGGAGCAGAACCGACCCCCGGGCGAGCACGACGTCAGAGGGCACGTCTACCGGGACGAGGGCGAGGTGCCCGGCGACCAGGAGCCGCCTCCCCCGCCGAGCCGGACGGGCCCCCGCGTCCGCTGGCAGAAGCTGACCTTCCTGCCGGCCTTCGTGGTGGCCGTGCTGCTGGCGACCTGGCTGTGGTTCCGGCAGGCCGACCTGGACGCGATCTCCGAGAACGCGCTGTCGGGCGGCCGGGTGTCCGAGGCGCTGTGGCAGCACGTCCAGCTGACCGCGATCTCCACGTTCTTCGTGCTGATCATCGCGATCCCGCTGGGCATCCTGCTGACCCGCAGGACGTTCCGGAAGGTGACCCCGGTGGCGATGACGTTCGCCAACATGGGCCAGGCGACCCCCGCGATCGGTCTGCTGGCGCTGCTGGTGATCTGGCTGGGCATCGGCCGCAGGTCGGCTCTGATCGGCATCATCATCTACGCCATCCTGCCGGTGCTGTCGAACACCATCGCCGGTCTCAGGGCGAACGACCCGGCGCTGCTGGAGGCCGCCCGGGGTATCGGCATGTCGCCGACGGGCGTCCTGACCCGGGTGGAGCTGCCGCTGGCGGTCCCGCTGATCCTGGCGGGCGTCCGTACGGCCCTGGTGCTGAACGTCGGTACGGCGACGCTGGCGACGTTCGGCGGTGGCGGCGGCCTGGGGACGCTGATCACCACCGGCATCACCAGTCAGCGGATGCCCGTGCTGATCCTGGGATCCATCCTCACGGTCGCCCTCGCCCTCCTGGTGGACTGGCTGGCCTCGCTGGCCGAACTGCTGCTGCGGCCGCGGGGGCTGGAGGTGGGGACATGAGGCGGTTGCTGTGCCTGACCGCGGCGCTGCTGCTGGCCTCCGGCTGCGGGCTGACCAGCGGCTCCCCGATGGTCGACGATGTGCGGCCCGGGTCGATCGGGCAGGGCGAGCCGCTGAAGGGCGCCGATCTGACGGTCACGTCGAAGGAGTTCACCGAGCAGCTGATCCTGGGCGCGATCATGGGGATCGCCTTCGAGGCGGCGGGCGCGAACGTCCTGGACCGGACCGGCATCCAGGGGTCGGTGGGGTCGCGGGAGGCGGTCAAGAGCGGCGAGGCGGACGCCGTGTACGAGTACACGGGCACGGCCTGGATCACGTACATGGGCAACAGCAAGCCCATCCCCGACCCGCGGCAGCAGTGGCAGGCGGTACGCGACGCGGACCTGAAGAACGGCGTGACCTGGCTGGCGCCGTCGTCGCTGAACAACACCTACGCGCTGGCCATGAACCAGGCCAACTTCAAGAAGTACGGCACCAGGACCCTCTCGGACGTGGCCAAGCTGGCGAAGTCCGATCCCGGGGCCGTGACGCTGTGCGTCGAGGGCGAGTTCGCCAACCGGGAGGACGGGCTGCCGGGCATGGCGCGGGCGTACGGCATGAACATCCCGCCGTCCCGGATCACCCAGATGGACACCGGGATCATCTACACCCAGACGGCGAAGGGAGGTTGCACCTTCGGGGAGGTCTTCACCACCGACGGCCGCATCAAGTCCATGAACCTGGTGGTGATGGAGGACGACAGGAAGTTCTTCCCCAACTACAACGCCGCCCCCGTGATCAACACCAAGACCCTGAAGGAATGGCCGGCGATCACGGGGATCCTCGACCCGATCACGAAGAGGCTCAACAACTCCGTGGCCCAGACCCTCAACGCCAAGGTGGACGTGGAGGGGGAGGATCCGCACCAGGTGGCGCTGGACTGGCTGGTGCGGGAGGGGTTCGTGAAGGAGGGATAGGGGACGGCTCCTTGAGGGGCCGGCAGCCGGGGACCGTTGCCAGCAGCCGTGGACCGTTGCCAGCAGCCGTGGACCGTTGCTAGCAGCTGGGGACCGAGCCCGTTCCCTTCTCCAGGGAGATCAGGGACTGGACCGCGCCCTTCAGGGTCTTGACCGGGATCAGGCGCAGGCCCTTGGGGGATTCCGACTTGGCGTCGGCGCACTCGGCGCTCGGGACCAGGAAGACGGTCGCGCCGTCGCGGTGGGCGGCCTGGGTCTTCAGGGCGACGCCGCCGACCGCGCCCACCGTGCCGTCGGCCTCGATGGTGCCGGTGCCGGCGATGGTGCGGCCGCCGGTGAGGTCGCCGCCGCTGCCGTCGCCCTCGAGCTTGTCGATGATGCCGAGGGAGAAGAGCAGCCCGGCGCTGGGGCCGCCGACGTCGGCGAGTTCGAGGTCGACCTTGATGCCCTTGTCGTCGAGGCCGAGGTAGGTGAGCGCGGCCTCGGTCGCCGCGTCCTGGGACTGGCGCATCTGGGCCTCGTTGTGCCGCTCGATCTCCTTGACGGTGTCGCCGCTCGGGTAGACGGCGTCGCGGGGCATGACCGCCTTGTCCGTGCGCAACCAGCCGTCGATCACATCGCCGAGCCAGACGCGGGTGTCCGGGCTGGTCGCCTCGATCGTCGTCATCCGCAGCTGCCCGCTGGTCTCACGGGTCGGCGCACCGGAGATGGTGATCACCGGCGTGTCCTGGTCCTCACCGAGCACGTTCGCCGTCATCCCCGGCTGGGCCACCGAGAACGGCAACGGCGCGAATCCGGCCGCGGCGATCAGACCGACGACGGGCAGTGCGCAGACGGCGAGGGCCTGGAGGCGTGTGAGACGAGAGAGCACGAGGTCAATCTAACGCGCGGGAGTGTTCGAACCGTCCCCGGTCCGGATCACGTCTGCCGGATCACGTCCGACGTCAGCGCAGCGCCTCCGCCACCTCGCGGGCCGCGTCCACCACCCTCGGGCCGACCCGTTCGGGGACCGCGTCCGCCAGCATCACCACGCCGACGCTGCCCTCGACTCCGGTCACGCCGACCAGCGGGGCGGCGGCGCCGCACGCGCCCGCCTCCAGTTCGCCCTGGGTGAGGGTGTAGCCGGGGTCGCTGCCCGGGCGTTGGCGGGCCGCCAGGATCGCCTTGCCGGCGGCGCCCCGGTCCAGGGGGTGGCGGAAGCCCGCCCGGTAGGCCACGTGATAGTCCGTCCAGGTCGGCTCGACCACGGCGACGGCCAGCGCCTCCGCCCCGTCCACCAGCGTCAGATGCGCCGTCGCCCCGATGTCCTCGGCCAGCGACCTGAGCGCCGGCAGCGCGGCCTCCCGTACCAGCGGATGCACCTGCCGTCCGAGTCCCAGCACACCCAGCCCGACGCGGGCGCGGCCGCCCAGGTCACGGCGTACCAGCGCGTGCTGCTCCAGCGTGGCGAGCAGGCGGTACACCACGGTCCTGTTCACGCCCAGCTTGGTGGACAGCTCTGTGACGGTCAGTCCGTGGTCCGTGTCGGCCAGCAGCTTGAGGACGCGCAGTCCCCGGTCGAGCGTCTGAGAGGTCTCCGCGGTCACGACGCCCACTCCTTAAGTGGTGAGGTCGACAGCCCCCTCGCGGCGGATGCGTCACCGAGTCCCGTCAGCGACGCGCTTCAGAGGCTGCCGATCGGCTGACGGCCCGGCCGGTGGTCCGGGCCCCTGTCGCTTCACGGCTGCGCTCCGCGGCGGCGCTGCCACGGGGCGTGTGCGTAGCGGGACAGTAGCGAGCCGGTCCGCTCAGCGGAAGCCTCCGTCCAGAATCCGGTCAGGGACCGGTATGGGGTACTCCGATTTGCCCCGATACGACGGGCGCACAGCGCCCCGAAGGGGGCGCGAGGAACTGCGCGAGCAACCACAGACAACCCGCACCCGAACTACGAGCAGCGAAACCCGGCCAGGCACAGCGCCGGCGTCACCGCATCCGCGTAGCCCACTCCTGCACCTTGGCGATCCGCTGCCGCAACTGCCCCGCCGTCGCCTCCGCGCTCGGCGGCCCGCCGCAGACCCGTCGCAGTTCGGTGTGGATGACACCGTGCGGCTTGCCGCTCTGGTGGACGTACGCACCGACCAGGTTGTTCAGCTGCCGCCGCAGCTCCATCAGTTCCTTGTGGCTGACCACCGGCCGCCGCTCGGCGGGCATTTCGAGCAGGTCGGCCTCGGCGTCCGGCTTCTTGCGGCTGTGCGCGATCTGCCGCGCCTGCCGCTTCTGGAGCAGCAGTTGCACCTGGTCGGGTTCCAGCAGCCCGGGAATGCCGAGGTAGTCCTGCTCCTCCTCGCTCCCCGGGTGTGCCTGCATGCCGAACTCGGCGCCGTTGTACATGACCCGGTCGAAGACGGCGTCGGACTCGAGGGCCTCGAAGGGGAGCATGTCCTGCTCGCCGGTGTCCTCGTCCTTCTGCTGTTCCGACTCCTTGAGCAGCTTGTCCTCCTCGGCGTACGGGTCCTCCTCGCCGTCCTTCTTCGGCTTGTCGAGCACGTGGTCGCGCTCGCGCTCCATCTCGTTGGCGAAGGAGAGCAGGTCGGGGACCGTGGGCAGGAAGACGGAGGCCGTCTCGCCGCGCCGCCGGGACCGTACGAAGCGGCCGACGGCCTGCGCGAAGAACAGCGGCGTCGAGATGGTGGTGGCGTACACCCCGACCGCGAGCCGCGGGACGTCGACGCCCTCGGACACCATCCGCACCGCGACCATCCACCGGTCGGTGTTGTGGCTGAACTCGTCGATCCGGTCGGACGCGCCGGCGTCGTCGGAGAGCACGAGGGTCGCCTTGTTGCCCGTGATGTCCCGGATGAGCTTGGCGTACGCGCGTGCCGAGTCCTGGTCGGAGGCGATGACGAGGGCACCGGCGTCCGGAATCGCCTTCCTGACCTCGGTCAGCCGCTGGTCGGCGGCGCGCAGCACGGCCGGCATCCAGTCGCCCCGCGGATCGAGCGCGGTACGCCAGGCCTGGCTGATCGCGTCCTTGGTCATCGGCTCGCCGAGCCGTGCCTCGATCTCGTCACCGGCCTTGGTGCGCCAGCGCATGTTGCCGCTGTAGGAGAGGAAGATGACGGGCCGCACGACGTTGTCCGCGAGGGCGGAGCCGTAGCCGTAGGTGTAGTCGGCGGCGGACCGCCGGATGCCGTCGGCCCCTTCCTCGTACGCCACGAAGGGGATGGGGTTGGTGTCGGAGCGGAAGGGCGTACCCGTCAGGGCCAGCCGCCGGGTCGCGGGCTCGAAGGCCTCCAGGCACGCCTCGCCCCAGGACTTGGAGTCACCGGCGTGGTGGATCTCGTCGAGGATGACGAGGGTCTTGCGCTGCTCGACGCGGTTGCGGTGCAGCATGGGCCGCACGCCCACGCCCGCGTACGTCACCGCGACGCCGTGGTACTCCTTGCCGAGCGGCCCCGCGCTGTACTCGGGATCGAGCTTGATCCCTATCCGCGCGGCCGCCTCCGCCCACTGCTTCTTCAGATGCTCGGTGGGCGCGACCACGGTGACCTGCTGCACGACGTGGTGGTGCAGCAGCCAGGACGCCAGCGTCAGCGCGAAGGTCGTCTTGCCGGCGCCGGGCGTGGCGACCGCCAGGAAGTCACGCGGCTGCTCCTGGATGTACTTCTCCATCGCACCCTGCTGCCAGGCGCGCAGCTTGCTGGCGGTACCCCAGGGGGCGCGGCCGGGGAAGGCGGGCGAGAGGTGATGGGAGGACGAGGAGGAAGCGGCGGTGGTAGTCACGGTCTCCGTGGGGGTCGGGCGGCTCGGCGGTACGGGGCTCCGCCGCCCCGAATTCGGCCGGCTCGGCTCCGTATGACAACCGGGCCACCCTACCGGCGGCCGGGACAGGTCAACGCGCGAACCAGGGCGGGTCGCCCGTGGGTGGGATCGAGGTCACACCGGCTACTCGGCGAGCTCCCGCAACGCCTCGGAGATGGCCTTGACTTCGTCCAGGCTGCCCGTGGCCACCGCAATCACCAGGCGCTCGGCGGCATCGATGTCCGGCCGCAGCTGAACCTCGTTCAGCGCCAGAAAGACCACGCATGATGTCCACGCCGTGCGCTTGTTGCCGTCGACGAAGGGATGGTTGATCGCCAGCGATTGCAGGAGCGCCGCCGCTTTGTCGAACAGGTCGGTGTAGGCCTCCTGCCCGAACATGGAAGCCGAAGGACGATGCACTGCCGACTCCAGCAGGCCCGCATCACGCACGACGACATCCTGGTCATCGACGGCCAGCTCGGCGATGGCCAGGACATCCTCGGCCGACAGGTAGATGCAGGTCACTTGAGCCGCTCCAGCAGTTCGGCCCACTTGACGGTCTGCTCCTTGGCGGCCTTGCGGACGAGCGCTTCGTGCGCCGTCCGGGCCAGGTAGTCGTCCACGGCCCTCAGCAGTATGGCGTGCATGCTGACACCCTCCTCTTCGGCCCGCAGCTTCAGAGCTTCCGTCTGGTCGTCGCGAAGACGCAGATTCATAGCCATACCAAAACGGTACCACACGTTGGTGTCATACTGGTACCAGTCAGCGGATTGGCTCCCGCAACCGCGTCGTCACCCAAGCCCCCACCAACGCCACCCCCGCCATCGGCAGGAACACCACCGCGAACGCGGCCGGGTGGGAGGCCGTGGCCTCTGTCGCGGCGTGGGTCACCGTGCCGCCGCCCAGGGCCGCGAAGGCGGCGCCGCCCGCGGCCAGGAGGAGCACGTTGGACAGGCCGTCGGAGATCTGGAGGGCGGCTGAGTTGCTGCCGGCCTGGTCGGGGGCGGAGAGGTGCAGGAGCAGGACGCTGGTGGAGGAGATGACCAGGCCCATGCCGAGGCAGCCGAAGCCCCAGGCGACGGCGACGATCCACACGGGGACGGCGTCGAGCAGGACGCTCGGGGCGGTGGCGATGGCCGCCGCGACCAGCAGCATGCCCAGCGTCATCAGGCGTTCCCGGTACGGCTCCAGGCGCGGCCGCGACTGCACCCACGAGCCCAGCGCCCAGGTCGCCCCGCCCGCCGCCAGCGAGAAACCGGCGAGCGTCGGGGAGAGCCCCCGCTGGGTGACCAGCATCAGCGGGACGAAGGACTCCGCGGCGATGAAGGCACCCGCCGCGATGCCGCGCAGCAGCACGACGGAGGGCAGCCCGCGCGCCGCCCGGTACGTGCCGCGCGGGAGGAGCCCCAGCACCGCCGGGACCAGCAGCGCGGCGCCCGCCACGCCGGGCAGCACGGAGAGCCAGCGCAGATCCTGGGCCGCGTACTGGAGCAGTCCCGCGCCGAACGAGATGGCGAGCGCGAGACGGATACGGCGGCGGTCGAAGGAGCCCTTGCCCTCCCCGTCCGTCACCGGGCCGGCGGCCCGGTGACGGATCTGCGGCAACGCGAGGGCCAACGGCAGCAGCACCAACACCGGTATCCCGAGGAACACCCAGCGCCAGCCCAGCTGTTCGGTCACCGCGCCCGCCGCGAGCGGGCCGACCACCGACGGCACCACCCAACTCGCCGCGAACGCCGCCATGATCGCCGGTCGCAGCCGCTCCGGATAGGCCCGCCCGACCACGACGTACAGCGCCACGATGACCAGCCCACCGCCGAGCCCCTGCACCGCCCGCCCGAGGATGAACAGCCACATCGCCCCCGCCGTCCCGGACAGCAGCAGCCCCGCGCCGAAGGCGGCGATGCCGGTGGTCAGCGCGCCGAGCGGGCCCCGCCGGTCCGACCACTGCCCGGCGAGCACCATCCCGAACAGGCTCGTCGTGAAGTACCCCGAGAACGCGAACGCGTACAGCGACACCCCGTCCAGCTCCCGCGCCGCCACCGGCATCGCCGTCCCCACGGCCGTCGCCTCGAAGGCGATCAGCAGTACGACGGAGACGATGCCCACGCTCAGCGCCCGGTGCGACCGGCTCAGCACACCCTCGCTGTCGGGTTCCGGCGGGACGGTCAGGGCGTCTGCGACGTCGGTGTCGCGGGGGTTCGGGGCAGCCATGTACGTCAGCGTAAGGTGCGCAACCGGACATCGCCCCTGTCGGGAGACGGTGATCTCCTCAGCCCTTGGTCGTAGACCCACCCGTTCGTGAACGGCGTATGGCAGTCCCATTGCGGCGCCCCGCCTTTCCTTGAGGCCCGCCCATGCCCCGCCCTACGGTCGAAGCACGCCAGCAGCACACGGCCGTGTGCCCGAGTGGTTGAGGGGCTCGCCTGCAAAGCGAGTTACACCGGTTCGAATCCGGTCACGGCCTCCAGTCCCCGTGAAGTCCCCCTACAGCACCCCACCCGCCTCGTCCTGGAACAGCTCCGTCCAGTAGTGCCGGACCGAGCGGTCGATCACGCTCGTCGGGTCGACCCTGCGCAGTACGTCGATCATCGTCGCCGCCAGCTGGTCGTACGCCTCGGTCGTCAGCTCGTGGTCCGTCGCCGCGTCGATCGCCTTCTCGCGGTGCAGCAGCCACAGGGTGAAGGCGAGGGTGGAGATGTCCGTGTTGAGGGAGTACAGCCTCGCTTCGGGTTCGCTCCAGTTCAGGACCTCGCCCGTGGCGCCGTCGACGACCAGGCTGTTGTCCTCGATGAGGTACCCGAGGCGTATCAAGTGGTCGGCGCGGTCGGGGAGTCTGTCGGTGGGGAAGTCGCCGGGGCGTTCTTCGGTGTAGTACTCGGTGAGGGTCGGGAGCGGGACGTCCGTGTCGAGGTAGAAGAGGAAGCCGTCCTCGGGCAGGCCCGTCTCGCGCAGGAAGCGGCGGGTGGGTTCGTGGGTGAGGGTCGCGGGGAAGTCGACCTCCTCGAAGCGGGCGATCCGGCCGGGGCCGAACTCCTGGTCCAGCAGGCGCGGGGGCAGGTCCAGGGTGAGGCCGGACTCCGTGCCCGGGCCCGCCATCAGGGCCAGCGGGCGGATCAGTGCCGCCATCCGCCAGTACGGCGGCAGCTCACCTTCCGGTCCCGCGCCCTCCTCGAACACTGCCAGCAGCTGCCGCGTCGCCTCCGCCACCGCCTTCGGCCCGGAGCGGCCGGCGTAGGAGGCGAACTGGCCGCGCAGGTCGGCCAGTTCCTCCGTCGCCGCGGCGAACCGCACCAGCGTCCGCAGCGACGGCGCCAGCGGGCGGCTGTCCATCAGGTCGGGGCGGTCGTGGAAGATGTACGTCGTCGAGACCTGGCCGGTCGCGCCGTCGAGCAGCACCGACTCCGACTCCAGGCCGTCGGGCGCCAGGAGGCCGCCTATGACGAGCTGTTCGCGCAGCCGGGCCACCAGACGGTCGGGGTCGGCCGTGGAGTCCGCCACCGTCCGCAGGCCGTCCCCGCGCAGTGCCTCGAACGTCAACAGGGCGCTGTCGCCCGGCAGTCCGGGACCCGCCAGCCAGCGGCGCGTCGGCGCGTGTGTGACGTACGGGTCGAGTTGGTCCTCGGTCAGGGTGATCACCGCGGCAGCGGCGTCGATCGTGCTCATGGCTCCCCCGCGCATGCTTGTCCAGGGGGGTACGCCCGCCGCCCCTGCCCCGCACGGCCGTCCCCACTGCCCAGAACACTACGCGCCACCACTGACAATCGCTCCGACCTGCGGAAACAGTCAGCGAACTTCAGCGGTTGAGCAGCCTCACTGCCCCGTCACGACCGCCGCCTGCGGCCGGATCGGCAGCCGGTTCACCGGACGCCCCGTCGCCGCCCGAACCGCCGACGCGACCGCCGCCGGCGACGCCACCACCGGCACCGCGCTGACCGCCTTGGCGCCGAACGGCGCGACCACGTCCCGCTCCTCGACCAGCTTCACGATCCGGATGTCGGGCGCGTCCAGCGCCGTCGGCAGGGCATAGCCGGTGAGGTCGGGATGCCGTATCACGCCACGCGGCGTGCGCAGGTTCTCCGTGAGGGCGATACCGACGCCCTGCGTGACGCCCGCCTCGATACGCGCCGCGAGCTGCGCCGGGTTCAGCACCCGGCCGACGTCCTGCGCGACCGCCAGCTCCACCACCCGCACGGAGCCGATCTCGATGTCGACGTCCACCACCGCGCGGATCGCGCAGAAGGCCAGTCCTACGAAGGCGTCGCCCTGTCCGGCGCCGTCCAGCGGCTCGGTCGGGTGCGGGCGGCACTGGGCCGTCGCCCACAGTTCCTTGCCGTCCAATGCCTCGCTGACCGTCGTCGACAGGACTCCGTCGTACGAGGTGATCTTGCCGTCGGTGATCTGGAGCAGCTCCGTGGACATGCCGAACTTGTGGGCCAGGGGCTGGAGGAGTTGCGTGCGGACCATCTTCGCCGCGCGCTCCACCGCACCGCCCGACACCCACGTGTGGCGGCCTCGGCAGCCCGCGCCCGCCGGGGGCTGGTCGGTGTCCACCGGCGCCACGTGCACCTCGTCGACGCCGAGCGTCTCCTGGACGATCTGGCGGGCGAGCGTCGCGAAGCCCTGCCCGGTCTCGACGGCCGCGCACAGCACGGTCGCCACGCCGTCCTGGACCTTCACGGTCGCCGTGGAGACCTCGTCGGCGCCCTCCGCGCCGAGCATGTGGACCATGCCCAGGCCGTAGCCGACGCCCCGGCGCACCGCGCCCGGTTCGCCCGCGCCCTCGGGGCCGCCGGGCAGCAGCCACTCGTCCTCGGGCGTGTCCTTGGGGAGCTTGGGGAGCGGGAAGTCCCGTACCGCTTGGAGGAGTTCCGCGACCGGCGCCGGGCATGTCACCGTCTGGCCGGTGGGCAGGACGTCCCCCGTCGCCATGACGTTGCGCAGGCGCAGTTCCGCCGGTTCGACGCCGAGCTTCTTGGCCAGCTTGTCCATCTGCGCCTCGTAGGCGGCGCAGACCTGCATCGCGCCCTCGCCGCGCACATGGCCGGAGGGCGGGTTGTTGGTGCGGACGGCCCAGCCCTCGATGAAGGCGTTCGGGACGACGTAGGGGCCGCAGGCGAAGGCCACCGCGGCGGCCAGCGCCTCGGCCGAGGTGTCCGCGTACGCGCCCGCGTCCAGCAGGATCTGCGCCTCGACCTTCACCAACCTGCCCTCGGCGTCGGCGTGGTGGCGGTAGCGCAGCAGCGTGGGGTGGCGGTGCGTGTGGCCCAGGAAGGACTCCTCGCGCGTCGCCGTCAGCTTCACCGGGCAGCCGGTCTTCAGCGCCAGCAGGCCGAGCGGGAGCTGGAAGCCCTGGTCCTCGCGGTCGGCGGTGGCGCCGGGCACGCCGGTGACGACGACCTTGACGCGCTCGGGCTCCAGGCCGTAGCAGGCGGCGGCCCGGTCGCGGTCGGCGTGCGGGTCGGTGGACGCCAGGTACAACTCCACGCCGCCGTCGGGACGCGGCACCGCGAGGCCCGCCTCCGCGCCGATGGGGGCGGGGTCCTGGCGGCCGATGCGGTACAGGCCCTCGACGACGACCTCGCCGGCCGCGTCCGGGTCGCCGTGCCGCAGCGGGATGTGCCGGATCAGGTTGCCGTCGGGGTGCAGCGGCTCGGCCTCGAAGGCCTGCTCCGGGTCGGTCACCGGGTCGAGCACCTCGTACTCGACGATGACGGCCGCCGCCGCCATCCGCGCGGTGTCCGGGTGGTCGGCGGCGACGGCGGCGATGGGCTCGCCGTGGTGGCGTACGACGTCGGAGGCGAACACCGGGCGGTCGGCCTTGCCCCGTCCGTGCAGCGGGGAGCCGGGCACGTCCTCATGGGTGACGACGGCCCGTACGCCGGGCATCTCGCGCGCGTGGGAGGTGTCGATGGACACCACGCGCGCGTGCGGGTGCGGTGAGCGCAGTACGGCCGCCCACAGCAGGCCCTCGGCCCACAGGTCGGCGGCGTACGGGAAGGTGCCCTCGGTCTTCGCGCGGGAGTCGGCGGCGGGCAGGGAGGCGCCGAGGCCGTGCGGGAGCGGTTCCGCGGCGGGCACGGCCTCCGCGGTGGTGGTCGCGGTGGCGGCTTCGTTGCTCACGCCTGACCTCCGTCCTGTCCCTGTCCGTACGGCTGGTCATGCGGTCCGGGCGGTGTCCCGGGGGACTCGAACGCCGACAAGTTGACGCCACCGGCCCCGGGGCCCGCCTGGTGAGGGATACGCGGCTCGGCGGCGTCCTGTTCGGGCGCGTCGGCCGCAGCGTGCGCCTCGCGCTCGGCGACGACGTCCTTGACGGCTTCCAGTACGGCCCGGTAGCCCGAGCAGCGGCACAGGTTGCCGCACAGCGCCTGGCGGGTCTCCAGCTCGGTCGGCGCCGGGTTGCCCTCCAGCAGGTCGTGCACGGTCATCGCCATGCCGGGCACGCAGAAACCGCACTGCACGGCACCGCACTTGGCGAGCGCCCGCTGCACGTCCGAGGGCTGCCCGTCGACGGCCAGGCCCTCCACGGTGCGCACCTCGCTGCCGGCCGCGGTGACCGCGGGCACCAGGCAGGAGGCGACGAGCCGCCCGTCGACCTGGACGTTGCAGGCCCCGCACTCGCCCTGCGAGCAGCCGTCCTTGGCGCCCGCGAGGCCGAGCCGCTCCCGCAGGACGTACAGCAGCGACTCGCCGATCCACGCGTCGGTGACGGGGCGGTCGGCGCCGTTGACGCGCAGCACGTAGGAGGCGAGGGGATGTTCCTCGCGCGGGAGCGTGGTGGACGGCTCGGCGGGAGCGTCCGGCTCACTCGGCGGCTCGTCTGCGGGCTCCGACCCGGAGTCCGCGTCCCCGGACCGCGCCGACCCCTCGGCGCGGCTCTCGGCATGGCTTCCGGACAGGCTCTCGGCGGCATCCACGGCCCCAGGGGCCACCGAGGCCGCCTCCAGCGCCTCAGCGGGCCTCTCAGCCTCCGCTACGCCCTCCTGGGCCCCCAGCGTCTCCTGGGCACCCCCGGCCGCCTCACCGCCCGCAGGGGCACCTTCCGTCGCGTGCCCCACGGGCACTTCGGTGTAGGCCTGCTGCTCCCACGGCTGCCCGGCCGCCTCGGTGGCCCAGGGCGCGGGTGCGCCCCCGGGGAGCGTGGCGGGCGGAGTACCGCCCCACTGCTCCACCAGCGCCGACGTCGTGAACTCGCCCGATTCGTCCGGTAGATCACCGTTCGCTACGGGAATCGACCACTGCCCGGTCACGTCATGACCGGGTGCGGGGGCGGACTGGTGGCCGGGGTGCGGCCGGCCGGCCTCCGCCTGGGTGGCCTCCTCGAAGTTCCACTGCCCGGTGGCCCCGGGGTTGTACGCGTACTGGTCCTGACCGCCGCCCTGGGGCATCGCGTTCGGGTCGGCCCACTGCGCGCCCTCGGAGGGCACGCCCCAGGTACCGGTGGCCGCCGGGTCGGTACCGGCGGCCGGCGTGACCGCTATCTGCGGCGGCACATAGCCGTGGCCGGGCGCGGCGAGCGGGCTGTCGGCGGATGCCAGGAGCGCGTCGATGCCGCCCTCGGGGAGTTTCACGAAGGCGGTGGCGCCGTCGTCGTAGTCGCCCTGGGGCAGCGGGTCCCAGCGTCCGCCGCCCTGGGGCGTGCCCTCTCCGTGCTGGTCGTCGGTCACGACAGTGCCCTCCCCAGTGCTCGTCGGGCCAGCGCGGCGACGGTGCGCCGCAGGTGCAGTACGGCGGGCGGAAGCTGTGGGACCGAACCGTCCTCGGCCGGGGGCGCGTCGGGGATGCAGGCCGCGGCGACGTACTCGCCGAAGGCGGTGAGCGCCTCGGGCACGATCGCGCGGTTGTTGTCCCAGTCGATGAGCTGCGCGACCCACTGCTCGGCCTCCAGGGGCCGCAGCGACATCGGCGCTATGGCACCCACGGCACACCGCACCCCGCGCCGGGCCGGGTCGAGGACCAGCGCCACGGAGGCCACGGCCCGCCCGGGGCCGGTGCGGCCGGTCGCCTTCAGGAAGACCTGCGGGGCGTGCAGCAGCGGCACGCGCACGTACCCGATGAGTTCACCGGCGCGCAGCATCTCCACGCCCGCCAGCAGGTGCGACACCGGGATCTCCCGGCGGGCTCCGCCCGGGCCCGCGATGATCAGCGTCGCCTCCAGGGCGGCCAGCACGGGCAGCGCGTCGCCCGTGGGGGCCGCGGTGGCGATGTTGCCGCCCAGGGTGCCGGCGTTGCGGATGTGCGGCGGGCCCGCTGCGCGTGCGGCCGCGGCAAGCGCCGGGATCAGTGCGGCGAAGTCGGGGCGGCCCATGCGCGCGTGCGTGAGTCCGGCGCCGAGCAGGGCGTGGCCGTCCTGGTACTGCCAGCCGCGGATCTCACTGATCCGGCCGAGCCCGACCAGCGCGGCGGGCCTGAGCTGACCGGAGTTGACCGCGGTCATCAGGTCGGTACCGCCCGCCACGGGCACGGCGGCGGGCATGGCGGTGAGTGCCGCCACGGCCTCGTCCAGCGTGGCGGGCAGGGTGACGGCCTGCGCCGCCTGCGGTGCGTGCGTGGTCAAACCGGCTGCCCCTTCCCGCTGCCCCACCTGGTCCCGCCTGTGTGGCCGTACGGTACGTGCCGACAGGGCGGACGTGGCAACTCTGGCACATCTTCGCAGGACCCGAAGACGGGGGTCCGCTAGGAGGCATTCGCCCACCTCATCAGGGAGATGGCCCGATTTGTACGTACATCACCGCGCATCACCGGTCATGCGGAATTGCCACTCTTCGGTGACCCTTGTCCACTTTTTTTCCCGCCTGTTCGAGACCTGCCCGTTCGAGACCTGCCCGTTCGAGACCTGCCCGCTTCGCGGGCCTACCTGTTCGGCGGCGGCCCCTCGATCGGGCGGCCGAGTACGCCGGGGCGCTGCTGCCAGGGCCGCGGCCCCGTGGGCGGCCGGTAGGCGACGCCCAGGGCGTCAAGTCGCCGGTAGTGGGCGGTCATCCGGCGTTCGAAACCGGTGAAGTCCCGTTCCGCCGGGGCGGGCAGGGCACTCCAGGCGACCTCGGCGAAGGCGGCGAGCCTCGGAAAGGCCTGGTAGTCGACGCGCGCCTGGTCCTCCATCACCTCGGTCCACACATTGGCCTGCGTACCCAGTACGTGCCCGGCCTGCGCCTCGGTGAGCCGCGGCGGCACGGGCTCGAACCGATAGACGTCCTCCAGGGTGCGCACATACCCGATCGGTACGGGTTCGTCCGCGCCGTCGGCCTGGCGGTGGTCGAGGTACACCTGCTGCTCGGGGCACATCACGACGTCGTGACCGGCCTGGGCGGCGGCGATTCCGCCCGCGTATCCGCGCCACGAGGACACCGTCGCCCCGGCGGCGAGCCCGCCTTCCAGGATCTCGTCCCAGCCGATCAGCCGACGCCCGCGCGCGGAAAGCCACTCGTCGAAGTGGCCGATGAACCACGACTGCAACGCGTCCTCGTCGGCCAGCCCCAGTTCCCTGATCCGCGCCTGCGCGGTGGCCGACTGCCGCCACTGGTCCTTGGGGCATTCGTCGCCGCCGACGTGAATGAACTCCGAGGGAAACAGATCGAGGACTTCCTCGAACACGCCTTCGTAGAAGCGCAGGGTGTTGTCAGTGGGGGCGAGTACGTTCGCGGAGATCCCCCAGTTGTCCCAGACCGAGAGGGAGTTGGTGTCGATGACGTCCGAGTTGCCGAGTTCCGGATACGCGGCGATGGCGGCCTGCGAGTGTCCCGGTACGTCGATTTCCGGGACGACGGTGATATGCCGCTCGGCGGCGTAGGCGACGATCTCCCGGATGTCGTCGTGGGTGTAGTGGCCACCGTGCGGCTTCTCCTCCCACAGCGGCGAGGCCCGGTGGCCGAATTTGGTGCGCGCGCGCCAGGAGCCGACCTCGGTCAGCCTGGGGTAACGCCTGATCTCCAGTCGCCAGCCCTGGTCGTCCGTCAGGTGGAAGTGGAAGACGTTGAGTTTGTGCGCGGCCATCAGGTCCAGGTAGCGCAGCACGCCGTCCTTGGGCATGAAGTGCCGGGCCACGTCCAGCATGAGGCCGCGCCAGCGGAAGCGGGGTGAGTCCTCGACATGGGTCAGCGGCAGCCGCCAGGTCCGGCCGGGCAGCGGGGCGCGCCGGAAGGCGTCGGGGCCGAGCAGTTGACGTAGCGTCTGGGCGCCCCAGAAGAGCCCGGCGGGGCCACCGCCGACCAGGTGCACGCCGGTCGGCATGACGGCGAGGCGGTAGCCCTCCGCACCCAGGTCCTTGGTGACGGCCGGGTCGAGAGAGAGGCGGATGACGTCGTCCCCGTGCCCCTCCGCCGGTGGGAGCGGCAGGCCGGTGGCAGCGCCCAGCGTGGCCCGCAGCCAGCGTTCCGTCCACTCGGCGCCGTCGTGTGCCGCCAACCGCGTCCGGGGGCCCAGTTCGAAGGATCCGGCCCCGTGGGCCGTCAGATGAAGGGGCTTGGGAATCACGTCCACCACATCAGTCCTTTACCGCTCCACCCAGCCCCGACACCAGTCGGCGCTGCACCAGCACGAAGAACACCAGCACCGGAATCGTCATCACCGTGGACGCCGCCATCACGCCTCCCCAGTCGGGCTCCTCCGGTTTGTAGAAGACCAGCAGAGCCATCGGCAGCGTCGACTGCGAAGTGTCGCTGATGATGAAGGACTTGGCGAAGAGGAAGTCGTTCCAGGCCGAGATGAAGGAAAACACGCTCGTGGCCACCAGCCCCGGGAAGACCAGCGGGAAAAGGATCTGCCAGAGGAATCGCGCCCGGCTCGCCCCGTCGATGTACGCGGCCTCCTCCAGCGCCTGAGGCACCGCTTTCACGAACCCCCGCAGCATCCAGATCGCGAAGGGCAGGGAGAAGGCGATGTGCGGCAGGATCAGCGAGCCCAGCGTGTTCAGCTGGCCGAAGTCCCGCATGAGGAAGAACAGGGGGATCGTCAGCGCCTCCACCGGCACCATCTGGGCCACCAGGAACATGATCAGCAGGGTGGTCCGGAAGCGGAACCGGAATCGTGTCACGGCGGTCGCGGCGAGAAACGCGATCAGCGCCGAGACGACCACGACGGTGCACGCGACGACAAGACTGTTGACAAAGTACCGGCCGAATTCCTGCTGGCCGAAGACCCGCCGGAACGAATCCAGAGTGGGGGCCGACGTCCACGGCCGAGGGGTGGTGGACTCGATCTCCCCGGCCGGTTTGAAGGCGCTCAGCACCATCCAGTACAGGGGAAAGGCGACCACGGCCGCGATCAGCAGCGCCGCCGCCTCGGCGGCCGTCCGCCACGGCCGGCGCACAAGGCCCTGGAAAAGATTCACAGCTCCTCCCCCTGTCGGCGCAGCAGCCGCAGATACACGAGCGTCACCGCGAGCAGGATCAGCAACATCACGACGCCGATCGCCGAGCCGAGGCTGTACTGCGAGGACGCGAACGCCTGCTGGTAGGCGTAGACGTTCAGGACGAGGTTCTGGCCGGCGATGCCGCCGCCGTTCGTCATGACGTAGATCTGCGTGAAGACCTTGAAGTCCCAGATGACCGACTGGATGGTGACGATCACCAGGATCGGGCGGAGCATCGGCGCCAGCACCGAACGCCAGATCCGCCACTGCGAGGCACCGTCCAGCGCGGCGGCCTCCAGCACCTCCGTGGGCACGGCACGGATCCCGGCGTACACCGTGACCATCACGAACGGGAAGGAGCACCACACCACTTCGAGCAGGACGAGGAAGAAGGCGCTGAACCGCCCGTACGTCCACGAGTGGTCGCCGAGTCCCAGGATTCGGTTGACCGGCCCGAAGTCCGGGTCGAACAGCAGCAGCCAGACCGTGGACCCGGTGACCGCGGGCGTCGCCCACGCCCCCAGCGCGGCCAGCATCAACGCGAGCCGCGGCAGCGCCCGCACGCGGGTGAGCAGCACGGCGAGCGCACACCCGACAGCCAGCGTCGACACCACGCAGGCCGCCGCGAACAACACGGTGGCCAACAACACCTGCCAGAACTGCTCGTCGCCAAACAACCGGGTGTAGTTCCCGAACCCCTGAAACGACGTCGGCTCCCCACCGCTGACCTGCGCCTGGGTGTACTCCAGAAGGGAGATCAGCCCCAGTTGGTAGACCGGGTAGACGAGCAGCCCACCGACGACGACGAGAGCCGGGGCAAGGTATAGCCAAGGGGTACTGCCACTCCCCCAGGGGCGCGGGGAACTGCGCGACAAGCCACGGACAGCCCGCAGCCGCGAACGCTCCCCCACCCCCAAGCCATTAGGCGTCACCCGCATCACCCGGCGGAGCCAAACGCGGCGTCCATCTTCGCCGCCGCATCCCCCGCCGCCCCCGCCACACCCTTCTTGCCGCTCACGATCTCCTGGAACATCGTCGGCAACACCAGCGAGGAGTCGATCTGCGCCCACGCGGGCGACGCCGGCACGAACTTCGTCTCCGCGGCCAGCGTCTCGACGAACGGCTTCACAAAGGGCTCACGCTCCGCCACCTCGCCCCGCACGTCCGTGAAGGTCGGCAGAAAGCCCATCGCGTCGAAGAGTTCACCCTGCGTCCGCTTCGACGCCAGCCGCTTCATCAGGTCGACGGCGAGTGTGCGGTGCGAGGTGCTCTTCAGTACGCCGATGTTGTTGCCGCCCGCGAACGCCGGAGCGATCGAGCCCGGTTCGACCCCGGGCAGCGGCACCACCGCGTACTTGCCCTTCACCGCCCCGGCCTCCACCGCCTGATGGCTGAAGTCGCCGCCGATCGCCATCCCCGCCTTGCCCGAGGCGAACGCGGTGACGGTGTCGTTGCCGGTCATCCCCGCGCATTTGGCGGCGGGGCAGTTGTCGTCGCCGAAGAGCGAGGTGTACGCCGTGATGCCCTTCCGGGCGTCCGGGCTGTCGATCGCGGAGGCGTACGAGCCGCCCTTGCCGGTGGCCAGTTCACCGCCGTTGGCCCAGATGAACGGCATCGCCCCGTAGGTGTAGGCGCCGCCCACTGCCAGGCCGTACAGGTCGGGCTCGGCGGCCCGGATCTCCTTCGCCGTCTCGATCAGCTCGGCCTGGGACTTCGGCACGTCGAGGCCGAGTTCGTCGAAGACGTCCGTCCGGTAGTACAGGGCGCGTACGCCCACAAAGTACGGGGCGCCGTAGATCTTCCCGTCCACCGTCACCGATTGCTTGGCGGTCGGGTCGGTGTCCTTGGCCTCGCTCCAGGACGTGAAGTCCTTGGTGACGTCCTCCAGGCCGCCGTCCTTCACATAGCCGGCGGTGTCGGTGTTGCCGTACTCGATGACGTCGGGCGCGCTCCCGGGGTCGTTGAAGGCGGCCTTGATGCGCTGGGCGCGGGTCTCGACCGGGATGTACTCGACGGTGACCTCGGTGCCCTCGTGCGCCTTCTCGAAGCCGTCGAGCACGGACTGGACGACCTGCTCCTTCGGCTTGTTGTTGACCTCCTGGAACAGCCAGACCCGCAGGGTGCCGGTCTGCTCGTCCTTGCCGGAGGTGGAGTTGCCGGACGTCTGCGGGGCGCAGGCGGCGGTGACCAGGACGGCCGCGACGGCGGCCAGTCGGACGGACAGCTTCATGGAGTACTCCTCCGAGGCGTTGCAACATGCGCAATGACAGTTTCGCTCTGCACAACAACAAGCCGGAGGTTATGAACTACATGAACATGCCCACAAGAGGTCTCAACCACTTCGTGACATGACGAAGAGGCCCCCGGGGCGCGCCGAAGCACATCCCGGGGGCCTCCCGGACATCAGTAAGGAAGGGTCAGACGGTTACTTGTCGCCGCCCTTGCCCTTGTCGTCGCCGCCGGCACCCATGGAGTCGTAGATCTCCTTGCACATGGGACACACGGGGTACTTCTTCGGGTCGCGGCCCGGCACCCAGACCTTGCCGCACAGCGCCACGACGGGCGTACCGTCGAGGGCGCTCGCCATGATCTTGTCCTTCTGGACGTAGTGGGCGAAGCGCTCGTGGTCACCGTCGCCGTGGGAAGTCTGCGGCGTGGGCTCTACGAGTGTCCCCGTACCAGTCCCGCGCTCGGGCTCGAGAGTGCTCATACGGCCAAGGGTACTGAAGCTCACAGACAACGGTTGCGAGAAGGGCGGCCGTCAGTTCAGCGAGGGGTCGTCGGGGTACGTGGCCACCATCGCCAGCTCGTTGCGCTGCCGGCGCAGCACCTCGCGCCAGAGCCGTTCCGGGAACGGCGAGTAGACGTCGCCGGGCTCTGACTCCACGACGTACCAGGCGCCCTCGACCAGTTCGTCCTCCAGCTGGCCGGGGCCCCAGCCGGCGTACCCGGCGAAGATCCTCAGCGAGCCGAGGACGGAGGCCAGCAGCTCAGGCGGTGCCTCCAGGTCGACCAGGCCGATCGCGCCGTGCACCCGCCGCCAGCCGAGCGGGGCGACGTCGCCGGACGCGCCGCCGGGGATGACCGCCACACCGAGGGCGGAGTCCAGCGAGACCGGTCCGCCCTGGAAGACCACGCCGGGCTCGCCCGCCAGGTCCGCCCAGCCCTCCAGGATGTCGCCGACGTCCACCGGTGTCGGCCGGTTGAGGACGACACCCAGCGAGCCCTCCTCGTCGTGGTCGAGGAGGAGCACGACCGCGCGGTCGAAGTTCGGGTCCGCCAGGGCGGGGGTGGCCACGAGCAGCCGCCCTGTGAGCGAGGACACCTCGGTCATGCCAGACATGATCCCGCATCTTCCCGTCACGTGGGGAGCCAATCCGGCGACGGGAGTGATTGCAGCTCAGGGCGGACGGAAGCGTCACCGGCGCACGGCCCCTTCCGGCGGCTCCAGTGACCCCATGTGCCCGGTACGGAACGGTTCGTGTTGTGACAGAGCTATGACAGGTCTGAGCGGTCCTTGGGCTTACTTCAGGGGGGTCGGCGGCGATTACTCTGTCTCTCCGGCCCTTGCCCAACTCATCGGAACGCGAGATACATGACCGTCAACGACGATGTCCTGCTTGTCCACGGCGGAACCCCGCTGGAGGGCGAGATCCGTGTCCGCGGTGCGAAGAACCTCGTACCGAAGGCCATGGTCGCCGCCCTGCTCGGCAGTGCGCCGAGCCGGCTGCGCAACGTCCCGGACATCCGTGACGTCCGTGTGGTCCGCGGACTGCTCCAGCTGCACGGCGTGTCGGTGCGTCCGGGCGAGGAACCGGGCGAACTGGTGCTCGACCCGACGCGGGTGGAGAGCGCGAACGTCGCCGACATCGACGCGCACGCGGGGTCGAGCCGTATCCCGATCCTCTTCTGCGGCCCGCTGCTGCACCGCCTCGGCCACGCGTTCATCCCGGGTCTCGGCGGCTGTGACATCGGCGGCCGGCCCATCGACTTCCACTTCGACGTGCTGCGGCAGTTCGGCGCGCGGATCGAGAAGCGCGCGGACGGGCAGTACCTGGAGGCCCCGCAGCGGCTGCGCGGTACGAAGATCCAGCTGCCGTACCCGTCCGTGGGCGCGACCGAGCAGGTGCTGCTGACCGCCGTGCTCGCCGAGGGCGTGACGGAACTCTCGAACGCGGCCGTGGAGCCGGAGATCGAGGACCTCATCTGCGTCCTGCAGAAGATGGGCGCCATCATCGCGATGGACACCGACCGCACGATCCGCATCACCGGTGTGGACACGCTCGGCGGCTACACCCACCGCGCCCTCCCGGACCGGCTGGAGGCCGCCTCCTGGGCGTCCGCGGCGCTCGCGACCGAGGGCAACATCTACGTCCGTGGCGCCCAGCAGCGGTCCATGATGACGTTCCTCAACACCTACCGGAAGGTGGGCGGTGCCTTCGAGATCGACGACGAGGGCATCCGTTTCTGGCACCCCGGCGGGCAGTTGAAGTCCATCGCCCTCGAAACGGACGTCCACCCGGGCTTCCAGACGGACTGGCAGCAGCCGCTGGTCGTCGCCCTGACGCAGGCCACGGGCCTGTCCATCATCCACGAGACGGTCTACGAGTCCCGCCTCGGCTTCACCTCCGCGCTCAACCAGATGGGCGCCCACATCCAGCTCTACCGCGAGTGCCTCGGCGGCTCGAACTGCCGCTTCGGCCAGCGCAACTTCCTGCACTCGGCGGTCGTGAGCGGCCCCACCCGCCTCCAGGGCGCCGACCTGGTCATCCCCGACCTGCGCGGCGGCTTCTCCTACCTGATCGCCGCCCTGGCCGCCCAGGGCACGTCCCGGGTCCACGGCATCGACCTCATCAACCGGGGCTACGAGAACTTCATGGAGAAGCTCGTGGAACTCGGCGCGAAGGTGGAACTGCCGGGCAAGGCGCTCGGGTAGTTCCAGCCCGGCCGGCGTTTGAGGCCATTGGTAGGCGCAACCACGATGGGGCGGCACCCGAGAACCGGGCGCCGCCCCATTGGCGTACTACGAGCCGCACACCGTTCCGTGGTGTACAGACGGCAAGGTCACTTGCCCTTCGCGGCTTCCTTGAGCTTCGAGCCCGCGGAGACCTTCACGCTGTAACCGGCCGGGATCTGGATCGGGTCGCCGGTCTGCGGGTTACGCGCGGTACGAGCGGCACGGTGGGTGCGCTCGAAGGTCAGGAAGCCGGGGATGGTGACCTTCTCGTCCCCCTTGGAGACGACCTCGCCGACGACGTCGGCGAACGCGGCCAGCACGGCGTCGGCGTCCTTGCGGGTCACCTCGGCGCGGTCGGCCAGCGCGGCCACCAGCTCACTGCGGTTCATGTTGTTACTCCCGTGTTCTTCTTGCCGTTGAGGCGTGCCACGCGGCGGAGCCGCATATCGGGCACAGCGAAGCCGATGCTGCCAGGGTCCTCGGACAGTCCCCGGACCCGGGTCCGTCGTCCGACGCTCGCGCCCAGGGACGCATCCTGCCCCCACCTGCGGCGGGAATGCCAATCCGGCACCCGCAGGAGTCGTGAGAACACCCTTGGGAGTCACACGAAAAGCGCCACTGACCAGGGGCCTGTCCGGCGGATCCGCCGGACAGGCCCCGGCCGCCAACCCTAGATGGCCGTCAACGGTACGAGGTTCCGCGACGCGCCGGTGATCAGCGCGGCCGTGGTGATCCTCACAGCCCGGCCGTCAAGCAGCCGGGCCGTCCGTCAGCCGGCCGAGCCGTTCAGGAGCCCGGTCGTCCTGATCACAGCCCGTTCGCATCGCTCGGCGCCGCCCCGACCGCCTTCGCGGCCTCCCGCACCGCACCCGCGACCGCGCCGGCGACCTTGTCGTTGAACACGCTCGGGATGATGTAGTTCGGGTTGAGTTCGTCCTCGGTGACGACGTCCGCGAGCGCCTTCGCGGCCGCGAGCATCATCTCCGTGTTGACGGTACGGGACTGCGCGTCCAGCAGACCGCGGAAGACGCCCGGGAAGACCAGCACGTTGTTGATCTGGTTCGGGAAGTCGGAGCGGCCGGTGGCCACAACTGCCGCCGTCTGGCGGGCGATTGCCGGGTCCACCTCGGGGTCGGGATTCGCGAGCGCGAACACGATCGCGTCGTCGGCCATGGCCGCCACGTCGTCGCCGTCGAGCACGTTCGGAGCGGAGACGCCGATGAAGACGTCCGCGCCGCGCACGGCCTCCTTGAGGGTGCCCGTGATGCCCTCGGGGTTGGTGTTGTCGGCGATCCAGCGCAGCGGCGAGTCCGGGGCGGCGTCGACCAGGTCCTTGCGGTCGGCGTGCACGACACCGTGGATGTCGGCGACGACGGCGTGCTTCACACCGGCGGCGAGGAGCAGCTTCAGGATCGCCGTACCGGCCGCGCCCGCGCCCGACATGACGACGCGGATGTCCTCGATTCCCTTGCCTGCGACGCGAAGTGCGTTGGTCAGCGCGGCCAGCACCACGATCGCCGTGCCGTGCTGGTCGTCGTGGAAGACGGGGATGTCGAGGGCCTCGCGCAGCCGCGCCTCGATCTCGAAGCAGCGGGGGGCGGAGATGTCCTCCAGGTTGATGCCGGCGAAGCCGGGGGCGATCGCCTTGACGATCTCGACGATCGCGTCGGTGTCCTGGGTGTCCAGGCAGATCGGCCAGGCGTCGATGCCGGCGAACCGCTTGAAGAGGGCCGCCTTGCCCTCCATCACGGGCAGCGCGGCCTTCGGGCCGATGTTGCCCAGGCCCAGCACGGCGGAGCCGTCCGTCACGACCGCAACGGAGTTGCGCTTGATGGTGAGGCGGCGGGCGTCCTCGGGGTTCTCGGCGATGGCCATGCAGACGCGGGCCACACCCGGCGTGTAGACCATGGAGAGGTCGTCACGGTTGCGGATGGGGTGCTTGGACTGCATCTCGATCTTGCCGCCGAGGTGCATGAGGAACGTACGGTCCGAGACCTTGCCCAGCGTGACGCCCTCGATGCCGCGCAGCTGCTGCACGATCTGGTCGGCGTGCGCGGTGGAGCTGGCCGCGATCGTGACGTCGATCCGGAGCTTCTCGTGTCCGGACGCGGTGACGTCGAGGCCGGTCACCGAGCCTCCGGAGGATTCCACCGCGGTGGTGAGCTGCGAGACGGCGGTTCCGCTCGCGGGCACCTCCAGCCGGATGGTCATCGAGTAGGAGACGCTGGGCGCCGTTGCCATGGCCGACTTCCTCTGCTTTCACGGTGTCGCCGATTTATGCCGTCCGATCGTCGCACCTACCGCTGAGTACGTGGTAGCCGACCTGGATTGCGCTCATTTAGTTCACGGGCGCACGGCCGCCGTTCCTCGGCAGATGAGACGATTTCGGAAAACTTCTTCCACCATACGAGAGACGATCAGGCATGAAAAGAGGCCCACGTCACAGGACGTGGGCCTCTCACTCGTTCAGTGACACCGACCCGCCATGCTCGCCTCGCGGCAAGTGGTCGCTCGTAGCGACGAAGGTTGGGCCCGGGGGCTTGGATCGGGCCGGTGCCACACCCAGGCTAACAAACCGATCCCGTAAGGCCATTCCCGTACCGGAGGTCAGTCGCGCGGCAGACCGGGTGTCAGTCCCGCAGGAGATCCGGCACCCCGGCCCCGTCCGGCTCGTCCCGCTCTCCGGAGACGATCGTCAGCTGCTGGGTGGCCCGGGTCAGTGCGACGTACAGCACCCGCAGCCCGGCGGGCGACTCGTCGGCGATCTCCGCGGGCGAGACGACGATCGTCGCGTCGTACTCCAGGCCCTTGGCCTCCAGGCTGCCGAGCGCCACCACCCGGTCGCCGAGCCCGGCCAGCCAGCGGCGGGCCTCCTCGCGCCGGTTCATGGCCACGACGACCCCGACCGTGCCGTCGACGCGGCCGAGCAGCCGGGCCGCCTCCTCGCGCACGGTCTGCCCCAGGGCCCCCTCGACGACCGCGAAGCGCGGCTCGACGCCGGTGGAGCGCACCGCCGACGGGGACTCGGAGCCGGGCATGGCCAGGGCCAGCACCTTGGACGCCAGCTCGGCGATCTCGGCCGGGTTGCGGTAGTTCACGGTGAGCCGGAAGCGGCGACGCGGACGCGCGCCGAGGGCCTCGTCGCGGGCCTCGGCCGCCTCGTCGGGGTCGGACCAGGAGGACTGGGCCGGGTCGCCGACGATCGTCCAGGTGGCGTGCCGGCCGCGACGGCCGACCATGCGCCACTGCATCGGCGTGAGGTCCTGGGCCTCGTCGACGATGACGTGCGCGTACTCGATGCGCTCCTGCGCCAGCCGCTCGGCCCGCTCCCGCTGCGACTCCTCGCGCACCGGCATCAGCTCCTCCAGGCCGGTGAGCTGGTCCAGCGGGTCGAGCTCGCGCTTCTTCTTGGGGCGGGCCGGGGTGCCGAGGATCGCCTGGAGCTCGTCCAGCATGGCGATGTCGTGCGCGGAATGGCCGTCGCGCCTGAGCGAGCGGGCGACCTTGCGCACCTCGCCCGGGTTCAGGATCCGCCGGGCCCAGCGGCCCAGCCGGCGTTCGTCGGCCATGGCCGCCAGGACCGCCCGCGGGGTCAGCTCCGGCCACCAGGCGTCGAGGAACGCGATGAAGTCGTCCTCGGAGGTGATGTCCTCGTCGAACGACGACCGCAGCTCGGCGGCCAGCTCCGGGTCGCTGTGCCGCCCGGCCGCGCCGGACCGCTCCCACAGGGCGTCCAGCAGCAGCTTGCGGGCGCGCGGGCGCAGCAGGTTGACCGGGGCCGTGCCGCCCAGCGCGGCGCGCCGAATCCGCTCCAGCTCCTCGGGCTGAAGTTCGAGACGCCGGCCGAAGGCCACGACCCGCAGGCGCTGTGGTGAATCGTTCAGCTCCAGCGCTCCGCGGGCGGCCTTCCGCAGCACCTTGAGCATGCGGTACGAGCCCTTGGCGCGGGCCACGGACGGGGAGTCGTACAGCGTCGCCTCGGCGCCGTCGACGAGCGAGCCGATGGCCCGGATGGCGACCTGGCCCTCCTCGCCGAGCGAGGGCAGCACGCCCTCGGTGTACGCCACCAGCAGCGGGGTCGGCGAGACGATCAGGATGCCGCCCGCGTAGCGGCGCCGGTCCTGGTAGAGCAGGTACGCCGCCCGGTGCAGGGCGACGGCGGTCTTGCCGGTGCCGGGGCCGCCCTCGACGTACGTCACGGAGGCGGCGGGGGCGCGGATGACCAGGTCCTGCTCGGCCTGGATGGAGGCGACGATGTCACGCATGGTGTGGGTGCGGGCCTGGCCGAGGGCGGCCATCAGGGCGCCGTCGCCGATCACGGGCAGCTCGTGGCCGTCGAGGAACGCCGTCAGCTCGGGGCGCATCAGGTCGTCCTCGACGCCGAGGACGCGGCGGCCCTTGGAGCGGATGACCCGGCGGCGGACCACGCGGCCGGGGTCGACCGGCGTGGAGCGGTAGAAGGGGGCGGCCGCGGGCGCCCGCCAGTCGATGACCAGCGGCGCGTAGTCCTCGTCGAGGACGCCGATGCGGCCGATGTGCAGGGTCTCGGCGATGTCGGCCGTGTTGTCCGGCCGCACGGCGCCTTCGGCCGGCTCCACGGCGGTGTAGGCGCCGTCCGGGCCCTTCTTGCCGTCCTTGCCGCGCAGCAGGTCGATGCGGCCGAAGAGGAAGTCCTCGAACTCGTTGTTCAGCCGGCTCAGGTGGACGCCCGCCCGGAAGACCTGCGCGTCGCGCTCGGCGAGCGCGCCGGGCGTGCCGACCTGGCCGCGGCGGGCCGCGTCCTGCATGAGGAACTCCGCCTCGTGGATCTTCTCCTCCAGGCGGCGGTACACCCGGTCCAGGTGCTCCTGCTCCACGCCGACCTCTCGGTCGCGTACGGAGTCCTGGGCGGTTTCGAGCGCGGTTTCCTGTTGAGCCTGAGCGGCCACCGGGCCCCCTTCTGACGTGCTGGGCAGCCGTCCACCGTACGCGAAGGGGGCCCCTGAAGGCTACGTATGAGCCCCGGGTCCGTTACCTGGCGGACCCGGGGCTCGTGTCGTAAGTGGTTGCGGCCGTCGTGGCCGCTTACGCGTCGATCTCCACCAGCAGCTCTCCGTCGAAGGTCATGACCTCGAAGTGGTCGATCTCGTTCGGGGAGAAGGCGGCGCCGCCCTGGATGTAGAGCGGGTTCTTGCCCTGCTCCGAGGTGGCGTTCGGCAGGCCGTAGCCCCAGTTCGGGACGGACCAGTTGCTGAGCGTCTCGCGCTCGCCGTTCTTGCCGACGGCGATCAGCGAGCACTTCTCGGGGCCCTTGACGTTCTTCAGCTCCAGGACCGCGTCGGTGCCCCAGGCCTTCTCCTGCATGGCCACGGTGGCGCTGACGTCGGTCTTGGGGTCGGTCGCCGTGACCCGGTCGGGCATCTTCTTGAAGGCCTCCTGGGCCGGGCTGGCGGCCAGGACCGTCGGGTTGCCGCCGCCGGACTCGTCACCGCCGGTCGCCGCGACGGAGACCAGCGGGCCGCCGACGATCAGCGCGGCCGCGGCCGCGACCATGTACATGCTGCGGCGGCGCTTCTGGGCCCGGCGTTCGGCGACCTCGTCGACCAGCTTCTCCGCCAGCCGTGGGCTCGGCTTGGCGGACAGCGACTCGCCGATCGAGGGCGTGCCGGTGCCGGGCAGGTCGGCGAGCGCGGCCAGCATCGGTTCCATCCCGGCGAGCTCGTCGAGTTGCTGCGCGCACCACTCGCAGGTCGCGAGATGGGCCTCGAAAGCGGTTGCTTCGGCGTCGTCGAGGATTCCGAGGGCGTAGGCGCCGACGGTCTCGTGTTCGTTCGGGCCCGTTGATCCCTGCATGGGGCCAGACATACCCGGACCCCCCGCTCCGTATCCCCCGTATGTGTTCATCACGCCGTCACCCCCCGCTCCTCCAGTGCCAGCTTCATCGAACGCAGGGCGTAGAACACCCGGGAACGCACGGTGCCACTCGGTATCCCCAGGGTCTCTGCCGCCTCATTGACGGTACGCCCCTTGAAGTACGTCTCGACGAGCACCTCCCGGTGGGCCGGGGTCAGGTCGTCGAGCGCGTCCGACAGCGTCATCAGCCACAGCGCCTTGTCGATCTCGTCCTCCGCGGGGATGACCTCCAGCGGCGACGGGTCGACCTCCTGCGGCCGGGCCTGCCGGCTGCGGTGGCCGTCGATGACGATGCGCCGGGCGACCGTCACCAGCCAGGGGCGTACCGATCCGGTCGCTCGGTTGAGCTGACCGGCGTTCTTCCAGGCACGGATGAGCGTCTCCTGCACGACGTCCTCGGCACGCTGCCGGTCTCCGGCGACCAGGCGCAGGACATACGCGAGCAGGGGCCCGGCGTGCTCCTGGTACAGGGCACGCATCAGCTCCTCGTCAGGTTCCGAGGGCTGTGAAGACATGCGATGTCGGGCCCTCGATCCACGTTCATTGGCCACGGCCGCATCCTTGCGCACGCCCACCTCCGGTGTCCGGGGGTTCCCCCAGTCGGTCGCTCGACACGGGGTACGGACAGGGGGCGTTGAGTGTTCAAACCGAGGTGACAGTTTTCTTTGAAGTGGCGTGACGAGAGGGACATGGGTACACATTCCCCCCGCTCCGCCTTCACATTTCCGCCACACCGGCAAGATCGTCACGGCGGAACGGTGCCCGAAGTCTGAAACGGCGTGTTGTCGAAATCACTTCGACAACGAGGAACGACGGTTTCGCACAAGCCGCATAACGGACCGTCAGTCTCGCGAAAGTGCCGCACGACGGCGGTGCCGGGCCACCCGTTCCCGGTTCCCGCACACCTCACTGGAACACCAGCGCCTGCGCCGGCCCCGGGAGCTGTCGAGGTACACGATGGGGCAGTTGTCCCCCGCGCACTGCCGCAGGCTCGCCCGCGCGACGGGATCGGTGAGCAACTCCACGGCGTCCCGCGCGATCGCGCCGAGCAGCGCGGCGCACGCCGGGGGCCCCTCCAACTCCCTGACCAGTGCGCCGTCCTGGCCGCGCCGGGCGCGGGGCGCCGGGGGTGCGGTGCGGGCGAGCTCGTTGACGCGGGCGAGGGCGTGTTCGTACGACGGTGTCGCGGACGCCGGGCTGCCGTGCACCAACTGGCCGACGTGCCGACGCAGTTCGTGTACGTCCACCAGCCAGGAGCCGTCGGCGTGCGCGAGCGGGGTGCTCGGCGGGACGAGCCCCGAACCGGCGATCCAGGCCCGCAACGCCTCGACTGTGCAGAGCCGTTCCGAGGGATGGGTGGTCGCGAGCAGGTCCAGACAGACCCGCCCGGCGTCGAACCGCAGCTCGTAGGGGGCAGGAGCCGTGCCCAGTGCCATCGCGCGCCACCGCCTTGGGGTCACCGGAGAGGGGTTCCGCGGTCCTGAGGAACCGTTCCCTCCCACAGTGCACGCCCTGATCGACGACCGGAAGGCCGCGTACCGGATGGCACGGGCCGGGGTCCTCCCACGCCCACGCCATGACCTCGCGGCCGACCGTGCCAGGGCCGGCTTACGCCGCCGCCTCAGACGTCCGCGTACTTCGCGTCCGCCGCCGGATCCAGTGCCAGCCGGTACCCCCGCTTCACCACCGTCTGGATCAGCTTCGGTGCCCCGAGGGCCGTGCGCAGGCGGGCCATCGCTGTTTCGACCGCGTGTTCGTCCCGGCCCGCGCCCGGCAACGCCCGCAGGAGCTCCGCGCGGGCGACCACCCAGCCAGGACGGCGGGAGAGAGCGCGCAGGAGGGACATACCGGCGGGCGGCACCGGTTTCAGCTCGCCGTCCACCAGGACCGCATGGCCCCGGATCTCCACCCGATGCCCGGCGATGGGCAACGAGCGTGCCCGGGCGGGCAGTTCCTGACAGAGGAGCTGGACGAGGGGACCGAGCCGGAAGCGTTCGGGCTGGACGGTGTCGATGCCGCGGGCCTGCAACGGCAGCGCGGTGACCGGGCCGACGCAGGCCGGCAGCACGTCGTGGTGGAGTGCGGCGAGCAGTTCCGCCAGCTGCCCCCGCTCCTCGGCCCGGGACAGCAGCGACGCGGCGGCGGGCGCGCTGGTGAAGGTCAGCGCGTCGACGCCGCGCGAGACCGTGGCGTCCAGCAGCCGGTCCACGGGCGAGAGATCCTCCGGCGGCATCCACCGGTAGACGGGCACGCCGACGACCTCGGCCCCGCCCGCCCGGAGCGACTCCACGAACCCGGGCAGCGGCTCACCGTGCAACTGGACGGCGATCCGCCGCCCCTCGACGCCCTCCTCCAGCAGCCGGTCGAGCACCTCGGCCATGGATTCGGAGGACGGCGACCAGTCCTCCGTAAGCCCCGCGGCCCGGACCGCGCCCTTCACCTTCGGTCCACGGGCGAGCAGCTCCACGCCCCGCAGCCGGTCCAGCAGCGCCTCCCCGAGCCCCCACCCGTCGGCGGCCTCGATCCAGCCCCGGAACCCGATCGCGGTCGTCGCCACCACCACGTCCGGCACCCGGTCGAGCAGCTCCTTGGTGGCGGCCAGCAGCTCACTGTCGTCGGCGAGCGGCACGATACGCAGCGCGGGCGCGTGCAGAACGGCAGCACCACGCCGCTGGAGCAGCGCCCCGAGCTCATCGGCCCGGCGTGCCGCCGTCACGCCCACGGTGAACCCGGCGAGGGGCCCGTGCTCCGCCCCCCGCTCTGCTTTTTCCGGCCTGCGCTGTTGCTCGTCCATACCTAACTCTCGTCCCGCACTCGAGTCGTTTGCACCTACATGCGACCGAGCCTGTCAACGGCTCGTGACAGGCTCGGTTCGGCTTGATGTCGACGGTGTTACGTCACACCTCGGCGTAACTGAGCTGCGGCTTCGCCTCGGTGGTGGCCTGGGTGGCCGGAACCGGGCCGGCCGGGCGGCGAAGGTATACGGCCCAGGTGACCGCGAAGCAGAGACCGTAGAAGACGAGGAAGGCGACGAACGCTGCGGTGCCGGAGCCCACGCTCAGGAACGACTGCCGGAAGGCGAGGTTGATCCCGAGCCCGCCGAGCGCGCCCACCGCGCCGATCAGCCCCATGGACGCCCCGGACAGCCGGCGCCCGTAGGCCGCGGCCGCCTCCCCTTCGAGGCCCATGGCGAGGGCCTTGTTCTGGAAGATGCCGGGGATCATCTTGTACGTCGACCCGTTGCCGATGCCGCTCAGCACGAACAGCGCGATGAAGGCGGCCGTGAACAGCGGCAGCGATTCCCGCATGCTCGCCAGGATGATCACGCCGGTGGCGGCGGCCATGGCGACGTAGTTCCACAGCGTGATCTTCGCGCCGCCGTACTTGTCGGCGAGCGCGCCGCCCACCGGCCGGATCAGCGAGCCCAGCAGCGGGCCGATGAAGGTGACGTACGCGGCCTGCAGCGGCGTACGCCCGAACTGCGTCTGGAGCACCAGCCCGAAGGCGAAGCTGTAGCCGATGAACGAGCCGAAGGTGCCGATGTAGAGGAAGGACATGATCCAGGTGTGGCCGGCCCGCACGGCCTCCTTGGCGGCGCCGGAGTCGTTCTTGAGGGAGGCGATGTTGTCCATGTACAGCGCGGCGAGCACGGCGGCGACGACGATCAGCGGGATGTAGATACCGAGCAGCAGCCGCGGCCCACCACTCGCACCGATCACGGCCAGGCCGACGAGTTGCATCACCGGTACGCCGATGTTGCCGCCACCGGCGTTCAGGCCCAGGGCCCAGCCCTTCTTGCGCAGCGGGAAGAAGGCGTTGATGTTGGTCATGGAGGAGGCGAAGTTGCCGCCGCCGACGCCGGTGAGCATCGCGCAGATCAGGAACGTGGTGAACGAGGTCCCCGGCTCCATCACGACGAAGGCGGCGATGGTGGGGACGAGGAGCAGGCTCGCCGAGATGATCGTCCAGTTCCGCCCGCCGAAGATCGCGACGGCGAAGGTGTAGGGGACGCGGACGATCGCGCCGACCAGCGTGGCCATCGACACCAGGACGAACTTGTCGGCCGGGGTGAGGCCGTACTCCGGGCCCATGAACAGCACCATGACCGACCACAGGGTCCAGATCGAGAACCCGATGTGCTCGGAGAGGACGGAGAAGATCAGGTTCCGGCGGGCGACCTTCTCCCCGGTCTCCTTCCAGAAGTTCTCGTCCTCCGGGTCCCAGTGCTCGATCCAGCGGCCTGACCTGCTACTGGATGCGGGGGCTGTACTCGGGGCTGTCATGACGCCTCCAGGTGCTCCGGGCTCGGTGGTGCTGCTCTTCAGTGGCTGAGTCCCGAAGGTATGGAGGGCGCGTTTCCGGTCTGTGGCGGTGGGTGACCGGAAAGGAACTTTGCTCTCACCCCGGGCGGGGACGGGATGAGAGGTCGCCCCGGCCGGTGGAGCGGTGCGTCAGTGCTGCGGCGGCTGCCAGTGGGGGTTCTGCTGCGGGGAGGGGGGCTGCTGGGGGGCGTACGGTCCTGGCGCGGGCGGCGGGACGTGCGGCCCCGGCGCGGGCGGCGGGACGTGCGCCCCCGGCGCCGGCTCACCGTACGGCCCGCTCGCGTACGGGTTGCCCGGCGTCCGCGCGCCCGGCGGCAGGTACCGCAGCCGTCCGTTCTCGTCCGTCACCGGCGTGAACCCGGCGGCCTGGAGGCGGGCGGCGTACTTGGCGTTGCGCCGACGTCCCATGGTGAAGGCGACGGCGAGCAGACTCAGGCAGGTGCCCCACATGAGCCCGGCGACCAGGAAGGCGCTGTCGCCGCCGATCTTCAGCCCGACCACCAGACTGCCGACGCTGACCGCGAGGGCCGCGTACGCCAGCCGCTGCTTCTCGGAGTGCCGGCCGGTGAGGTCGAAGGTGATCCTGGCCTTCAGCAGCTCAAGGGCGTCGGGGACGACCGGCGGCAGGGAGACGCCGTCGCCGGCCTTCGGATACTGCGCCCAGTTCTGCGCGGCCCGCGCCCGCCCGACCGGGCTGGGGTCAGGCATGATCAGCATCACCAGCATGTTGTTCCGCCGCCCGGCCTGCCGTGCGTCGGCGTACTCGTACCCGAACTGCTGGGCGAAGAAGGCCAGCCGCGCGAGCTTCTTCACGGACGCCATGGGACTGGTGAGCTCGACCGGCCCTCCCGCCGCCATCAGCCGCAGCATCTCCCGCACTTGACGCTTACTCACCGGAAGTCCCCCCGATCACTCTGTTCACGTGCGCAACGCGGGGCAGTCTGCCACAGAGCGGAGAGCAGCTCCCGAAGCCGTCGGCGTCTCAGTCGCCGCACGCAAGCCGGTCCGCCTCCGGCATCCACCCCCCGTCCGGCACCCGCAGCCACCCCTCCTCCCGGCCGACCTCGTCGGCCGCCCGCCGCAGTGCCTCCAGCCCCGGATGCGCCGCCCCTTTCCGCCACACCAGCGACACCGGCGACACCGGAACGGGGTCCACCAGCCGTCGCCCCACCGTTCCCGGCATGGGCGGGAAGTCCACCACGGCGAGGACCGGACAGCGCGTCCTGGCCATCACGCGCTGGAACTCCTCGACACCCACCGCCAGCGGCGCGGGCGCCGCGATCTCGATGCCCCGTCCCTCGAACAGCCGCCGGGCGAGATCGGTCCACTCCGGCGTGCGCGGATTCCCGGCCCCGGCATACACGGTCTCGCCCGCCAGCGCGGCCAGCGGCACCTCCCGCAGCGCCGCCAGCGGATGGTCCTCCGGCAGCACGATCGCCATCGGCTCATAACGGACGATCCGGTGCGCCAACTGCCGCCGCAGCGCCGGATCCAGTCCCGCGAACCGGCCGAACGACGCGTCGATCCGCCCAGCCAGCAGCTCCCCCGCCGCGCCGGTGAGCCCACTCTCGTAGCGGGCCATCAGTTCGTGCTCGGGGGCGAGTTCGCGGGCCCGGTGCAGCACCCGGCGCGGAGTGCCGAGGCCGGGTGAGTTCAGGTCGACGAGCAGGGGCCTGACCTGCCCGAAGGCCGCGAGCAGTGCCTCCTGCGCGGCGAGCACCCGACGGGCGTACGGCACCAGCCGCTCCCCGTCCGCCGTCAACGTCACCTGCCGGGTCGTCCGGACGAACAGCTCGGTGCCCAACTCCCGCTCCAGCCGCCGCACATCCCTGCTCAGTGCCTGCTGGGCGACGTACAGGCGGGTGGCGGCGCGGGTGAAGTGCAGTTCCTCGGCGACCGTGACGAAGGCGCGCAGCAGACGGGGGTCGAGGTGGGCGGGTGCGGGCATGACGGGAACTTACAACGGCGGTGCGTGAATCGGCACCGAGAAGGTGTTGGACCCCTTGATCGACCACGGGCGACGGTTGCCGCATGCCGCAATCCGCCACCGGCGCCCAACGCCACCCCTACCGACGCCTGTTCACCCACCCCGGCACCCGCGCCTTCACGCTCGGGAATCTCATCGCCCGCCTCCCCATGGGCATGTTCAGCGTGAGCGCGGTCGTGATGATCTCCGGTTCCCGCGGCTCGTACGCCCTCGCCGGCGCCGTCACCGCGACCGGCCTCGCCGCGACCGCGCTGGTCGCCCCCTGGACCGCCCGCCTCATCGACCGCCACGGCCAAGCCCGTGTCGCCGTCCCCGCCACAGTGCTCGCCGCGCTGGGCGGCCTGGCCCTGCTCCTCTGTCTGCGTTACGACGCCCCGGACTGGACCCTCTTCGCCGCGTACGCCGCCACCGCCACCACCCCCAACATCGGCGGCATGTCGCGCGCCCGCTGGGCCCACCTCCTCAAGGGCGACACCGACGCCCTGCACACCGCCAACTCCTTCGAACAGGCCGCCGACGAGCTGTGCTTCATGCTGGGCCCGGTGCTCGCGGCCTTCCTCTGCGGGACGTTCTTCCCCCAGGCGGGCACGCTGGTCGGGGGCGTCCTGCTGCTCACCGGCATGTTCCTGTTCACCGCCCAGCGCGCCAC
This sequence comes from Streptomyces spinoverrucosus, assembly GCF_015712165.1. Classification (NCBI taxonomy): domain Bacteria; kingdom Bacillati; phylum Actinomycetota; class Actinomycetes; order Kitasatosporales; family Streptomycetaceae; genus Streptomyces; species Streptomyces spinoverrucosus. The sequence continues at coordinate 5,330,996 of NZ_JADPZX010000001.1, read as the reverse complement.
GGAACCGCCCGTCGCGCCCCGCACGAAGGCCCGTGCGCCGCTGCGCTCCCCCGGCATGCCGTCGCTGCTCGCGGCCTTCCTGGCCACGGGCGCGGTGTTCGGCGCGACGGAGGTGGTGACGATCGCGTTCGCGGACGCGCAGGGCCACCGCACGGCGGCGGGCGTGCTGCTCGGCCTCCAGGCGGCGGGCTCCTGCGCGGCAGGACTGCTTTTCGGCACGCTGAAGCCCAAGGCACCGGCCGACCGCCGTCTTCCCTGGTGTGTGGCCGCCATGACGGCCCTGCTGACCCTCCCCCTCCTCGCCGCCGTCGTCACCTCCTCCCTCCTCGCCCTCGCCCCCGCCCTCCTCCTCGCCGGCATGGCGACCGCACCGACGATGGTCACCGCCATGGCGCTCGTCCAGGACCGCACCCCCGCCGACCGCCTCAATGAGGGCATGACCCTCGCCGTGACCGCCCTCCTCGGCGGCATCGCGGGCGGCAGCGCACTCGGCGGCTGGACGGTGGAGCGGGCGTCGGCGGTCACCGGATACGGCATACCGATCGCCGCCGCGGCTCTCGCCCTCCTCATCACGCTCAATTCCCGCGCACCCCATTGACGCGCCCGCAGCCCCCACATACCTTCGCCCGTCGAAGCGCTTCGACGTCACGCTTCGAACCGATGCGACAACGCAGGGGTACGCGTGGAGTTCACCGACGCGCGGGTGACGGTGTCCGTCGGTGACGTGGGAGCGGGTGGCGCGGGCGACGGTGAGCACCGGATCTCTCTCCCTGGAGCTGGACTGATGGTCAAGATCACGGACGTGGCACGGCACGCGGGCGTCTCCCCCAGCACGGTCTCCTACGCGATCAGCGGCAAACGCCCGATCTCGCAGGAGACCCGGCGCCGGGTCGAGGCCTCCATCCGCGCCCTCGGCTACCGCCCGCACGCCGGCGCCCGCGCCCTGGCCGGCAGCAGGTCGAACGTGGTGGCACTGATGGTGCCGTTACGGGCCGGCATCCACGTCCCGGTGGTGATGCGGTTCGCGGTGTCGGTGGTGACCGGTGCCCGTCAGCACGACCACGACGTGCTCCTGCTCACCCAGGAGGAGGGCGAGGAAGGGCTGAGAAGGGTCGCGGACACGGCCCTGGTGGACGCGCTGATCGTGATGGACGTCCAACTCCACGACCCCCGGCTGCCGTTGCTGCGCTCCCTGGACCGCCCGTCGGTCGTGATCGGCTTCCCGGCCGAGCCGGCCGGCCTGACCTGCATCGACCTGGACTTCAAGGCGGCCGGCGAGGCCTGCGTGGAGTATCTGGCGGGGCTGGGGCACCGCGTGGTGGCGCTGGTCGGCTCGCCGCCGGAGGTGTATGTGCGGCAGACGGCGTTCGCCCAGCGGGTGGTCCAGGGCTTCACGGCCGCCGCCGACCGGCACCGGCTGGCCTCCGCCGTCCACCCCTGCGAGCCGGCACCCGCCGCCGCCCGCCGCGTCGCCGAGCGACTCCTTTGCGACCAGCCCGCGTTGACCGGGGTGGTCGTGCACAACGAGCCCCTGCTGGAACCCCTGATCGACGCCTTCGAACAGCTCGGCCTGCGCGTGCCCGGCGACCTCTCCGTCACCGCCATCTGCCCCGACGAACTCGCCGCGTCCGTGCGCGTACCGGTCACGTCCGTCGCCCTGCCGGCCACGGAGATCGGTACGCGGGCGGTGGAGCTGCTGATGCGGAAGCTGGACCGCGCGCCCGTACCGGAGGCGACGCTGCTCGCGCCCCGCCTCACGGTACGGGCGAGCACGGCACGGCGTGCGGCCTGAGCCCTATCCGAGCCCCCAGGCCCGCCCGAGCCGGTACGCGGCGCACAGGTTCACATCGAGCATGTACGCCCCGGCGGTCCCGCACTGCTCACCGCCGCTCCCGGGGTCGACGGGCTGCCCGTGCCCCATCCCCGTGATCGCATACGTCTCGACGACCGCCCGTCCGCCCGCGTCCCGGAAGACCTGGTGCGGATACCCGGCGACGATGTCACTGACGTCCGGCGCCTGATCGGCACCGTGCACGTCGGTCCACTGTTCCACCAGGTCGGTCATGTTGACCGGCTTGACGGTGTAGTCGGCGGTGCCGTGCAGGACGGTGAGCGTCGGCCAGGGCCCGGCGTACCCGGGCCGCGCGGCGCGCACCCGGTCGCCCCACTGCTTCGGAGTCTGTGTGGCACCGACGTACATGCACACGTACGGCGACCCGGCGGCCTGCGCGCACCCGTACGGCAGCCCCGCGACGACGCCGCCCGCGGCGAACTTCTCCGGATACGCCGCCATCAGCACGGCGGTCATCCCACCACCGGCGGACAGGCCGGTGACGTACACCCGACCCCGATCCCCGGAGACGTCGGTGAGCTGCCGGTCGACCATCTGCGCGAGGGACGCGGCCTCGCCCTGGCCGCGTGCGATGTCGCCGGTCTGGAACCAGTTGAAGCAGGACGAGGGGTTGTTGGCGCTCTGCTGCTGCGGCAGTACGACGGAGAACCCCCACCGGTCGGCGAGCTGCGTCCACCCGCTCCCGGTGCCGTACCCGGAGGCGTTCTGGGTGCATCCGTGCAGGGCGACGACGACGGGCCGCCCGGCGGGCAACCCGTCGGGCACATACCGGTACATCTTCAGCGCCCCGGGGTTGGACCCGAACCCGGTGACTTCCTGGAGGGAGGCGGCCGCGGCACGGCCCGGAGTGAGGACGGCGGCGATCAGGGCGACCAACAGGGTCACCAGGACGGCGATACGGGGGTGTGCGGCTCTGGTCTGCGTCATGGGGAGGGACCGTAGAACGGTGAACGACCCCTCGATATGGAGCGGGACCCCATAAACACGACGACGGCCCGGTGGTCGAACACCACCGGGCCGTCATCACATGGAGATTGTGGAGATGGCGGGAATCGAACCCGCGTCCAACGGTGCGGAACCAGGGCTTCTCCGTGTGCAGTCCGCTGTGCTTTTCTCGGCCCCGGAGATCACACGGACAAGTCTCCGACGGGCTCAGTCACTGTTTGGTTTCCCTCTTCACCCCGTGACCGGGATCAAGGTTTAGTCCCCTAGCTGATGCCAGGATCCGGGTCGGGAACAGCCCCGGGCTGACACTTCGCAAGTCGCTACTTAGGCAGCGAGGGCGAAGGAATCGCGCTTGGTGTTGGCGATTATTTTTTTCGGCCTGTGGTTTACGAGATCATGGCCGCTTCCTCGACACGCTTCCCCTGCTTCGACAGCCGCTGTCGAAACCGATCATCCCCATGTTGCTCTATTGAATTAAAAACAGTTCAAACCCTGCGCCCGCTGTGGGGTGCAGGTGCCATCGTACGTGACCAACACGGCCACGTGCCAGCGTATTCCCGGCGACCGGAGGGTTACGCCCGCTGCTTGCGCCGTACCGCCGACATGGCGCGCTCGGCCTCGCGGCGGTCCTGCTTCTCGCGCAGGGTCTGCCGCTTGTCGTACTCCTTCTTGCCCCTGGCCAGCGCGATCTCGACCTTGGCCCGGCCGTCCTTGAAGTACAGGGCGAGCGGCACGATGGTGTGGCCCGTCTCTCCCGACTTGGACTCCAGCTTGTCGATCTCCACGCGGTGCAGGAGCAGCTTGCGCTTGCGCCGGGCGCTGTGGTTGGTCCAGGTGCCCTGGCTGTACTCCGGCACGTGCACGTTGTACAGCCACGCCTCGTGCCCGTCCAGCTGCACGAAGCCGTCGACCAGCGAGGCCCGGCCCTGGCGCAGCGACTTCACCTCGGTGCCCGTGAGGACCAGACCGGCCTCGTAGGTGTCGAGGATGTGGTAGTCGTGCCGCGCCTTCTTGTTCTGCGCGATCAGCTTGCGCCCTTTTTCCTTAGCCATAGTGCCGACCATTTTCGCACTACGAAGGGGGTGTCCGGGAAGCCATTATCGACCTCGGGGGTGCTACTGCCCGAGACCGCCGAGGATGGTCTCCGCCCGCCGCAGGGCCTGCTCGCCGGCCTCCAGGTCGGGGGCGATGCCGTGGCCGTCGACGCCGCGGCCGGAGGGGGTGCGGTAGTGGCCGACGGTGAGCTCGGCGACGGAGCCGTCGGGCAGCCGGCTGGGCATCTGGACCGAGCCCTTGCCGAAGGTGCGGGAGCCCACGACGACCGCGCGGCCGCGGTCCTGAAGGGCGCCGGTGAGCAGCTCGGCCGCGCTCATCGTGCCGCCGTCGACGAGCGCGACCAGGGGTCTCGCGGTGTCGCCGCCGGGCTCGGCATGCAGGGCGCGCTGCTCGCCGTCGACGTCGTAGGTGGCGACCAGGCCGCCGTCGAGGAAGGCGGAGGCGGCGGTGACGGCCTCGGTGACCAGGCCGCCGGAGTTGCCGCGCAGGTCGAGGATGATCCCGGAAGCGGCCGGGGCCTGCCGTACGGCATCGCGCACGACCTCGCCGGAGCCCTTGGTGAAGGCGGTGATCCTGATCACGGTGGCGCCGTCGGCGAGCGTGCGCACGGTCACGGAGTCGGTGGACAGGCGGGCCCGGCGCAGGGTCTCGGTCCACGCGTGCGTGCCGCGCGCCAGACCGAGGCGGACGGTCGTACCGGCGGCCGCGTCGGTGGCGTCACCGCGCAGTAAGGAGACCACCTCGGTCACCGGACGCCCGTCGACCTTCTGGCCGTCGACGCTGCGCAGTCCGTCCCCGGCGCGGATCCCCGCCTCGGCGGCGGGCGAACCGGCGGCCACCTTGGTCACTTCGATCCGTCCGTCCCGCTCGCGGCGGGCGGACAGGCCGACTCCGGTGTACTCGCCGTCGAGGGCCTCCTGGAACTCCTCGTACTCGCCCCGGGAGTAGACGGCGTCCCAGCGGTTGCCGCTGCGGCTGACGGCGCGCTGCGCGGCCTCGATGGGGGACTTGCCCTCGGCCATGGCCTCGGCGGCGGCCCGGGCGACGTCCTGCTGACTGCCGACGGGGGCCGCGGAGGGCGTCGTACCGGGCGCGGGCGCGCGCTCGTCCATCGGCAGTGAGCCGGTCGCCGCACCGGCGACGAGGACGCTGGCGAACACCAATGTCAGGGCGGCCCCGCGGCCGAAGCGGCGGGGCTGACAGAACAGGTCACGACCTGACATGCCGGTGAGTCTAGGACAACGCGAAGGGCCGTACGGGCGGTTGACCGTACGGCCCTCTTGGCATGCGTCACACCTTCAGGTACTTGCGCAACGCGAAGAACGCCGCCAAGGCCGGCATCAGCAGGCTTGTCGCGAGGATGAGCGGCAGCTTCGTCAGAACGGCGTCCCAGCCAATGAAGTTGATCAGATTCAGCTTCTCCGACAGGGCCAGACCGTTGTCGATGATGAAGTACCGCCCGAGCATCAGGAAGCCGCACGCGAGGGTGCCGCCGATCAGTCCGGCGACCGCGGCCTCCATGATGAACGGCGCCTGGATGTAGAAGCCCGAGGCCCCGACCAGGCGCATGATGCCGGTCTCACGCCGTCGGCTGAACGCCGAGACCCGCACGGTGTTGACGATCAGCATCAGCGCCACCACCAGCATCAGCGCCATCACCGCGCGCGCCGCCCAGTTCATGCCGTTCAGCAGCCCGAAGAGGTTGTCCAGAATGCCCTTCTGGTCCTGCACGGACTGCACGCCGTCCCGCCCGTTGAAGGCGGTCGCGATGACCTGGTACTTCTCCGGGTCCTTCAGCTTGATGCGGTACGACTCCTGCATCTGGTCCGGCGTGAGCGAGCTGGCCAGCGGGGAGTCGCCGAACTGCTCCTTGTAGTGCTTGTACGCCTGGTCCTGCGACTCGTACGTCACCGTGTCGACGACCGACATCTTCTCCAGGTCGGTCTTGATCTGGCCCTTCTGGTCCTCGGTGACCGCACCCTTGGCGCAGTTGGGGTCCGACTCGGCGTCGCTCTTGTTGCACAGGAAGATCGAGACGTTGACCTTGTCGTACCAGTAGCCCTTCATGGTGTTCACCTGGTCGCTCATCAGCAGCGAACCGCCGAACAGGGCCAGGGACAGGGCGACGGAGACGATGACCGCGAAGGTCATCGTCAGATTGCGGCGGAGACCGACACCGATCTCCGACAGAACGAACTGGGCGCGCATGGCGTCTGCTTCAAGCCTTTCCGGGATCTCGCTGCTGTCTCAGTGCTGGTAGCCGTAGACGCCGCGGGCCTGGTCGCGGACGAGGCGGCCCTTCTCCAGCTCGATCACGCGCTTGCGCATCTGGTCCACGATGTTCTGGTCGTGCGTGGCCATCACGACGGTCGTACCGGTCCGGTTGATCCGGTCGAGCAGCTTCATGATGCCGACGGAGGTCTGCGGGTCGAGGTTTCCGGTCGGCTCGTCGGCGATCAGCAGCTTGGGCCGGTTGACGAAGGCCCGCGCGATGGCGACGCGCTGCTGCTCACCACCGGACAGCTCGCCCGGCATCCGGTCCTCCTTGCCGCCGAGCCCGACGAGTTCGAGCACCTGCGGCACGGACTTGCGGATCTCGCCGCGCGACTTGCCGATGACCTCCTGCGCGAACGCGACGTTCTCGCCGACCGTCTTGTTCGGCAGCAGCCGGAAGTCCTGGAACACGGTCCCCAACTGCCGCCGCATGTGCGGCACCTTCCAGTTGGAGAGCCGGGCGAGGTCCTTGCCCAGAACGTGCACCTGCCCGTGGCTGGCCCGCTCCTCGCGGAGGACCAGCCGCAGGAAGGTGGACTTTCCGGAGCCGGAGGACCCCACGAGGAAGACGAACTCGCCCTTCTCGACCTCCAGGGAGACATCCCTGAGGGCGGGGCGGGTCTGCTTGGGGTAGACCTTGGAGACGTTGTCGAATCGGATCACGGATGCACCACGGGTCGCCGGGGGTAGATGTGCGTGACCATACGCGAAGCGGGTACGCAAGCGCAGGCACGGGTCGCGGTTGTGCAAGGCTTGTGCGCTTTTGTCCCCGACGGTTGGGGCACGCCCCTGGGAGCGACCCGCGCGCCCTCCGGAGGAACCTGGCACAGTGGAGGGGAACGTTCGCGTTCCCCCAGACGTTGTCACGATGAACGAGTACCGGTACAAGGAGGCGAGCACATGACGTACGACCGACTGGTGTGCGCGAACTGTGCCGCGCCCGTGAGCGAGGGCCGCTGCCCCGTGTGCCGGGCCAACCGCGAGCGGCTGCAGCAGGAGAACCCCTTCGCGGCTCTCAACCCCATGACGCTGATCGCCCTGCTGGTGGTGCTGATCGCGGCGGTCGCACTCCTCGCGCACCAGACCGCGTAACGACCGCAGACTTACGCCGAAGGGCCCGGAGCAGTCACTCCGGGCCCTTCGACGATTACGCTCGGCTACCGTCAGGCAGCCGCACCGCCACGGCCGCTCATCACGCGCGGCAGCACGCGGAAGGCGACACCACCGGCGATCATCGTCGCGGCACCGATCAGCAGGAACGTGGTCTGCGCGGCACCCGTCTCGGCGAGCTCGTCGCCGCCGCCCTGGGCGGAGGTGTCGGCCGCCGGGATCTCCGTGCCGGTGTCCGTGAGGGACGAGGAGCCCTCGTCCTGCGGGGAGGTCCCACCGTCGGGGTCGGTGTTGTCACCGCCTCCGCTCCCGCTGCCATTCCCGTTACCGCTGCCCGGGTCGTCCTCGGTCGGGTTCGCGGTGGGGTCGTCCGGCTCGGTGGGCTCGATCGTGGGGTCGGTCGGGTCGACCGTGGGCTGGGTCGGCTCGACCGTCGGGATCGTGGGCGGCGTCGTCGGCTCGGTCTGGGTCGGAGTCGGCTCCACCGTCGGCGTCGTCTGCGTGGGGCTCGGCGAGATGCAGATATCCAGGACGATGCAGTTCTCGCCCTCGTCGGCGGAAGCCACACCCGCGGCGGTCAGCGAGGCGCCGGCCGCGATCACGGCGCCGGCGGCGAGCCGCGCGACACGGATGCGCGTCTTGTTGGTCATGTGTTTGCTACCCCCAGTAGCTGATCGTCATTGAGGCGGCGCTCGGGGCCGTGATCGACGGGAGTAGCCGTAATGAAGCCCCCCGGTTCACATGCGCCCCAGAGATACGCATGCCACGCTTCACCCTTCCCATTTTTCAAAGCAACGTCAAGGCCGTTGCGTACGCGATGTCCAGGTAAGGGTTCTTTGCCGGGGGTTGAAGCGTGTGAGTGTGACGTAAAACCCAGACATCCAGGTACGGAAAAGGCAACTGCCGCCGGATGGGCGGCAGTTGCCTTGTCGACAAAGCGCTTCTGTTACTTCTCCTGCTGCTTGCGCCAGCGAATTCCGGCCTCCAGGAACCCGTCGATCTCACCGTTGAACACGGCCTCGGGGTTGCCGACTTCGTGCTCGGTGCGCAGGTCCTTGACCATCTGGTACGGGTGCAGCACGTACGAACGCATCTGGTTGCCCCAGGAGTTGCCGCCGTCGCCCTTGAGGGCGTCCATCTTGGCCTGCTCCTCCTGGCGGCGCCGCTCCAGCAGCTTGGCCTGGAGGACGTTCATCGCGGTGGCCTTGTTCTGGATCTGCGACCGCTCGTTCTGGCAGGAGACGACGATGCCGGTCGGGAGGTGCGTGATGCGCACCGCCGAGTCGGTGGTGTTGACGCCCTGGCCGCCGGGGCCGGAGGACCGGTAGACGTCGATACGCAGCTCCGACTCGTCGATCTCGACGTGGTCGGACTGCTCGACGACGGGGAGCACCTCGACGCCGGCGAAGGAGGTCTGGCGGCGGCCCTGGTTGTCGAAGGGCGAGATGCGCACCAGGCGGTGCGTGCCCTGCTCGACGGAGAGGGTGCCGTAGGCGTACGGAACCTGCACGGCGAAGGTGGTGGACTTGATGCCCGCCTCCTCCGCGTACGACGTCTCGTAGACCTCGGTCTTGTAGCCGTGCTGCTCGGCCCAGCGCAGGTACATCCGCTGGAGCCGCTCGGCGAAGTCGGCGGCGTCGACGCCACCGGCCTCGGCGCGGATGTTCACGAGCGCTTCCCGGGCGTCGTACTCACCGCTGAGAAGCGTCCGCACCTCCATCTCGTCGAGGGCCTTGCGGACGGCGGCGAGCTCGGATTCCGCCTCGGCACGGGTGTCCGGGTCGTCCTCCTCCTCGGCCATCTCGAACAGCACCGCGAGATCGTCGATCCGCCCGCGCAGCGCCTCCGCCTTCCTGACCTCGGCCTGGAGGTGGGAGAGCTTGCTGGTGATCTTCTGCGCCTCGTCCGGGTTGTCCCACAGGGACGGCGCGGCCGCCTGCTCCTCGAGCACGGCGATGTCTGCCCTCATCCTGTCGAGGTCCAGGACGGCCTCGATCGACTCCATGGTCGAGGAGAGGGACTTGAGCTCTTCGGATACATCGACGACTGCCACGCATCCAGCGTAACGGCTGCGGCAACCGACCTGGGCCGCGCGGCGGGCTGGGCCGGTGGCTGTGAGGGTTCAGTTGTTGACCGACAGTAATCGGGTGGGCGGTCAGGGGGACGCCGGTGCCGTGTTCTTCAGGTCCTGCGGGGACGCCGCTTCTTCGCCCGACGTCGCCAACCAGGCACCCGTACCCGCGGCCGCGGCCAGGGCGACTGTCACGCCGGCCAGGATCAGGCGCCGACGCCGGGTGGTCGCGCGGTGGCGGGCCGAGCCCGGGCGGGGAGTGCCGGTGGCCCGGGGGGCGCGGGCCGTGCCCCGGGCGCCGCCGGCCAGCTCGTCCGGCGCCGGGACCCTCATCGACGTATGGGTGTCACGGTTCGAGTCGGGCTTCGCGCCGGGGACCAGCGGAACCGCGCCCCGACGCACCCGTACCGGCGTCTGGGGCTGCCCGGCCGCAGGCGTCTCGGACGGCTCCTCGGCCTCCGCGTCCGGCTCGTCCACGTCCAGCGGCGGCATCCCCCGCAGTACCGGCAGCTGCTCCCGCAGCCGCGCCGCCAGCTCGGACGCCCGCAACCGCGACGCCGGCGCCTTCGCCAGGCACTGCACCAGCAGCTGCCACAGTTCCTCGGGGATGCCGGGGAGGGGTACGACCGACTCCGTGACGTGGCGGCGCAGCACCGCACCGGGGTGGCCGCCGCCGAACGGCGTGAAGCCGGCCAGGAGCTCGTAGAGCACCGTCGCCAGCGCGTAGATGTCCACCGCGGCCCGGGGCGGGAGGCCCTCCACGATTTCCGGCGCCAGGTAGTCCGGCGTACCGATGATCTTCGTGGCACGGGTGCGGCGCGGGGAGTCGATCAGCTTGGCGATGCCGAAGTCCGTCAGCAGCGCGCGGTGCGAGCCGCCGGGTCCGAGCGGGCCCTGCATGTCCAGCAGGACGTTCTCCGGCTTCACGTCCCGGTGCACGACCCCCGCCGCGTGCGCCGCCGCCAGGCCCTCCGCGATGTCCGCCGCGATCGCGACCGCCGCCTCGGGCGCCAGTCGCCGCTCCCGGTCCAGCCGGGTGCGCAGGTCGGTGCCCCGGACCAGGTCCATGACGAGGGCGAGGTCGTTGCCGTCCACCACCAGGTCACGGACGGAGACGACGTTCGGGTGTTCGAGGCCGAGCAGGGCCGTCCGCTCCTGGACGAAGCGTCCGACGAGCTCCTGGTCGGATGCGAGGTCCTCCCGCAGCAGCTTGATGGCGACGGACCCCTCGGGCCCCTCGCCCAGCCACACCGTGCCGGCGCTGCCCCGCCCCAGGATCTGGTTCGCGGTGTACCGGCTGCCGATCTTCCGTGCCAAGGCTGCTCCTACAGACGCGTGTTGTCGCCGCTGCGTCATTCCGGGGGATGACCCCCGGACCCCCAGCCGACAAACCTGGGACCCCCGGTCGACAAAACTACGCGCCTAGTGAGCCAACCTTCACCGCGGAGGCGGAAATCACCCGCCAGGTGTCGACAAATCAACACACCCGCTACTGCGTGGACGTACCCCCGGTGCCCCCGGTGCCCCCAGAACCTCCGGAGTCGCCGCCCAGGTCCCCGATCCACCCGGTGACCGTGTTGAACCAGTCCGTGAGCTGGTCCCAGTAGCCCTTGCCGGTGCCGATCCACTCCTGCAGCGGGCTCAGTTCCCAGATCAGCCACCCGGCCACGAACAGGATGACGATCGTGAACAGGCACCCCTTCAGACAGCCCAGCCCCGGGATCCGCATCGGATTGGCGCTGCGCTGTCGCGGCTCACGCGCCGGCCGCTGCGGCTCGGGCGTGGGCGGCGGGGCGTACCGCTGGGGCTGCTGCTGCGGACGCTGCGGGGCGTACTGCTGCGGCTGTTGCTGCTGCGGGTGGCCGTAGCCGGGCGGTGGTCCCTGCGGGGGACGCTGCTGCTGGCGCTGCGGCTGCTGCTGCGGGCGCGCGACCTGCCGCTGCGGGCGGCGGCGCAGCGGGTCCTGGTCGGGGTCGAGGTACTGGACCTGCGTCTGCTCGTTGCGGTCGCGCGCGGCGCGCAGCTGGGTCTGCCAGGGGTGCGGCTGCTCGGGCTGCTGTCCCTGGGGCAGCACCTGGGTCGGGTCGGCACCGCCGGGTCCGGTGTTCGGCAGTACGGCGGTGGGGTCGGCGGCACCGGCCGGGCCGCCGGTGTGGGGCAGCACGCTGGTCGCCGCGTTCGGGTCGTACCCGGGGTTGCCGTGCGGCAGCACCTGCGTCGGGTCGCTCGCGCCGGGCGTGCCGGGTACGGGCGCGGGGGCCGGGTCGGGTGCGAGGAGCGCGGCGACGCCCTCGGCGGCGGCGATCTGCGCGGAGTTCGCGTGCACGCCGATGCCCTCGGCGACGACCCGCAGCCCGCGCGCGAGGTTCTCGGCGCTGGGCCTTTCCTCGGGGTTCTTGCGCAGGCAGCGCTCTATGACCGTCCACAGCGGTTCGGGGACGGTGGAGGGGCGGCGCGGCTCGGCGCTCAGGTGCTGGTGCAGGACCTCCAGCGCGGAGCCGCCGGAGAACGGCGGACGGCCGGTGACCAGCTCGTACAGCAGGATGCCGGCGCCGTAGATGTCGACGGCGGAGGTCTGCGGGCGGCCCTCGGCGGACTCCGGCGCGACGTACGCGGGCGTGCCCACGAACTCGTGGGTGCGGGTCAGGCCGGGCGAGTCGGCGAGGCGGGCGATGCCGAAGTCGGTGAGCATCGGGTGCATCTCGCCGCCGTACTGCTGGAGCAGGACGTTCGCGGGCTTCAGGTCGCGGTGCACTACGCCGTCGGCGTGGCTGGCGGCCAGCGCGTCGGCGATCTGCGCGGTGAGCAGGGCGGCGGCGACGGGCGTGAAGGGGCCGTTCTCGCGCAAGTAGCGGTGCAGGTCGGGCCCGTCGACGAGGTCCATGACCAGGGCCAGCAGATCGCCCTCGACGACCAGGTCGCGGACCCGGACGATGTTCGGATGGGTGAGGCGGAGCAGCACGGACCGCTCGCGCAGGAACCGCATCACGACATCGGGGTCGCTCGCCAGCTCCTCCTTGAGCACCTTGATCGCGACGGTCTCACCGGGCTGACCGGGCACGGCCGCCTCGGCCCCCGCGGTCTCCCGCTGGCGGGCTCGCCAGACGGTGCCTGTGGCGCCGCGTCCAAGCGGCTCCTCAAGGAGGTACTTGCTCCCTACCGGCCGCACGTCATGGCTCCCTGCTGCTTGCTTGCATGGTCCGACCCACTGTAGTGCCGCCGGGCTCGGTACCGGGCTGTCGTCTTTCATGCGGCTCACGGTCGGGTTCCCGTCCGTGTTCGATGGAAAGACGCTCGACTCGGTCCTCAGGTTGCCGAAAACGGGCGTGACCGATCTCAACCGGTCGCCGGGGCCGTCCCCGGCAGGCACTTTTGCGGGCAGAGCCGACCAATCAAGATCACTTGTTCCGGAGCGGCGGGCGCGTTGTCAGTGACAGGTGCGAGGATGCGTGCAGTACTGGCCGACGTGCTCGTGTGGGGTGGGGGACCCTCCGCGCCCGCGCAGAAGGGACCGCTGACGGCGATGCAGATCCGGCTGACCGTCGTAGACCCGCTGGGCCCGCCGTCCGAGCCGCGAGGCCGGGCCGCGAGCCGCGACGTGCTGGTCACGGCGCCCGCCGGCACAGCCCTGTCCGCGGTGGCCTCGGCGCTGGCCTCGGCGGTCTTCGGCGACACCCAGGCCGGGACCGCCGTGCTGTACGCCGGTGCGGAGCGCCTCGACCCGCAGCGCTGCACCCTGGGCGAGCCGCCCCTGCTCGACGGCGCCGTGCTGTCGGTGGGCGGCCCGGCCGCCCCCGAGCCGCATCCCGAGCTGGACGACGCCCCGGCCCGCCTGGACGTGATCGCCGGCCCGGACGCCGGCGGCGTCCACCTGCTGCACGGCGGCGAGATCCGCGTCGGCCGCTCCGCCGAGGCCGACGTCCCGCTGGACGACCCGGACGTCTCCCGCGTCCACTGCGCGGTGACCCTGAGCGCCGACGGCCACGTCTCGGTCGCCGACCTCGACTCCACGAACGGCACGACGCTCGACGGCACGCGCGTGGGGACCCGCCCGACGCGCTTCACACCGGGGGCGCTGCTGCGGATCGGGGAGTCCACGCTGCGGCTGGCGCCCGCTGGGGGGCCGGGGCGGCGCGTGGGGACCGCGCCGGACGGGGAAGGGTGCGTGCGGGTCGGGCTGACGGAGCGGGGCGTGCCCGCGGCCGGGGCTTCGGGTTCCGGGACGGGGGGGCCGTCCGGGAAGACGGGGCACGCGTACGGGGCTGCCGGGGGATGGGGGGCGCCGGGGGGCGCTTCCGCGGGAGTGGAAGGTAGGGGTCCGGATGTCTCGCGGGGAGGACCGGCGCTGACGGGCGCTGCCCCCGCAGGCTCGGCGCGTAGGCGCCCGGATCACGACGAGCACACCCAAGCAGAGCAGACGGGCACAGCGGCCAGAGAGCACTCGCCCGTAGAGCCGACCCTCGTACCGGAGCAGGGCAAGCCGCCGCGGATCGAGAGCCGGGAGGACTCCCACGCGGCGCCCCCGGGTGACGCGACGCACGGTGGACGACCGGACGTGGGCGCGGCCGACACCCCCGCGGGCACCCCCAGCCGCCGCAAAGGCACCCCCCTGCGCGGCACGGACGTCCCGCAGGGCGTGCGCAGGCGGGGTGGGCTCACGGCCTGGGCGCGGCGGCTGGCCGGCGGGCGGGGCGGCGAGCAGGAAGCGGCCGGGCGTGTCGGGTACGACGAGGAGTCGGCCGGTGCGGCGGTGGTGCCGCCCGTCCGCGTCGACGCCCCGGAGACGTGGCCGGATCCGGCCGCGCTGCTGCTGACCGCGCTGGGCCCCGGGCCCCGGCTGTGGGAGCGCGGGCCGGGGCACCCCGAGGCGCTCACCGTACGGCTCGGTACGGCCGACCGGGCCGCGCCGGACGGTTCGGGACTGCTGCCCGCGGTGCCGATCACCGCCGATCTGCGCGAGGCCGGTGCCCTGGGCCTGGCCGGTCCGCGCCCGCGCCTGGCCGGGCTGGCGCGCGCGGTCGTGGCCCAGCTTGCCGCGCTGCACTCGCCCGACGCCCTGGAAATCGTCCTGATCAGCACGGATCGCGCACGCTCCCTGGAGGAGCGCACCGCCGAGTGGTCCTGGCTCGGCTGGCTGCCGCATCTGCGCCCGGCGCACGGCCAGGACTGCCGTCTCCTCCTCGCCCACGACCGCGAGCAGGCCGCGGCCCGCACCGACGAGCTCCTGCGCCGCCTGGACGACCACCTCATGGAGGCCGCCCCGGCGACACCGGGGGTGCAGGGCCGCCCCGGCGACACCGAGCCGCCGACCCAGACCACGACCACCCCACTCCGCCACCCGGACGACCACCACATGGAGCGGAGCGGCACCACCGGAAGGGCCGTCGCATCGGCACCGGCGGTGCCCGACCAGCGGCAGTCCGAGAGCACCGGGGCGCCGGCCCGCACCTCGACCACCTCACCCCGCCGCCCCTCCTGGGCCCGCCCCGACGACGACTCGCCCGGCGACAGCGCCCACCCCGCCGCGTTCCCCGGCCCGTACGCCGTCCTCGTCGTCGACGGCGACCCCGGCGGCGCCGGACTCCGGGAGGCCGTCGCACGGCTGGCCCTGGAAGGCCCGCGGGCCGGCATCCATGTCATCTGCCTCGCCGAAACCGCCCCGGCCTCCCCCGCTTCCCCGGTCTCCGAGACCTACGAGGCGGCCTGCGCGGCGGCCCCGGCGTTCCGCGATTGCGGAGCCGTCGCCCTGCTCAGCGGCGACGTGGCGACGGCCCTCCACCTGCTGCGAGTCGCCCGGGCCGGCACCGACACCGTGGCAGGGTCCCCCGTCGGCCACGGCACAGTAGGCGCCGTCGACGCCGTCTCCCCCGCCTGGGCCGAGCGCTTCGCCCGTGCCCTGGCCCCCCTGCGCACGGACACGACCGCCACCGGCACCCGGCACGCGCGCGTCAGCGCCCCGCTCCCCCAAGCCGCCCGCCTGCTGGACGAGTTGGGCCTGGCCCGGGCCACCCCCGCCTCGCTCATGGCCCGCTGGGCCGACGCCGTCGACGACACCGACGCACTCGGCGGCCGCGCGCACGCCGTCCTCGGAGCCGGCCCGCGTGGCCCGGTTGCCGTGGACCTCGTCGCCGAGGGACCGCATCTGCTGATCGAGGGGCCGCCCGGCAGCGGGCGTACGGAACTGCTGAGGGCCGTCGTCGCCTCGCTCGCCGCCGCCGAGCGGCCGGACCGGCTGAGCCTGGTGCTGATGGACGGCCGGGACAGCGTGGGCGCGGGCAGCGGACACGGCGACGGTCTGCACCTGTGCATGGACATCCCGCACGTCACCACGCACCTCCTCGCCAACGACCCCGTCCGCATGCGGGAGTTCGCCCAGTCCCTGACGGCCGAGCTGAAGCGCCGCGCCGAGCTGCTCGGCCGCTCGGACTTCACCGAGTGGCACACCGGGCGTGAGGTGTCGGGACGCATGGTCAGCCAGCGCTCGGCGCCCAACGCCGGTGCCGGGGACCTGGACACCCCGCCCAGCTCCACCCTGCGGCTGCGCCCGGCCGCCTCCCGCCGTCCGACCGACGACGTGCCCCCACTGCCGCGCCTCGTCGTGGTCGTCGACGACCTGGACGCCCTGGTCTCGCCCCCGCTGGGCTCCCCGGGCCGGCCGGCGGCCGGGTCCGTGATGCGCGCGCTGGAGGCGGTGGCCCGCGACGGCGAGCGGCTCGGCGTGCACCTGGTGGCCGCCGCCGGACCGGGCGGTCGTACCGCCGAAACCGAACCCGCCCGACGGGCCACCGTGCGCGTCACCCTCGACGCACCCGCGCCCGGCCCCGACGAACCGGCGCCCGGCCGGGGCCGGCTGGCTCACCCCGACGGCCAGGTCACGCCGTTCCAGGGCGGCCGGGTCACCGGCCGTATCCCGCGTACGGCGACCCTGCGACCGACCGTCGTCCCGCTGGAGTGGCACCGCATGGGCGACCCGCCCGCGCGCCGCCCGGTCCGTGAACTGGGCAACGGGCCAACGGACTTGGCTCTGCTGGCGAGCGCGCTGGAGCGGGCGGCCCGGGAAGTCTCGGCCCCGGAGGTGCCGTCACTGCTGTAGGGACCCCCGGTGCCTGTCGGTCCCGCCCGCTGAACAATCACGACGGGGTCACGATCACCGTCTTGACACGGCAGGCGCTCTTGCCGACCCCACGGACCCGGCGTAGACCAGTCCCACGGGACAGCGCTCGAACGTTCGACGAGGAACGAAGAACGGGGCCGTAATGCACAGCAGCATCACCATCAGCCGCACCCGGACACGCAGGACCGCCCGCGCCGCCGCGGCCGCACTGGCGGGAGCGCTCGCGTTCTCGCTCAGCGCCTGCGGAGGCGACGACGACGGCGGAGACGAAGGCAGCGGCGGCACGGACGAGACCGCCACCACCGTCACGCTCCCCAAGCTGGACGGCGAGACCCTGGAGGTCGCCGCCGTGTGGACCGGCCCGGAGCAGGCCAACTTCAAGAAGGTGCTTGAGGAGTTCGAGAAGCGGACCGGCGCCAAGGTGACCTTCGTGCCCGCGCAGGACCCGATCATCAACTTCCTCGGCTCGAAGATCGCGGGCGGCGCGCCGCCGGACATCGCGATGCTCCCCCAGGTCGGCGCCATCAAGCAGGCCGTCGACAAGGGCTGGGCCAAGCCGATCGGGACCGAGGCCCAGGAGCAGCTCGGCAAGAACTACTCCCAGGGCTGGCAGGACCTCGGCAAGGTCGACGGCAAGCAGTACGGCGTCTACTACAAGGCCGCCAACAAGTCCCTGATCTGGTACAACACGCAGGTCTTCGAGAACGCGGGCGCCGAGGAGCCGGGGACCTGGGAGGACCTGCTCTCCACCGCCCAGACGATCTACGACTCCGGTGTCACCCCGTTCTCCGTCGGCGGCGCCGACGGCTGGACGCTGACCGACTGGTTCGAGAACGTCTATCTCTCGCAGGCGGGCCCGGAGAAGTACGACCAGCTGGCCAAGCACGAGATCAAGTGGACCGACCCGTCCGTCACCGAGGCCCTGACCACGCTCGCGCAGATCTGGGGCAAGGCCGACTACATCGCGGGCGGCGCGAGCGGCGCCCTGCAGACCGAGTTCCCTGCCTCCGTCACGCAGACCTTCACCGGCGGCGACCAGCCGAAGGCCGGCATGGTCTTCGAGGGCGACTTCGTGCAGGTCAACATCGCGGAGACGGACGCCGAAGTCGGCACGGACGCCAAGGTGTTCGCGTTCCCGAAGGTCGGCGACACCGAGCCGGTCGTCTCCGGCGGTGACGCGGCGGTCATCCTCGAGGACTCGAAGGCCGCGCAGGCGCTGGCCACCTTCCTCGCCTCGCCGGACGCGGCGACCATCCAGGCGAAGCTCGGCGGCTATCTGTCGCCGAACAAGAACGTGGACCCCTCGGCGTACCCGAACGCGGTGCAGCAGGAGATGGCCAAGGCGCTGGTCGCGGCCGGTGACGACTTCCGCTTCGACATGTCCGACCAGGCCCCGCAGGCCTTCGGCGGCACGCCCGGCAAGGGTGAGTGGAAGGCGTTGCAGGACTTCCTGAAGAACCCGAAGGACATCAAGGGCACCCAGGAACAGCTGGAGGCCGACGCGGCCGCGGCGTACGGGAACTGAGCCGACCATGGCGTCGGCAGCCACGGCAGGGGTCCCGCCGAGGAAGAGCGGGTCCCCTCCCCGGAATCGCAAGAGCGTGACCGGCACCCGCAGGACCGTGGCAGCGCTGTTCCTGCTGCCCGCCCTGGTGCTGCTCGGCGCGCTCGTGGTCTACCCGATCGGGTACTCGGTCGTCCGCAGCTTCTACGACCAGTCCGGCGACGGCTTCGCCGGATTCGACAACTACCAGGCCCTGTTCACCGACGACGGCATCCGTACGGCGCTGAAGAACAACATCATCTGGGTGGTGTTCGCGCCGACGGTCGCGACCGCGCTCGGGCTGATCTTCGCGGTGCTGACCGAACGGGTTCGCTGGGGCACGGCGTTCAAGCTGGTCGTCTTCATGCCGATGGCGATCTCGATGCTCGCGGCGGGCATCATCTTCCGGCTCGTCTACGACCAGGACCCGGACAAGGGCATCGCGAACGCGGTGTGGGTGGGTGTGCACGACACGTTCGCCCAGTCGTCGGCGTTCCCGAAGGCGCACCCCGGACGGGAGTCGCCGCTGACGGCGGACGGAGGCGGCTTCATCACCAAGGAGCCGGTCCGCCTGGGCGATCCGGTCGGCCTCCCCCTGGTGGGTGTCGCCCCCGACCAGATGCCCGACGACGCGGCGAAAGCCGTCGCGGCGCGGCCAGACCCGGGCAAGGTCACCGGCACCACCTGGCAGGACTTCACGCGCGGCGAGGGCGTCGGCACCCTCGGCGCCCCGGACCCGTCCGAGCTGGGCTATCCCGGCATGAAGATCGAGGCCGTCAAGGACGGCAAGGTCGTCGCCTCGACCACGGCCGCCGACGACGGCACCTTCACGCTCCCTGCCACCGCCGACGGGGCACAACTCCGGCTGCCCGCCGACAACTTCAAGGAGCCGTACAACGGCCTGGACTGGCTCGGCCCGTCGCTGGTCACGCCGGCCATCATCGGGTCGTACATCTGGATGTGGGCGGGCTTCGCGATGGTGCTGATCGCCGCCGGGCTCGCGGGGGTGCCGCGTGAGCTGCTGGAGGCGGCCCGGGTCGACGGGGCCAACGAGTGGCAGGTGTTCCGACGGGTCACCGTGCCGCTGCTCGCGCCCGTCCTCGCGGTGGTCGCCGTCACCCTGATGATCAACGTGCTGAAGATCTTCGACCTGGTCTTCATCATCGCCCCGGGCTCCTCCCAGGACGACGCGAACGTGCTCGCCCTGGAGCTGTACCGCAAGGGCTTCTCCGAGGACCAGCCGGGCATCGCGAGCGCGATCGCGGTGTTCCTGCTGCTTCTGGTGATCCCGGTGATGTGGTTCAACATCCGCAGGCTCAGGCGGGAGGTGCGGCGATGACCACGCAGTCCGTGAAGGGCAGGGCGTCCCTCGGCTCACGCCTGGCGGAGGGCGTCAGCGGCGGCCTGGTCCGCGTCTTCCTGATCGTCGTCGGCCTGTTCTGGCTGGTGCCGACCATCGGCCTGCTGCTCTCCTCGCTGCGCACGCCGGCGGACATGAACGAGAGCGGCTGGTGGACGGTGTTCACCGAGCCGGCCCAACTCACCTTCGAGAGCTACGACAAGCTGCTGGGCAACAGCGACATCACCGACTCCCTGGTGAACACGGTCCTGATCACGGTCCCGGCGACCGTGCTGGTCGTGGTGATCGGCTCGCTCGCCGGATACGCCTTCGCGTGGATGGAGTTCCCGGGCCGGGACTGGTGGTTCCTGGCCGTGGTCGGCCTGCTGGTCGTCCCGGTGCAGGTGGCGCTGATCCCGATCGCCGAACTCTTCGGCAACATCGGCCTGTTCGGCTCGATGCTCGGCGTGATCCTGTTCCACGTCGGCTTCGGCCTGCCGTTCGCGGTGTTCCTGCTGCGGAACTTCTTCGCGGAGATCCCGCGCGAGCTGCTGGAGGCGGCGCGGCTGGACGGCGCCGGTGAACTGCGGCTGTTCGCCCGGGTGGTGATGCCGCTCGGCGGGCCCGCGATCGCGAGCCTGGGCATCTTCCAGTTCCTGTGGGTGTGGAACGACATGCTGGTCGCGCTGGTGTTCTCCGACTCCGGCAACCAGCCGATCACGGTGGCGCTGCAGACGCAGGTACGGCAGTTCGGGAACAACATCGATGTGCTGGCGCCCGGCGCCTTCATCTCGATGGTGATTCCGCTCGCCGTGTTCTTCGCGTTCCAGCGGCAGTTCGTGTCCGGTGTGATGGCGGGCGCGGTGAAGTAACGGCAGGGACAACGACGTCGGGGCGGGCCGGGCAACGGCCCGCCCCTTCGCGTTCACGGCGAAATCCCCCGCATGCCGTACAGACCGTAACCAGTTCACTCCATTGGCCGTTCCCGGGCAGAACGCCCGCGCAGACCCGCCGACTTATGGATGTCCCTTGCCCAGGTTCAGTGTCATCGTCCCCGCATACCACGTTCAGGCGTATCTGCACGAGTGCCTGGAATCGGTGCTCGGCCAGTCGTACTCCGATCTCGAACTGATCGCGGTCGACGACCGCTCGCCGGACGCCTGCGGCGAGATCATCGACGAGTACGCGGCCCGCGACCCGCGCGTCCACCCCGTCCACCTCTCCGAGAACCAGGGCCCCGGCCCCGCCCGCAACGCCGGTCTGGAGCAGGCCACCGGCGACTACGTCCTCTTCCTCGACGGCGACGACACCCTGGCCCCGCACGCCCTGCGCGCGATCGCCGACCGGCTGAAGGAGACCGGCGAACCGGACGTCCTGGCCTACGACCACGCGCGCACCGACTGGACCGGCGTCCCCGTCCGCGACGAGCCCGCCCTCCCCGCCGCCGGCCCGCTCCGCTTGGAGGACCGCCCCGGCCTGCTCGCCGCCGGCCCAGGCGGCCTCCCCACGCCCGCCTGGACCCGCGCGTACCGGCGCGAGTTCCTGGCCCGCGAGGCCCTCACCTTCCCGCCCGGCCACCACGAGCACACGCCGTGGGCCCTGAAGACCCTGCTGACCGCCGAGTCGATCGCGACCCTCGACCAGGTGTGCGTCCACCACCGGCAGCGCCGGCACAGCACCGAGGCGCCGTCCGCCGACCTGGACGTCTTCGAGCAGTACGACCGCCTCTTCGCGTACGTCGACAAGCGCCCGGAACTGGCCCGCTGGCGCCCGGCGTTGTTCCGCCGCACGGTCGAGCACCTGGCGGCGCTGTTCACCCGCCTCCCGCGCGGCACGCACGCCGATTTCCTGCGCCGCGCCCGCGCCCACTACCGGAGCCACCGCACCCCGCTCCCCCTGCGCACCCGCCTCCGGCACACCCCGATCCGTCTCGGCGCCCACCGCACGTACCGCGCCCTGCTCCGCACCGGGCGCCTGTGGCGCCGCACGACGGCCCGCGCCGCCCGTTTCACCAGGGCCCTGCGCTCCGCCGCCCTGCGCCTGCACTACCGCGTCCAGCTGCGCCTCCCCCTGCGCGCCGACCGCGCGGTCTTCGCGGCGTACGACGGACGCGGCTACTGCTGCAACCCGGCCGCGCTGGAGTCGGCGTTCCGCACGCACGCCCCGCATCTGCGCACGGCCTGGATCGCGCGCCCCGAGCACCACCACACGCTCCCGACCGGCACCCGCCGGGTCACCCCGGACACGGCCGCGTACTGGACGGCGCTCGCCCGCTCCCGCTACCTCGTCGCCAACGACACCCTCGACCGCCGCCTGGTCAAGCGCCGCGGCCAGGTCTTCGTGCAGACCCAGCAGGGCACGCCCGTGAAGCACATGGGCCTCGACCTCCAGGAACGCCCGGCGGCCGCCCGGGACACGGACTTCGCACAGCTGCTCGCGGGCGTGGACCAGTGGGACTACGTGGTGTCCGCCAACCGGCACGCCACCCTCACCTGGGAGCGCGTCCACCCGGGCACGTACCGCACGCTGGAGTTCGGCCAGCCCCGCACCGACGTCTTCCAGCAGGCCACCTCACTGGACGTCACCCGGCTCCGCGAGACGCTCGGTATCCCGCGGGGCGCGGTCGCGATCCTGTACGCGCCCACCTACCGCGACCACCGTCGCACCCAGACCGCCGGACTCGACCTGGAACGCGTGCTGGGCCGACTGGGCCCCGAGTTCGTGATCCTGGCCCGCGCCCACCATCGCCACGGCGGCCCTCTCGCCCGCACGTCCGACCGGATCATCGACGTCACCGACCACCCGAGCGTCGAGTCCCTGTGCCTGGCCTCGGACGCCCTGGTGACGGACTACTCGTCACTCATGTTCGACTACGCCGGCCTGGACCGCCCGATCGTGCTCCACGCCGACGACCTCGAAACGTACGAGGCGGCCCGTGGCACCTACGTCGACCTGCGCACTTTCCCGCCGGGCGCGATCGCGCGCAGCGAGGACGAGCTGATCGACATCTTCGCGACCGGCCACTGGCGCGGCTCCCGCTCGGCGCAGCTGCGGTCCGCCTTCCGGGCGCGTTTCTGCCCGTACGACGACGGACGCGCCGCCGAGCGGGTCGTACGCCATGTCGTGCTCGGGGAGGAGCGGGCGGGCCTTCCGCCGGTCGTGCCGATGGAGGCGCGGCAGCCGGTGCCGTCGGCCGCCGCATCACGGGCGAATCCCCCGGCAGCCACCATTCCGCAACCTTCTGGTCACTTCACCGTCACCGAAAGCCGCTGACCGCCGTTTCACCTACCGGGAGTCCGTATGCCCCGCAGCTCGTCGCGGCCCACCCCGTCACGGCCGTCCACCTGGCGGCCGTCCGGGCGGCCCGGACGCTTCGCGCCCGGTTCGCGACGGGCCGCTCGGCGGGAACTCCACGGCCCGAGGCGTGCGCCTCCCGCCGAGCAAGGATGGCGAAAACGGAAAGAGCGACATGCCCCGTTTCAGCATCATCGTCCCCTCGCACGGGGTCGAGGGCCGGCTCGCCCGGGCCCTGGAGTCGGTTCTGGCCCAGTCCTTCGGCGACTTCGAGCTGATCACGGTGTGCGACGAGCCGGAGGCTCCCGCGGCGGACCTCACCGCCGGATACGCCGAGCGGGACCGCAGGGTGACACCGGCCTACTCACCGCCCTCGGCCGGTCTGAGCGCGGCCCGCACGACCGGGCTGCGGGCGGCTTGCGGCGCCTATCTGCTGTTTCTCGACGGTGACGACGTCCTCGTACCGGGGGCGCTGGCGGCGCTGGACGCCCGGCTGCGGGAGACGGGGCCGGTGGACGTACTGCATTTCGAGCACGAGCGGGTGACGGCGCGCCCGGCGCGGAGGCGGTTCATCGGCCTCCCACCCGCCCCCGCAGGAACCTTCCACCCCGACGCGGCCCCGTGGCTCACGGTGGTGAACCGGCCCGCGTGGAGCGCCGCCTACCGGCGCGGGTTCCTGGCGGTGCACCAACTCGCCTTTCCCTACGGCCACTTCACCGACCTCGGCTGGGGCGGGGTGGTGACGGTACTGGCGGAGCGGGTGGCGGTGCTGCCGTCGGTGGTCGTACGGCATCTGGTGCGGGCGCGCGGGAGCCTGCTCGACGTGCCTGGTGAGCACCAGCTCGATCTGCTGGATCAGGTCGAGCTGGTGCTGTTCCAGGCCGGCGCCGAGGGGGTGTCGGCGGCGCGCTCGCGGGCGCTGTTCGACCAACTGTTCGCCGTGGTGGCGGAGGTGGCGGCCGATGCCCGGCGGCTACCCGCGCGTCGGCGGCGCGCCTTCTTCCGGCACGCGGGCGTGCTGTACCGGCGCTACCGGCCCGCCGGGCACCGGCCGCCGGGGGTGCGGCAGTGGCTCCTGCGGGCCGGCGCCTACACGGCGTTCCGCGCGCTGCGGACGGCCGGCCGGTTACTCGACGACGAGCTCGACCGGGATGTTGCCGCGGGTGGCGTTGGAGTAGGGGCAGACCTGGTGGGCCTGCTCGACCAGCTTGCGGCCGGTCGCCTCGTCGACGGTGTCGGGCAGCTCGACGCGGAGGGTGACGGCCAGCGCGAAGCCCTCACCCTGCTTGCCGATGCCGACCTCGGCGGTGACGGCGGCCTCGCTCACGTCGACCTTGGCCTGCCGGCCGACCAGGCCGAGGGCGCTGGCGAAGCAGGCGGAGTACCCGGCGGCGAAGAGCTGCTCGGGGTTGGTGCCCTGGCCGCTGCCGCCCATCTCGGCCGGAATGGCCAGCTGGAGGTCGAGCCTGCCGTCGGAGGAGACGGCACGACCCTCGCGGCCGTGGGTGGCGGTGGCGACAGCCGTGTAGAGCGCGTCCATGGAGAAACCATCCCTCTCAAGTCATGTACCGGCGGCCTGTCCGGCCGACCTGACACCACAAGTAGAGCACACAATTCAATTGCACACAACTAAATGGCGCGCCGGGGCGCTACCCTTGACGCATGACCACCACGCCCACAGCGGACTGGCTCCGCCTCGACCAGCAGATCTGCTTCTCTCTGAACGCGGCCTCGCGCGCCTTCGGCGGGGTGTACCGAGTGATCCTCAAACACCTCGGGCTCACCTATCCGCAGTACCTGGTGATGCTCGTGCTGTGGGAGCACGGCGATCTGCCGGTGAAGAAGCTGGGCGAGCAGCTGCGCCTCGACTCCGGCACCCTGTCGCCGCTGCTCAAGCGCCTGGAGGCGGCAGGCCTGGTGCGCCGGGAGCGCAGTGTGCGCGACGAGCGATCGGTGGAGGTGCGGCTGACCGAGGAGGGGGTCGCGCTGCGCGAGCGGGCCCTTGAGGTGCCCCGCCGGATCATGGCGGCGACGGGTTTCGACGTCGACGAGATCCGGGAACTGCGCGCCCGCCTCGACGAGCTCACGACGGCGCTCGACGCGGCGGCGGAGGCGGAGGCGGAGGCGGAGGCCGCCAAGTCGCGGTGACCGTGCCGGCGGCCGGTACCGAGGCTCCGGCGGGGTCGAGCTTGCTCCTTGTGGCATCCGGCACGCTCCCCGGGGGCGCCGTGGCACCCGCAACTTTCGGCTCTGCGCACGTAGAGCCGGAGCGTCGCACCCCCGCGCACCACCTCCCGCCGGGGCGCGTACGGCGCGAACTGCTCCCTCACCACGCCGAGCTTCACGCGCTCGGCCGGATCCCGGGGGAGCCGGCGCGACCGACGCGCGTACGGCTCGGCCACCACCCACAGCCGGTCCAGCCCGGCGAGCCTGCGGCGCAGTTCGGCGGCGTCGACCTCCTCCCCGTACAGCGTCCCGGACTCCGGCGCGGGCACCCCCAGCGCCACGTCCCACACGCCCCGGAACGCCTCGGGGTAGGCCAGCGCGGCCCGCCGACCGAGCGCCGGTACGAACAGGACCGGGTCGCCGGGGCTCAGTTCGCGCGCGGCGACGGCGGAGACGGCGGCGAGGTTGTCGGCGCACGCGGCACGCGCGCGTGGGCCAGTGTCAGCGCGTGGGCGAGGAGCACGAGCACCGCCAGTTCGTGCAGCAGGCAGGTGGCGGCGACGACGAGCCCGTACGGGCACCAGGCGGCCCCCGCGACCGCCCGCACCAGCAGCAGCGTCGCCCCGGCAGCGCAGGCGGCGACGAGCGCGTACGAGCGACCCTCCTGGGCGAAGTGACCCGCCATGGGGGTCACCGCGTAGTTCACCACGCGGCCAGTTTGTACTACTAACGGAACCTGTACCACCTGTGTCGGCGATCGTACGAAGAGTGACAAACGCCAGGCACGCACCCCGTCACCTGCTTGACTGTGAGGCGGACAGCGCACAGGGCAACGGACGAGGGGACGGCCGCACATGACCTGGCTGATCACCGGCGGCGCCGGTTACATCGGGGCGCACGTCGTACGGGCGATGACCGAGGCGGGCGAACGGGCGGTCGTGTACGACGACCTGTCCACCGGCATCGCGGAGCGCGTCCCGGACGACGTCCCCCTGGTGGTCGGCTCGACGCTGGACGGCGAGCTGCTGGGCCGGGTGCTCGCCGGTCACCAGATCACCGGGGTCGTCCACCTGGCGGCGAAGAAGCAGGTCGGCGAGTCGGTGGACCGCCCCCTGCACTACTACCGGGAGAACGTCGAGGGCCTGCGGGTCCTGCTCGAAGCGGTCACGACGGCGCGGGTGCCGTCCTTCGTCTTCTCCTCCTCGGCGGCGGTGTACGGCATGCCGGACGTGGACCTGGTCACGGAGGAGACGCCGTGCGTGCCGATGAGCCCGTACGGCGAGACGAAGCTGGCCGGCGAGTGGCTGGTCCGGGCGACGGGCCGGGCCACCGGCCTGGCCACGGCGTCCCTGCGTTACTTCAACGTGGCGGGCACGGCGAGCCCGGAACTGGCGGACGTGGGCGTCTTCAACCTCGTCCCCATGGTCTTCGAGAAACTCACCGAGGGCGCGCCCCCGCGCATCTTCGGCGACGACTACCCGACCCCCGACGGCACCTGCGTCCGCGACTACATCCACGTCGTCGACCTGGCCGAGGCCCATGTGGCGGTCGCCCGCGCCCTACGGGCCTCCCCCGGTCGCGACCTCACCCTCAACATCGGCCGCGGCGAGGGCGTCTCGGTCCGCGACATGATCGACCGCGTCAACGCGGTCACCGGCCACCACCGTCCCCCCACCGTCACCCCCCGCCGCCCCGGCGACCCCGCCCGCGTCGTCGCCTCCGCCGACCACATCACAACCGAGCTGGGCTGGAAGGCCCGCCACGACGTCCAGGACATGATCGCGTCGGCCTGGGAGGGGTGGGTGCACAGGCATCCGGGGGCGGCGGTGGACTAAGGCGTCCGGCGCGTGACCGGGTGCGCCTGCGGTCACAGCGCCTTGAGTGCCGCCGCGGTCGACCGGGCCAGGGACGCCAGGTACCCCTTGGGCAGCTTCGGGCTGCGGATCACCACCGAGCGCCAGTAGAGCGGGCCCGAGATGAGGTCGAGGGCGAGGTCGGGGTCGTAGCCCGAGCCGACCTCACCGCGCTGCTGCGCCGCGGCCACGATCTTGCTGGCGACGCCCTCCTGACCCTCGCGCAACGCCTTCTGCAGGGCGTCGGCGATCTCGGGGTTGCGGGCCGCCTCCGCCTGGAGGTCGGGGATGATCTGCGAGGCCACGGGATGGCGCAGCGCGCGGGACGTCACCTCGTAGAGAAGCCTCAGGTCCGCCTCCAGCGAGCCGGTGTCCGGCGCGGGCAGGCCCTGTACCGCGATCGCCGAGACGACGTCCAGCACGAGGTGCAGCTTGGAGCGCCAGCGCCGGTACACCGCGGTCTTGCCGACCCCGGCCCGGCGGGCGATGCCCTCGATCGACATCCGTGCGTAGCCGACGGCCGCGAGCTCCTCGAAGACGGCCGCCCGGATGGCTTCCGTCACGTCCGCCCGGAGCACCGCCGCCCCCGCGGGGGTCCGGCGGCGCGGTCGCGGCTGGGGCCCGTCGGCGTTCGTCGTCATGCGGACCAGCATAGGGCGTTACGACGAAACGGTTGCGTTCCGACGTTCGAAAGGCCTACGCTCACGTTGCGACGATACGGTCCCGTCCCGACGTAAGAAAACGTGAAGAGACGCGTGAGAAAACGCCGGAGGACGTTGCACGGGCCGCCCGCCGTACCCCCACCCCCCGACCGAAAGCAGCGGATGTGAGCCAGGTCCTCGACACACCGCCCCCGACGACGGCCCGCATGACGGCCCCGGCCGACGACGACCTCGCGGCCCTCGCCGCCCGCCACGGCCTCACGGTCAGCGGCGCCCGCCCCTCCCTGCCCCAGTACGTCCGCCAACTGTGGGCGCGCCGCCACTTCATCGCGGCGTTCTCGACCGCCAAGCTCACCGCCCAGTACAGCCAGGCGAAGCTCGGCCAGGTCTGGCAGGTGATGACCCCGCTGCTGAACGCGGCCGTCTACTACCTGATCTTCGGTGTGCTGCTGCAGACCAAGAAGGGCGTGCCGGACTACGTCCCGTTCCTGGTCACGGGCGTGTTCATCTGGACCTTCACACAGAGCTCGATCCTGGCCGGCACCCGCGCCATCTCAGGCAACCTCGGCCTCGTCCGCGCCCTGCACTTCCCGCGCGCGGCCCTGCCGATCTCCTTCTGCCTCCAGCAACTCCAGCAGCTGCTGTTCTCGATGGCCGCCCTGGTCGTCATCCTGCTCGTCTTCGGCGTGCCCGTCGCCGTGTCCTGGGTGCTGGCGATCCCGGCGCTGATCCTGCAGTTCACCTTCAACGCCGGCGTGTCCATGATCCTGGCCCGGGTGGGCGCCAAGACGCCGGACGTCGCCCAGCTGATGCCGTTCGTGCTGCGCACCTGGATGTACGTCTCCGGCGTGATGTGGAGCATCGACCACCTGCTCAGCCGGCACAACGACCTGCCCGGCTGGGTCGGCCCCGTGCTCCAGGCCAATCCCGCCGCCGTCTACATCGACCTGATGCGCTTCGCGCTGATCGACAGCTTCCACGCGAGCCAGCTGCCCGACCACGTCTGGATGCTCGCCACGGGCTGGGCCCTGCTCGCCGGCGTCGGCGGCTTCATCTACTTCTGGAAGGCTGAGGAGACGTACGGCCGTGGCTGAACACCCGAACGACCTGATCCCCACCGTCATCGCCGACCACGTCGACATCGTCTACCGCGTCAACGGCACCGGCGCCGGCCGCGGCTCCGCCACCGCCGCCCTCAACCGCATCCTGCGCCGGGGGCACGCCGAGAAGGCCGCCGGCGTCCGCACCGTGCACGCCGTCCGGGACGTCTCCTTCGTCGCGTACAAGGGCGAGGCCATCGGCCTGATCGGCACCAACGGCTCCGGCAAGTCGACCCTGCTCAAGGCCGTCGCCGGGCTGCTCCCCGTGGAGAACGGCCGGATCTACACGGGCGGCCAGCCCTCCCTCCTCGGCGTCAACGCCGCCCTGATGAACGACCTCACCGGTGAGCGCAACGTCCACCTCGGCGGCCTCGCCATGGGCATGAGCCGCGAGCAGGTCAAGGAGCGCTACCAGGACATCGTCGACTTCTCCGGCATCAACGAGAAGGGCGACTTCATCACGCTGCCCATGCGGACGTACTCCTCCGGCATGGCCGCCCGTCTGCGGTTCTCCATCGCCGCCGCCAAGGACCACGACGTCCTGCTCATCGACGAGGCCCTCGCCACCGGCGACCGCTCCTTCCAGAAGCGCTCCGAGGCCCGCATCCGCGAGCTGCGCAAGCAGGCCGGCACGGTCTTCCTGGTCAGCCACAACAACAAGTCCATCCGCGACACCTGCGAACGGGTGCTGTGGCTGGAACGCGGTGAGCTGCGCATGGACGGGCCGACGGAGGAGGTCATGAAGGAGTACGAGGCCTTCACCGGGGACAACAAGCCGAAGCCCAAGCCCAAGCCCAAGGCCGCTCCGAAGGTCGTGCCTCAGCCGTCCTGACCCGCGCCGCACGCGCGAGGGCGCCCCGAGCCGTTTCCGGCCCGGGGCGCCCTTTGTGTCGTACAGGCTTACGAGCGCGTCACGAGTGCGTCCGCAGCAGCGTCCGCATCGTCCGCATCGCCACCGACAGATTCGCCAGGTCGAACGCGTCGGAGCCGTGGATCTCCTCCAGCGTCGTCCGCGCCCGTCCCAGGATCGCGGCGTTCTTCTGCTCCCAACCCTTGAACCGCTGCTCCGGCGTCGCCGAGCCGTTGCCCACCGCCAGGACGTCCGCCGTGACGGCCGCGTGGGCGGCGTACAGGTCCTCGCGGATCGCCGCGCGGGCCATCGACTGCCAGCGGTCGGTGCGGGGCAGGTCGCTGATACGGTCCATCAGCTGGGTGATGGTCAGCCGGTCAGCGAGGTCGTAGTAGACCTCGGCGACGTCCATCGGCTCCTTGCCCATGCGGTCGGCCACCGAGACGATGTCGAGCGTCGGGAAGGCGGAGGAGAAACCGGCCACCGGGGTGGCGAGTTCGTCCGGGACGCCGGCCGCGGTCAGCTCGTCGTAGATCTTCTGCCACCACTCCAGGTCCGCGCCGCGCAGCAGCTTGGGCAGCTGCGACCAGACCTGCTCGACGCGCTCGGCGAAGAAGTCGACCGTCTCGGCGAGCTCAAGCGGCTGCGGCCGGTTGTTGAGCAGCCAGCGCGTGCCACGCTCGACCAGTCGGCGCGAGTGCAGGCGGATGCGGGTCTGGACGGCGGCCTCGACCTTGTTGTCGAGCGCCTCCACCCCGTCCCACACCGGCGCCTGGCGGAAGATCACGCGGGCCGCGGTCTGCGCCCGGACGATCTCCTCCAGCGAGGCGCCGGTCTCCTCGCGCAGCCGGTGCAGATACGTCGTACCGCCCGTGTTGACCGTGTCGTTGACCAGCACGGTCGTGGTGATCTCGCGGCGCAGCGGGTGGCTGTCGATGTGCTCGGAGAACTGCTCGCGCAGCGCGGCCGGGAAGTAGCAGTGCAGCAGCCCGCGCAGGTACGCGTCGTCCGGCAGCGAGGTGTGCAGCAGCTCCTCGGCGACCGTGATCTTCGTGTACGCCAGCAGGACGGCCGTCTCCGGGCCGGTCAGGCCCTGGCCCTGGGCGAGCCGCTCGCGGATCTGGCGGTCGGTGGGCAGGAACTCCAGCGCCCGGTCGAGGTGGCCCTCGCGCACCAGGTGGCGCAGGAAGCGCTGCTGGGCGTGGAGCATGTCCTTGGACTGGGCGAGGGCGTTGGCGATCGCCGTGTTCTGCGCGTAGTTGTTGCGCAGCACCAGACGGCCGACCTCGTCGGTCATCTCGGCGAGCAGCTTGTTGCGCTGCTTGACGGTCATGTCGCCCTCGGCGACCAGGCCGTTGAGCAGGATCTTGATGTTCACCTCGTGGTCGGAGGTGTCCACGCCCGCGCTGTTGTCGATGGCGTCGGTGTTGACCTTGCCGCCGTGGTGCGCGAACTCGATCCGGCCCAGCTGGGTCAGGCCCAGGTTGCCGCCCTCGCCGACGACCCTGACCCGCAGGTCGGCGCCGTCGACGCGGATCGAGTCGTTCGCCTTGTCGCCGACGTCGGCGTTGGACTCCGTGCTCGCCTTGACGTACGTACCGATGCCGCCGTTCCACAGCAGGTCCACCGGCGCCTTGAGGATCGCCCGCATCAGGTCGGCAGGGGTCAGCTTGGCGACCTTGTCCGCGATGCCGAGGGCGGCGCGGATGTGCGCGTTGACCGGGATGGCCTTGGCGGTGCGGGGGAAGACGCCGCCGCCCGCCGACAGCAGGTCGGTGTTGTAGTCGGCCCAGGACGAGCGCGGCAGCTCGAACAGGCGGCGTCGCTCGGCGTACGAGGTCGCCGCGTCCGGGTTCGGGTCGATGAAGATGTGCCGGTGGTCGAAGGCGGCGACCAGCCGGATGTGCTCGCTGAGCAGCATGCCGTTGCCGAACACGTCACCGGACATGTCGCCGATGCCGACGACCGTGAAGTCCTGGCTCTGCGTGTCCACGCCCAGCTCACGGAAGTGTCGCTTGACCGACTCCCAGGCGCCGCGGGCGGTGATGCCCATGCCCTTGTGGTCGTAGCCCGCGCTGCCGCCGGAGGCGAAGGCGTCGCCGAGCCAGAAGTTGTACGACTCGGCCACCTCGTTGGCGATGTCCGAGAACGTCGCCGTGCCCTTGTCGGCCGCCACCACCAGGTACGTGTCGTCCTCGTCGTGCCGGACGACCTCCGGCGGCGGGACGACCTCGCCCGCGACCATGTTGTCGGTGATGTCGAGCAGCGCCGAGATGAACGTCTTGTAGCTGGCGATGCCCTCCGCCAGCCACGCGTCCCGGTCCACGGAGGGGTCCGGCAGCTGCTTGGCGACGAAGCCGCCCTTGGCGCCGACCGGCACGATGACGGTGTTCTTCACCATCTGCGCCTTGACCAGGCCGAGGATCTCGGTGCGGAAGTCCTCACGCCGGTCGGACCAGCGCAGGCCACCGCGGGCGACCTTGCCGAACCGCAGGTGCACGCCCTCCACGCGCGGCGAGTACACCCAGATCTCGTACGCCGGGCGCGGCGCCGGCAGATCCGGGATGGCCTGCGGGTCGAACTTCATCGACACGTACTCGTGCGGTTGGCCGCCCCACGCCTCCTGGAAGAAGTTCGTCCGCAGGGTGGCCTTGATCACGGTGAGGAAGGACCGCAGGATCCGGTCCTCGTCGAGGCTCGCGACCTGGTCGAGGGCGGCGTCCAGCTCCTCCAGCAGGGCGTCCACGATCTCGTGCCCGGCGCGCTGCCGCTCCGGCGACATCCGTGCCTCGAACAGGGAGACGAGCAGCCGGGTGGTGTGGACGTTGTTGCGGAGGGTGTCCTCCATGTAGTCCTGGCTGAAGGTCGACCCCGCCTGGCGCAGGTACTTCGCGTACGTCCGCAGCACCATCGCCTGCCGCCAGGTCAGCCCGGCGCTCAGCACGAGAGCGTTGAAGCCGTCGTTCTCCGCCTTGCCGGTCCAGCTGGCGGCGAACGCCTCCTGGAACCGCTCACGGGCGTCGTCGCCGAGGTAGTCGGCGCCGGTCTGCGCCTTGGGCATGCGCAGGCCGAAGTCGTAGATCCAGGCGACGCTGCGGTCGGCGCAGCGCAGTTCGTACGGCCGCTCGTCCATGACCTCGACGCCGAGCCGGTTGAGCACCGGCAGCACGCGGGACAGGGAGACGGCGTCGCCCTTGCGGTAGATCTTGAAGCGGCGCTCGTCGGGCCCGGCGCCCACCGGCTCGTACAGGCTGAGCGCGAAGTTGTTGTCCTCGTCGAGCCGCTCGAGGTGCCCCAGGTCGGCGACCGCCGCGCGCGGGGTGTGGTCGGCCTT
This sequence comes from Streptomyces spinoverrucosus, assembly GCF_015712165.1. Taxonomy (NCBI): domain Bacteria; kingdom Bacillati; phylum Actinomycetota; class Actinomycetes; order Kitasatosporales; family Streptomycetaceae; genus Streptomyces; species Streptomyces spinoverrucosus. The sequence continues at coordinate 5,298,433 of NZ_JADPZX010000001.1, read as the reverse complement.
GTAGCCCTCGGGGAACGCGTTGTGGTAGCTGCGCAGCATCTCGGCGGCGCGCTCCTCGCCGACCTCGGCGTTCAGCGCATCGGCGAACCCGTCCAGCCAGGAGCGGGCGGCCTCGACCAGGCGGGCCTCGATGCGCTCCTTGTCGCTGTCGGACAGCTGCGGCAGCTCGGTGCCCTGCGGGACGCGCACCACGAAGTGCAGCCGGGAGAGGATCGACTCGGTGTTCCAGGCGGTGAAGTCGACGCTGGTGCCGCCGAGTTCCTCCTTCAGGATGTCGATGATCCTGAGCCGGACGCCGGTGGTGTAGCGGTCGCGTGGGAGGTAGACGAGGGCCGAGTAGTAGCGGCCGTACTCGTCCTGGCGCAGGTAGAGCCGCAGCCGGCGCCGCTCCTGCAGATACAGCACGGAGGTGACGATGGCCTGCAGCTCGTCGATCGGCGTCTGGAAGAGCTCGTCGCGCGGGTACGTCTCCAGGATCTGCAGCAGGTCGCGCCCATCGTGGCTGTTGGGCGAGAACCCGGCGCGGCCCAGCACCTCGTCGACCTTGCGGCGGATGACCGGAACCCGGCGGACGGACTCGGTGTAGGCGGCGGAGGAGAACAGGCCCAGAAAGCGCCGCTCCCCCACGACGTTGCCCTGCTCGTCGAACTTCTTGACGCCGATGTAGTCCAGATACGACGGCCGGTGCACGGTCGCGCGGCTGTTCGCCTTGGTCAGCACGAGGAGCTTGTGCTCGCGCGCCTTGGCGCGGGCGTCGGCGGGCAGCCGCTCGAAGGACGGGCTGACCGGGTGGCTCTCGCCGGCCTCGTGGTGCGGGTCCGCGCGCAGTATCCCCAGTCCGGTGCCGGGGACGGCGGCGAGGGAGTCGTCGTCGCGCAGCTCGTACTCGCGGTAGCCGAGGAACGTGAAGTGATCGGCGGCCAGCCAGCGCAGCAGCTCGCGGGCCTCCTCGATCTCCTGCTGCGGCAGATCGCCCGCGATGGGCTCCTCGGGCAGGCCCTCGGCGATCCGCAGCGCCGCGTCCCGCATCTTGCCCCAGTCCTCGACGGCCTCGCGGACGTCGGACAGGACGCGCAGCAGATCGGCGGTGATCTGCTTCAGGTCCGAGCGGTCGGTCTCGCGGTCGATCTCGACGTGGATCCAGGACTCGACGTGCGCGTCGTGCGGGAGGTCACCGGTGGGCGGGGTGGTGAGCACCTCGATGAGCTTGCCGGTGACATCGCGGCGCACCACCATCTGCGGGTGGATGACGACGTGGATGCCGCGGCCCTGCCGGGTCAGCTCGTTGGTGGCGGAGTCGACCAGGAACGGCATGTCGTCGGTGACGACCTCGACGACGGAGTGGCTGCACGTCCAGCCGTTCTCCTCGACCGTCGGGGTGTGCACCCGGACGTTCGCCGTGCCCTGGGGGCGGTTCTCGGCCAGTCGGTAGTGCGAGTAGGCGGCTCCGAAGACGTCGACCGGGTCGCGGTCGGTGAGGTCTTCCGGGGCGGTGTGCAGGTAGTAGCGCTGGAGGAACGCGAGTACGGCGGCCCGGTCCGGGGTGCCGTGCTCCGTCGTCCCAGTCGGTAGGTGCCCCCCGACCGGGCTGTTCTCAGCTACCCGGGCGGCCCGATCGAGCAGCTCGGCCTTGGCTTCGTCCAGCTTGGTCTGCATTGTCCTCTGGCTCCTGTCGCGCGCCGTTGCGTGACGTAGAAGGAAGTACGGTCTCCGGCCTTCCGACGCGACGTCGTGACGCGGGGTGTCCGGTCCGTTCCGACGCTATGCCGCAAGGTGAGATGGGCGGGGGGTTATCAGCCATTTCCCACGCGCCCGGGGCATGTGACGCTGCTCTCGACGGCGTCCGCTCCCGGGGTGTGCGCGGCGCCGTGGAGCTCTCGACAGCCCCGTCCCGCCCGCGAGGACCAGCGACCGCCGCCCGGACACGGATGTCTCCCATGCTCCCCGGGCGCAGGGCAGGGACAACGAGGCCCCCGCGAACTATCGCGCTGATCACGCCACAAGGCTATCGCTCCTTACCCGGGGCCCGTCATGAGCCGTATGTGTACAAAACCGGGGGTGGAACTTTGACAGTCTGCACAGGGGACCTCACCCAGTACCTGTGCCGCCCACCGTTCGCCGCTCGTCCGAAAACCCGGCGCGTCCCCTAGGCAAGGCCGCAGCTCCGAGGCACGTTGGCAGTGGAACCCAACGCACCCACAAAGCCACCTCAAAGGGGAGCAACCCCCATGACCGCCAAGATCCTCATCCTCACGGGCGACGCGGCAGAGTCCCTGGAAGTCCTCTACCCCTACCAACGCCTGCGCGAGGAGGGCTACGAGGTCCACATCGCCGCCCCCACCCGCAAGAAGCTCCAGTTCGTCGTCCATGACTTCGAACCCGGCTTCGACACCTACACCGAGAAGCCCGGCTACACCTGGCCCGCCGATCTCGCCTTCTCGGAGGTCGACCCCGGCCAGTACGTCGCCGTGGTCATCCCCGGCGGCCGCGCCCCGGAGTACCTCCGCAACGACCCCGAACTCCGCAAGATCCTCAAGTCCTTCTTCGACTCCGACAAGCCCGTGGCCCAGATCTGCCACGGCCCCCTCCTCACCGCCGCGATCGACAGTCTCCGCGGCCGCCGCGTCACCGCGTACCCCGCGCTGGAACTCGACATGCAGGCAGCCGGCGCGACCTTCCAGGACACCGAGGCGGTCGTCGACGGCACCCTGGTCTCGTCCCGCGCCTGGCCGGACCACCCGTCCTGGATGCGCGAGTTCCTGACCGTACTCCGCGCCAAGGCTCCGGCAACCTGAGCCCAGGCCCCCACCGTCAGGCGCGGCGTCCTTACGGGGCGCCGCGCCGCAGCCGGGACCTGCACCTGGGACGCCCGCACCCAGGGACGCCCATACTCGCGCGCCCAGACCGGCACCGCCCCGCCCCGCTCAGGCAGCTATCTCCTCCGCCAGAGCAACCGCCTCCCCCAGCGAATCCACCACCGGCACCCCCGCCTCCTCCAGGCTGGCCCGCCCGTGCGACCCGCCGGTGTAGAGCACGGCCTTGGCTCCCACATGCCGCGCCGCCACCGCATCGTCCGCGGCGTCCCCGATCACCACCGTGCGAGACGGGTCCACACTGGCGAGCGCGGCCAGATGCCGCACCATGTGCTCGGCCTTGCTGCCCCCGGACGGCCCGGTCCGCCCGTCGACCCGTATGAAGTGCGCCTCGATCCCGAAGCCCCGGACCAGCGGCACCAGTTCCTCATGCCCGTACATGCTCAGAATCGACTGACTGCGCCCGCCCACCGCCCAGTCCACGAGCAGCTCCTCCACCCCGTCGGTCAGCCCGCACCGCACCCGGTGCTCGGCGTAGTACCGATGGAAGGTCTCGTCCATGACGAGCCACTCGGCGTCGGTCGGCAGCCGCCCCATCAGCCGCTCGTAGAACTTCGGCACCGGCACGCAGTACAGCGCCCGGTACTGCTCCAGCGTGATCGGCTCCAGCCCCAACTCGGCGAACGCCGCGTTCGTCGCCCCGATGATCGCGTCATTGTCGTGGAACAGCGTGCCGTTCCAGTCCCACACAATGTGCGAAGCTCCTTGCATCCCCATGCCCAAAAAGTTACCCGCCCCCACTGACAATCAAGAGACCCCCAGGTCAACACGGCACGCGGGCAGGCACGGGACGCCGGACACCGCCCGACAGGCAGCGCCGTGGTACTCGGACCAGCACGGGAACACGGCACACGCCCGACAGACAGCGCCGTGCCACTCGGACCAGCGCGGTGCACCGGCCGGCACCGGGACGCGCCACACCGCCCGACAGACAGCCGTAGCGCTCGGGCCGGCGCGGGAACACGGCAGGCATACCGCCCGGCGCTCGGCCACGGCGCTCGGACCAGTTCAAGGCCGCCGCCGACGCCGAGGGCCCGCGCTCGTCAGTCCCCCAGCCCCACCAGGTTCGGGATCTCCTGCGTCGCAAACCACAGCAGCTCGTGATCCTCGGCCCCGTCCACAACGAACTGCGCGTCGTCGTCCCCGGCGTCCGCCGCCTGCAAGGCCTCCGCCGCGGCTGCCACGTCCGCTTCCGCCTCCGCCGAGTCGACATGCACCGACGCCACCTTCGCCAACGCGACGGCACCGGCGACCCGCACCTCCCCCAACGCCGCCGGATCCAGCCCCCGCCCGGGCTCGGCGCTCGCCTGCCCGTCGGGTACGTCGACGGCGACCACGACCCGCCGCCGCGGCACCCCGGGCTCCACCGCGAGCAGCCGCAGCGAGGCCAACGCGGCCCGGCTCAGCGCCGCGTACTCCAGCTCCTCGATGTCGTCGGAGTGGTACCACTCGCGCAACGCGGGCGTGACGGCGTACGCGACGAACGGACCGGCCCCCACTTCGCCCGTCTTGTACGCCTCGGCGAGACCGGGGAGGGTCAGGGGGACGTAGACGCGCATGGCTGGCCGCTTTCGTGGTCGGAGGGGCTCCGCAAGCCCGAGTGAAGGGCCTTCAGGATACGTGCGGGGTCGTGCGGGGGTCCCCTTTCGAGTCCCTCCCCGCAGCCCGGACGGCGTCCACCCCACTCCGGAAATTCACCCGGCCCACCCGCACCCCCACTGGGCTTTGGCCCCGCCGATCACCCGGATAAGTGAAGCTTCCGGGCCCCTCGACCCCGGCCCCGTCGGCTTGCCGCCCCGCGAACCAGCCCCGTACAAGATCCCCAACAGCAAGTTACTGCCCGGTACGAACCATGTGGCCGGGCCCAGCGAAACGGGGATCCCCATGAACAAGGTCATGACCAGGACCGCCCAGCGCCACCCCGCCTCCCGTCCCCCCACCCGCCGCGACACGCGCCGTCCCGGCGGCAGCCCACCCCGCGCCCCGGGCGCCGGCCCGACCCGTACGACGCCGTACGCCACGCGGCCCGCCGCCGTCCCGCAGCTCCGCCCCACCGACCTCTTCGCCGACCGCCTGCTCCTCGTCCTCAGCGGCCGGCGCCCCGTCCACGCGATGCTGCGCCACACCGCCGGCCCCGCCTACGACGAACTGGCCCGCCTCGCCGAACACGGCCCCCTGCGCGCCCGCGGCCTCCGCCCCGTCATCCGCGACATCGGCTACTTCGAACCCCGCCCCGGCGCCATCGAGGCCTTCGCCCGCATCGGCACCGGCGAGCGCCTGCGCGCCATGGCCTTCCGCCTGGAACTGGGCCGCGACCACCGCTGGCGCTGCACTGCGGTGGAACTCGGCGGCCGGCGTGCGGGCACCACGGACGACGACTGACCCCATGCCGAAGGGCCGGACACCCTGCTTCAGTTCTAGTGGTCGTTGCAACACCCCAGTTCAGGGGTGGCAATGGACTTCGAGATTCGTGGGGACCGGACGGCTCAGGGGCCTGTGAAGCTGAGCCGGGAGCTGCGGGACTTCATCCAGGACCACCTGCATCTACGGTGGAGTCCGGAGCAGATCTGCCAGGCTCTGCGGGCACAGTTCCCCGAGCGGCCGGAGATGCATGTGGTCCACGAGACGGTTTACCAGGCTCTCTACGTCCAAGGACGCGGAGAGTTGCGCCGTGAGCTGGCCCGCGCCCTGCGGACCGGTCGCGCCCGGCGCAAGCCGCGTCGCCAGGCCCAGCAGCGCCAGCCACGGTTTTCCACCCCCATGGTGATGATCAGCGAACGGCCCGCCGAAGCGGAAGACCGGGCCGTGCCCGGCCACTGGGAAGGCGACCTCATCATCGGCAAGGACGGTAAGTCGGCCATCGGCACCCTGGTCGAGCGCGCCACCCGCTACGTCATGCTCCTGCACCTGCCCGGCGACCACGGCGCCGAGAGCGTCCGGGACGTGCTGGTCACCACGGTCCAGACCCTGCCCTCGCACCTCACACGGTCCCTGACCTGGGACCAGGGAAGCGAGATGGGCGCCCACGGCGCGTTCACCGTCGCCACCGGCATCCCGGTCTACTTCTGCGACCCGGCCAGCCCCTGGCAGCGAGGCTCCAACGAGAACACCAACGGCCTGCTGCGGCAGTACTTCCCCAAGGGCACCGACCTCTCGGTCCACACCCGCAAGCACCTGGACGCCGTGGCCGCCGAACTCAACGGTCGCCCACGCAAAACGCTCGGCTGGGAAACCCCAGCCGAGCGCCTGCATAAACTGCTCGCGGCCTGATCAACACGACCACGTGTTGCGACGACCCCTAGAAAGCACCCTGAGGTGACCCGGCCCTTCGTGTCATCCGTTACGGCGCCACAGGCACCGCGCCGTCACTTCTTGCGGCGCCGCCCGCTCTTGGCCTGCTTGCGGCGCTCCGCGCGCGTGAGGCCGTCGGCCGCCGAGCGCACCGGCTCGCCGTCCTCGCTGAAGTCGCTTTCGATGGTGCCGCCCTCACCGTCCACCGTCGGCGCGGTGAAGTGCAGGTTCCGCCGCTGCGGGGCCTCCAGGCCCTTGGCGCGGATCTCGGGCCGGGACCCTGCCTGCGCGGGCACGGCGTCCTGCTTCTCCAGGCTCGGCTGCTTGGCCTCCTCGACGGGGACCTCCTCGACCTGCTGCTCGACCTGAACCTCCAGGTTGAACAGGTAGCCGACGGACTCCTCCTTGATGCCGTCCATCATCGCGGTGAACATGTCGAAGCCCTCGCGCTGGTACTCGACCAGCGGGTCCTTCTGCGCCATCGCGCGCAGGCCGATGCCCTCCTGGAGGTAGTCCATCTCGTAGAGGTGCTCGCGCCACTTGCGGTCGAGGACCGACAGCACGACCCGACGCTCCAGCTCGCGCATGATCTCGGAGCCGAGCTGCGCCTCACGCGCCTCGTACTGCTCGTGGACGTCGCCCTTGATGGACTCGGCGATGAAGTCGGCGGTGAGTCCGGCGCGGTCACCGGCCGCCTCCTCCAGCTCCTCGATGGTGACCTTCACCGGGTAGAGCTGCTTGAAGGCACCCCACAGCCGGTCCAGGTCCCACTCCTCGGCGAAGCCCTCGGCGGTCTCCGCGGCGACATAGGCGTCGATCGTGTCGTCCATGAAGTGCTGGACCTGCTCGTGCAGGTCCTCGCCCTCCAGAACGCGGCGCCGCTCGCCGTAGATGACCTCACGCTGCCGGTTGAGGACCTCGTCGTACTTCAGGACGTTCTTACGGGTCTCGAAGTTCTGCTGCTCGACCTGCGACTGGGCCGACGCGATCGCGCGCGTGACCATCTTGTTCTCGATCGGCACATCGTCCGGGACGTTCGCCATCGACATCACGCGCTCGACCATCTGCGCCTTGAACAGCCGCATCAGGTCGTCACCGAGGGAGAGGTAGAAGCGGGACTCGCCCGGGTCGCCCTGACGGCCGGAACGGCCGCGCAGCTGGTTGTCGATACGACGGGACTCGTGCCGCTCGGTGCCCAGCACATACAGGCCGCCGAGCTCCTTGACCTCTTCGAACTCGGCCCGCACCGCCTTCTCGGCCCGCTCCAGAGCGGCCGGAAGAGCGGCCGCCCACTCCTCGATGTGCTCCTCGGGGTCGAGGCCGCGCTGGCGCAGCTCGGCCTCGGCGAGGTCGTCGGGGTTGCCGCCGAGCTTGATGTCCGTACCACGGCCGGCCATGTTGGTCGCCACGGTCACGGCGCCCTTGCGGCCGGCCTGGGCGACGATCTGCGCCTCACGGTCGTGCTGCTTGGCGTTGAGCACCTCGTGCTGGATGCCGCGCTTGCTGAGCTGCTGCGAGAGGTACTCGGACTTCTCGACCGAGGTGGTGCCGACCAGGATCGGCTGGCCCTTGTCGTGCTTCTCGGCGATGTCGTCGACGACCGCGTCGAACTTGGCGACCTCGGTGCGGTAGATCAGGTCCGACTGGTCCTTGCGGACCATCGGCCGGTTGGTCGGGATCGGGACCACGCCGAGCTTGTAGATCTGGTGGAACTCGGCGGCCTCGGTCATCGCCGTACCGGTCATGCCGGAGAGCTTGCCGTAGAGGCGGAAGAAGTTCTGCAGGGTGATCGTGGCGAGCGTCTGGTTCTCGTCCTTGATCGGCACCCCTTCCTTCGCCTCGATCGCCTGGTGCATGCCCTCGTTGTAGCGGCGGCCGGCGAGGATACGTCCGGTGTGCTCGTCGACGATCATGACTTCGCCGTCGATGACGACGTAGTCCTTGTCCTTCTTGAAGAGCTCCTTCGCCTTGATGGCGTTGTTCAGGTAGCCCACCAGCGGCGTGTTCACCGACTCGTAGAGGTTGTCGATGCCCAGCCAGTCCTCGACCTTGCTGACACCGGCCTCGTGGATGGCGACCGTGCGCTTCTTCTCGTCGACGTCGTAGTCGCCGGTCTCCTCGATGCCCTTGAGCGGCTGGCCGGCCTCACCGCGCTTGAGGCGCGTGACCAGCTTGGCGAAGTCGCCGTACCACTTGGTGGCCTGGTCGGCCGGGCCGGAGATGATCAGCGGCGTACGGGCCTCGTCGATGAGGATGGAGTCGACCTCGTCGACGATGGCGAAGTTGTGGCCGCGCTGGACCAGTTCCTCCTTCGACCACGCCATGTTGTCGCGCAGGTAGTCGAAGCCGAACTCGTTGTTCGTGCCGTACGTGATGTCGCACGCGTACTGCTCGCGGCGCTGGGCCGGCGTCATGTTGGCCAGGATGCAGCCGACGTTCAGGCCCAGGAACTTGTGGACGCGGCCCATCATCTCGGAGTCGCGCTCGGCCAGGTAGTCGTTGACCGTGATGATGTGGACGCCGTCGCCGGACAGCGCGTTCAGATACGCGGGCAGCGTGCCGACCAGGGTCTTGCCCTCGCCGGTCTTCATCTCGGCGACATAGCCGAGGTGCAGGGCGGCACCGCCCATGACCTGCACGTCGTAGTGCCGCTGGCCGAGGACGCGCTTGGCGGCCTCGCGCACCGTGGCGAACGCCTCGGGCAGCAGGTCGTCCAGGCTCTCACCGTCGGCGTACCGCTGCTTGTACTCATCGGTGAGGGCCCGCAGCTCGGCGTCGGAGAGGTCGACGAAGTCCTCTTCGATGGAGTTGACCTGGTCCGCGATGCGGTGCAGCTTGCGCAGGATCTTGCCTTCGCCTGCACGCATGATCTTCGAGAGGACGGACACGGGGGTTGGTCTCCTTGCCGGTCGGGCCTGGGACGGTCGGTTTCCTTCTGACGTACTGAGCAACGGCCATCGTATGCGAGGACCCGGCCACGCCGGGAGGCCTGCCGTGCCTCGACAGTGCGCCGTCGCACTTCGGTGTCGAATCTGCCTTCAAACTGCCTTCGAAAAACTGCCGTGGACCTGCTCGGATCTGCCTTCCACACAGGACAACGGACGGGGGTCCCGGATGGTGCCGCGCCTTGCCGACGAATTGTGCGAATCGTGATCGCATGCTCACGCATGGCAAAAGACATGGCGCGCCGCCTGCCCCGACAAGCAGAATCGGCCGATGGAGCCCGTCACGATCCCCACTCCCCGCCTCCGGCTGCGCACCGTGCGCCCGGACGACACCGACGCCGTGTACGCCGCGTGCCAGGACCCCGACATCCAGCGCTGGACGACGATCCCCTCGCCGTACCTGCCCGAGCACGCCAGGAGCTTCACCGAGCACGACGTCCCCGAGGGCTGGGCGAACCGCTCGATGTTCACCTTCGGCCTCTTCCTCCCGGACGGGGAACTGGCCGGCATGCTCGGCATCACCATGCGTTCTCTGGGCGTGGGCGAGATCGGCTTCTGGACGACCAGGCAGCATCGCGGCAACGGCTACATGACCGAGGCCACTCGCGCCGCCTCCCGCTGGGCCTTCGTCCACCAGTGCGTGGACCGTCTGGAGTGGCGTGCCGAGGTGGGCAACACCGCCTCCCGCGCGGTGGCCGAGAACGCCGGTTTCACCCTGGAGGGCACCCTGAGGGCGGCCCTCAACAACAACGGCGTACGCCGTGACTGCTGGGTGGGCTCCCTGCTGCCCTCGGACCTGGGCCTGCCGTCGGCGGCGCCGTACCTGCCGGCCCGGGCATCCGCCACCTGAGTCCCGTGCCGGGCGCCCCCTTCACAAACGCCCAGCTCATCCCGCACTGTCAGTCCCACCCCCTATCGTTCGACGGCATGACGACCCCGCGCCCCACGGAACTTTCCGCAGCCGAAGCCCGCCGCATCGCCCTGCGCGCTCAGGGCTTCCTCGGCACGCCCCACCGCAAGGCCGGTGTGCGCGGCATACTCCGCCATCTGGGCGCGATCCAGCTCGACACCATCTCGGTCCTCGCCCGCTCCCACGAACTCGTCCCGTACGCCCGCCTGGGCGCGGTCGGCCGTAAGACCGTCGAGAACGCCTACTGGAGCGACACGCACGCCTTCGAGTACTGGTCGCACGCCGCGTGCATCCTGCCCATCGAGGAGTGGCCCCACTTCGCCTTCCGCCGCCGCGCCTACCGCAGCCGCCCCCAGTGGAACCACGACCTCCCGGACGGCACCTACGACCAGGTCATCAAGCAGCTCCGCACAGAGGGCCCCCTGACGGCCACGGAACTGGGCGGCGCCAAGCGCACCAGCGAGTGGTGGGACTGGTCGGGCACGAAGGTCGCCGTCGAGCGCGCCCTGATGTACGGCGAGGTGGTCTGCGTGGCGCGCCGCGGCTGGAAGCGCGTCTACGACCTCGCCGAACGCGCCGTCCCGGAAGCCCTGCTGCACGACGAACTCGACGACACCGAATGCCTGCGCCGCCTGGTCCGCCTGGCCGGCCAGTCGCTCGGCGTCGGCACGCGCGCGGACATCGCCGACTACCACCGTCTCAAGGGCGACCAGGTCGACGCGGTGATCGCCGACTCGGGCCTGGTCCCGGTCACCGTCGAGGGCTGGGGCAAGCCGGCCTGGGCGGACCCGGCGGCCCTGGAGACACCTCCGCGCGGCCGCCACCGCACCACACTGCTGTCCCCCTTCGACTCCCTGATCTGGGAGCGGGCCCGCACCGAGCGCATCTTCGGCTTCACCCACCGCCTGGAGGCCTACGTCCCCAAGCAGAAGCGGGTGTACGGCTACTTCGCGATGCCCGTCCTGTCCGGCGGCCACCTCGTGGGCCGCGTCGACCCGGCCCGCGAGGGCCGCACCCTCGTGGCCAAGCAGGTCACCCTGGACGGCCCGAAGGCGGTCCCGGCGGTGGCTCAGGCCCTGATCGAGGCGGCGAGCTGGGTGGACTGCACGAACGTGCGCGTGGAGCGGGTGGACGCCCCTGAACTGCGCGAGCCCCTCGCCGAGGCGCTCAGACTTGCCGTCGACTGACGGTCACCGACGGTCACCGGATCTCGAGGATCTTCTCCCGCATCGCGTACACCACCGCCTCCATCCTGGAATGCAGCTGCAGCTTCTCCAGGATGTTGCGCACATGGTTCTTCACGGTGTTCTCGGAGATGAACAGCTCCTTGGCGATGTCCCGGTTGTTCATCCCCGTGGCGACCAGCTTGAGCACTTCCAGCTCCCGGTCGGTCAGCCGCGGCGCGGGCACCAGCCGCCGCTCGTCCGTCCGCTGGATCATCGACTTGAACTCGGTGAGCAGTTTCGACGCCATGGACGGGCTGATCTGCGACTGCCCGTCGGCCACCGCGCGAATCGCCGTGGCCACCTCGTCCGTGGAGATCTCCTTGAGGAGATATCCGGTCGCCCCCGCCTTGATGGCGTCGTAGAGGTCGGCTTCCTCGTCACTGATCGTCAGCATGATGATCTTGGCGCTGGGCGCCACCTCCTTGATGGAGGTGCACGCCTCGATCCCGCCCCGCTTCGGCATCCGCACGTCCATCAGGATGATGTCGGGCAGCAGGTCGGCGGCCTTCTCCACGGCCTCGGCCCCGTCGCCCGCCTCCCCTACGACCTGGATGTCCTCCTCGGCCGCGAGCACGATCTCCAGGCCACGGCGGAAGAGGGCGTGGTCGTCCACCACCAGGACACGGATGGGTTCCTGGCGTGAAGAGCCCCCGTCCGGGCCCATGCCGACGACGCCGTCGCCGGCGTCCTCGTCATGCATCGGTCCGAAGCTGTCCGCCATCGTTCCTCCCCCTGAAGGCTGTGGCCTGCGGTCCTGCGCCATCGCCAACCCAAGGCAACGGCCCACCCGTTGGACCGTTGCGGCCATGATTTCATGCCCGGACGACGCTTCGGTGACGAAGCGGTGGGTGAAGTGGTCGCACACGGGTGCCCCTGGGAGCGCACACGCACTCCAGGGGCACCCGGATCAGCTGTCGTCCGGAACAGGTCAGCCGCCCAGCGGACCGCCCGCCTCAGGAGAGGGCGCCTGAGTGACCATCGTGTCCGTCCTGAGGTGGATCACGCCGTAGTCGTATGCGTGCCGTCGGTAGACGACACTCGGTTCCTTCGTCTCGGAGTCGACGAACAGATAGAAGTCGTGCCCGACCAGTTCCATCTCGTAGAGCGCCTGGTCGAGGGTCATAGGTGCTGCGACGTGGGTCTTCTCGCGGACCACGAGGGGGCCTTCGCCCTGCACTTCCAGCGAGCCGATCTTCTTCTTGGGCACTCCCTCCGGCTCGTCCGCCTGGAAGGTGTTGCCGTTGCCGTTGAGCGTCGCCGCGCCCGGAACGTGGTCGGGGACCTCGGCTGCCGTCAGCCGGCGCACACCCCGGCGCGTGTGACGCTTGTCGTGCTGCCTGCGCAGCCGGGCATCCAGCTTCTCCGCGGCCAGGTCGAGTGCCACGTACGGATCGCTGGCCGCTGCCTCCGCCCGGATCACCGGACCGCGGGAGCGGAGCGTGATCTCCACTCGGTCACAACGGTCGGCCTGTCGGGGGTTGGGCTCCTTGGACACCTCGACGTCGAGGCTGATCACCTTGCCGTCGAGCTTCTGGATCTTGTCCAGCTTCAGCTTCTCGGCCACGTGCTTGCGGAACCGCTCGGGCACCTCGGTCTTGCGGCCCTTGACGACGATGTCCACGCAGAACTCCGTTCCCGGATCGCTCCGCTCCACTGGCGGAGCATCTCCCTTGTGCACCAGGTCCCGGTGAGCCCCGGAACCTCGGACTCGGCGACGTCCACCTCCTCCCCCATGGGCAAGATCTCCACCCAGCCGGCCCGAGTGATTGCGTAAAACCCGCAGCACGGCATTCGGATAAGCGAGGTGTGGCCTGCGGCTTTCCCTCACAACCGAACATATCTCGCCCGGACGGATGTCGTCACCCTCTACTCCCGCGTACCTCCGTTCCGGTGAATTGACCCTCTCGCTACCTGCAACGATGCAACTTCGCAGTCAGTTCCGGTTTATTTCGAAAGAATCCGGCGACGCCGCGATCACCGCAGCGCAGATCACGTCACGGGCACTGTTCGCCTTTCCCGGCACGGCCCACTCACGGTCCGTGCTCCCTTCCATTGATCCCGTCATCCGTTCCCCTGTCCTTTCCCCATCGACTCCCTCGTACACGGCTGTCACCACATCTCCGCGCGTCGCAAATGCCGCACCCCCGTAACCAGCCGTTTCCTCTGCCAACGCCACCCGAACGGCCCGCGCCGCCTCGGTCAGGGACGCGCCCGTCGTCATCACGTCGTCCACCAACACCACCGGACCCCCGCGCAACAGCCCGGCACCACCGGCGGCCACCGACAGCGCGCCCGCGAGGTTCTCCAGCCGCTGCCGGGCGTCGAGCCCCGACTGGTCGGCGACCGGCCGCCGCTGCCGCAGCACCGCGACCACGCGCGCCGACGTCCCCGTACGGCGCAACTCGCCCGCTGCCGCGAGAGCGATCCGCCGGGCCGGATCATGCCCCCGCGCCCGCACCGCACCGCGCCTCGACGGCACGGGGACCAGCAGCAGCGGTGCCCCTTTCGGCACCCCGTTCCGCCCCGCCCGCACAGCTCCCGCGAGCGCCGCACCGAGCGGTCGGGCCAGCGGCAGCGCCCCCCGCTCCTTGTGCGCGAGCAGCACGGCCCGCACCTCGTCCGCGTACGGCGCCACCGCGTGCACGACCGGCAGTCCACGCGGCTCCGGCACCGGTCGAACCCGGCGTGGTACGGCCCCACTCAGAGCGGCACGGCACTCCGGGCAGAGCACCGCGCGAGGCCTACCGCAGCCTCCGCACTCGGCCGGCAGCACCAGATCGGTGAGGTCCTGCCACAACCCCCGCATGCCCACCACTGTGCCAACGCCCGCCGCGCCCCACCACCCCTGTGGACAACTGCCTGTGGATAACTCCCCGCAGGCCCACGACAAGCGGAAACGCCGCGGAAGAACGGGTCTTCACCCCGGATAAACCGGCGCCGAGCCGTCCTTCACGACCGTCTGCCACTGCGCCCCGTCCGGCAGCCGCACGATCCCGTCCACCGAGTACGCCACCAGCGGCAACCGGTCGTCCTCGGAAGCGGCTATCTCCTTCACCCCGGTCAGCGCGTCGGGCGCCGGCACCTCCGGCGTGGATCCGTCGACCTGGACGTACCGCATCTGCTGCACGCCCCCCTCCTCGCGCCCGACCGCCACGAGCCGGCCGTCACCGGCCCACGACATGGTGGTGACCTCCTCCAACTCCGGCGCGGCGGACCGCAGTTCGAGAACCGAGACCTGCGACTCCCCGGTCACCTGGTCCTTCTCGCCCCGCTCGATCCGCCCGACCTGCAGGGACTGCTTGCCGTCCTTCTCCACGATCAGCGCGATCCGTACGCCGTCGGCCGCGACCCGCACGGACTGGATCCGCCCGTCCAGCCGTGGGATCTGCACCTCCAGCGGCTCCTCCTTGCCCTCCGGGAGCATGAGCAGCCGCGGCTCGTCCGGGTTGCGGTCGGCCACCCACAGGTCGCCCCGGGCGTCCCAACTGGGCGTGGTCAGCCGGTCCTTCTCCGTCCGTCCCTCACTGCGCACCAACGGCTCCCCGAGCGAACCGCCCGACACGAGCGAGCCGACGTACAGCGCCTTGCCGTCCCGGGCGACCCCGGCAGCGGTGTGCTCGTCCCGTGACACCGCCGCGGAACGCAGCGTCCGCACGCCCTCGCCCAGTTCTCCCGGCACCGGTTCGGCCTTCGCGCTCCGGCTGCCTGCCGGGATCCGCACGAGCCGGTTCTCACCGTCGACGAAGTACAGGTAGTCGGCGCGCCTGGCCGACCCGCGCGCGGCGACGGCCGCCGCCCCGTCCTCGTTGAGTACGCACAACTGCGCACCGCCCGCCTGCAGTTCGACCTCGTCCACGGCGGGCGTGAGGTTCTGCAGGGTGAACAGCAACTGGGCGGCCATCTCGTTGCACTTGGCCGGCCCGACCCGGGCGGCCTTGTTGTTCAACGGCACGGTCAGCCGGTTCTGGTCGTCGGGCGTCAACTCGCTGACACCCTTCTGCAACGCCGTACCGGTGGGGAAACTCGACCTGACCACGGGCCCCAGCCACGTCGTCGGCCCGTTGAGCAGCGAGCGCACCATCTGCGTCATCGGGTCCACGCGCCGGCGCACATACACGGGGTCGGCGACCGCCGCCGGCTGCGAGGACGCGCCCACTGCGGCATCCGAGGCGAAGTAGTACTTGTTGACGGACATGTAGTTGCGCTGGAAGTCCGACTGGCCCATGACGACGCCCTGCGGCAGCCCGTCGATACGCCACTGCCTGCTCTTCTTGTCCCGCGTGAGGTGCACCTGCTTGCTGTAGGAGCCCTCGGTCGGCGTGTAGGACTGCTGTGCGTCCACCAGAGCGATCTTGGTGCCCGTCAGCGTGAACGACAGGTCGAACCCGTCCTCCCGGCTCCCCGCGGAGTCGGCCTGGGTGTCCGGCCCGTCCGCGAGCACCGTGGTGGACAGCTCCGGCTGCCATGTCTTCGCCGCAGCCGCCGTCAGATACTGCTGCGCCGTCGCATAGTGGAGATCATCGCTGGTCAGCGCCTCCAGGAAGCCCTGAACGATCTCCGACGGCGGCGCGTCCTCACGCGGCGGCATGGGGAACACCCGCACCTGCGTGTCCTGGCGGGGCGTGGACTCGACACCCCGCAGATCCCCACTGTCGGGCATCGAGGCGCACCCGGACAGCAGTACGACGCCACACGCGACGTACGCCACCGCGCGCCTCGGCGTACGCCGGGCGCCCCCCTCGCGGTCAGCGACCACGAAATGCCTCCCCTTGGTCGTTCGACTCCCCGGCCCCGGCCTCCGCCGAACCGGGCGAGGCCGTACTGCGTGCGCCTTCCACGACCGGCTGCTCACCGTGCCGCCGGGCCCCTCCCGCGGGCCGGGGCACCACGCGTGCGCCGTTGCCGGGCAGCGCCGTCGGATCGGCCGTCGGGGCCGCGGCGGCAAGCCTGGTTGCGATCGGATCCCGCGTCGGCACCTGGCCACCGCCCGTCGGCTGGGCCGGCACGGTCGCGGTCTTCTCTGCGCCGCCGCGCGGCAGCCCGGCGTCGTTGAGGCCGCGGTTGCGTCGCGAGTCCTTGGGCTCCAGCGGTATCGGCGAGCCCCTGAGCGGCTCGTCCGCGGTCCGCGGCAACGTCAGCCGGAACTGCGAGCCACCGCCGGGCTCACCCCAGGCCTGCAGCCAGCCGCCGTGCAGCCGCGCGTCCTCCAGGGCGATGGACAACCCGAGGCCCGTACCGCCCGTCGTACGCGCGCGTGCCGGGTCGGCCCGCCAGAAACGGTTGAAGACGCGGGTCGCCTCCCCGGGCTTGAGCCCGACGCCGTAGTCGCGCACCGCGACGGCGACCGCCCCGCCCGCCGCGGCGAGCTTGACGACGACGTCCTTGCCCTCGCCGTGCTCCACGGCGTTGACCACGAGGTTGCGCAGCACCCGCTCCACCCGCCGGGCGTCGGCCTCGGCGACGACGGGCTGCTGGTCGCCCACGATCCGTATGTGCGTGCCCTTGCGCTCGGCGAGCGGCTCGGCCCCGCTGACCACCCGCCGTACGACCTCCCTGAGGTCTATCGGCTCGGCCTCCAGCGCCGCCGCCCCCGCGTCGAAGCGGCTGATCTCCAGCAGATCCGACAGCAGTGACTCGAACCGGTCCAACTGGTCGGCGAGCAGCTCCGCCGACCGCGCGGTCACCGGGTCGAAGTCCTCCCGCGCCTCATGGATGACATCGGCGGCCATCCGCACGGTCGTCAGCGGCGTCCGCAGCTCGTGCGAGACGTCCGACACGAACCGCCGCTGCATCCGCGACAGGTCCTCCAACTGCTGGATCTTCAGCTGCAGGTTCTGCGCCATCTTGTTGAAGGCCTCGCCGAGCCGTGCGATGTCGTCCTCGCCGGTGACCTTCATCCGCTCCTGCAGCCGCCCCGCACTCAGCCGCTCGGCAATCCCGGCCGCCATCCGCACCGGTGTCACGACCTGCCGCACCACCAGCCAGGCGATGGCCCCGAGGAGTACGACGACGAAGAGGCCGGCCGTCGCGAGGGTCCCCTTGACCAGGCTCAGCGACTTCTCCTCCTGCGTGAGCGGGAAGAGGTAGTAGAGCTGGTACGGGTCACCGTTGGGGTCGTTGACCTCCTTGCCGATGACCAGGGCCGGCTGGGAGTCCTTGTCGCCGCTGTAGGTGATGCGGGTGTAGCTCTGCGCGGCCGTCGTACTGCTGTTGACCCGCGCGCGCAGGTCCTCCGGCACGCTCGTGTTGGGGTCGACACCACCGGAGGCACGCGGGCCGCGACCACCACCGCTGTTGTCACCCGCGGGCAGCGTCACCACGTCGAAGGCGCCCTGACCACCGCTGGAGAGCGAGGAGACCAGGTCACTCATCCACTGGATGACGTTCTGCGAGGACCGCCCGTCCACCGCGGTCGAGTCGTCCGCGGTCCCGCTCGCCGCCTCGTCGGCCCGCTGCTTGGCCACCGCGAACCCACCCGTGGCCTGGCTCTGCGACGCCTTCACCTTGGCGTCCAGCAGGCCGTTGCGCACCTGCCCGATGACCACGAAGCCGAGCAGCAGTACGACACCCAGCGACATCAGCAGGGTGGTGACCACGACCTTGAGCTGGATGTTGCGCCGCCACAGCCGCATGACGGGCAGCAGCGGACGCCGCACCCAGCGCATGAACAGCCGAAGCACCGGACTGCCCTGGACACCGCCCTGGAGCAGCCCGCTCTCCAGGAACCGTCCCCAGCGGGAGCCCGCCGCCTTCCGGCCGACAGGCCGCCCCGCGCGGGCCCCGGACCTGCCGGGCGCCGAAGCGGCACTGTCACCCGACATGTCAGCTCGGCCCGGCCTTGTAACCGACACCACGGACGGTCACCACGATCTCCGGCCGCTCCGGGTCCTTCTCGACCTTGGAGCGCAGCCGCTGCACATGGACGTTGACCAGCCGTGTGTCCGCCGCGTGCCGGTAGCCCCACACCTGCTCCAGGAGCACCTCGCGGGTGAACACCTGCCACGGCTTACGGGCCAGTGCCACCAGCAGGTCGAACTCCAGCGGCGTCAGCGCGATCGACTGCCCGTCCCGCTTCACGGAGTGCCCCGCCACGTCGATGACCAGGTCACCGATGGCCAGCTGCTCCGGCGCGGGCTCCTCCGAACGGCGCAGCCGCGCCCGGATCCGGGCCACGAGCTCCTTGGGCTTGAACGGCTTGACGATGTAGTCGTCGGCTCCGGACTCGAGCCCCACGACGACGTCGACGGTGTCGCTCTTCGCGGTGAGCATCACGATCGGCACCCCGGACTCCGCCCGGATCAGCCGGCACACCTCGATGCCGTCCCTTCCGGGCAGCATCAGGTCGAGCAGCACCAGATCCGGCTTGGCCTCCCGGAACGCGGCCAGCGCCTTGTCGCCGTCGGCTACGAAAGACGGCTCAAAACCTTCACCACGCAGCACAATGCCGAGCATCTCGGCCAGTGCGGTGTCGTCGTCGACGACAAGGACTCGTCCCTTCATAAAAGGCATCATCCCATTCTCATAACGGTGAAGGCGGCGCAGGTGAGCAGGGTCACTGGCCAGTGACGATAGTCGTATGGGGTCACTACTGTCTGCCCTCGATCAGATGTCACGGCCCCTCTCCCCGCAGGACTCCGCAAGTCGAGGGGCCCGAGCCCGTGGATCAGGCCGACATCATGTCTCAGCCGATCGCCACTCCCCGCGACCTGTCACACATCTCCGCCAGCGCCTCAGCCGTCACCGGCGACACCACACCCTCCTCGGTGACGATCGCCGTGACCAGCTCCGGCGGCGTCACGTCGAACGCCGGGTTGTACGCCTGCGTCCCCAACGGCGCCACCGGAACCCCGCCGCCCGCGCCCGTCACCGGCACGTTGGGCGCCGCGACCTCGGTCACCTCGTACCCCGGCCGCTGCTCGACCTCGATCGACGCCCCGTCCGGGGTCTCCGCGTCCACCGTCGTCACCGGCGCCACCACGATGAACGGCACATGGTGATACCGCGCCAGCACCGCCAGCGGATAGCTCCCCACCTTGTTCGCCACCGAGCCGTCGGCCGCGATGCGATCGGCCCCGATCAGCACCGCGTCCACCTCCCCCGCCGCGAACAGCGAACCCGCCGCGTTGTCGGTGAGCAGGGTGTACGCCATACCGTTGCGCGCCGCCTCGTACCCCGTGAGCCGAGCGCCCTGCAACAAGGGGCGCGTCTCGTCCACCCACAGCCGCCGCAGCTGCCCCGCCCGGTGCGCCGCGAGCGCCACGGCGAACGCCGTCCCCTCCCCGCCCGACACCAGCGAACCGGAGTTGCAGTGCGTGAGGAGCCGGTGCCCGCCGCCGGGCAGCAACTCGTCCAGCAGCGCCAACCCGTGCTCGGCCATCCGGGCACTGGCCTCGGCGTCCTCCCGGTGCAGCTGCCGCGCCGCCGCCAACGCAGCCGCGGCGCCCTCCTCGGCGCCGGCCCCTCGGGCCACCGCCGCGTCGTATGCGGACCGGGCGCGGCGCACGCCGACGGAGAGGTTCACCGCAGTGGGCCGGGCGCCCGCCAGCGCGACCGCGGCCTCCTCCACGTCGAAGCCGCGCGCGGCGGCGAGCGCGACGCCGTACGCTCCCGCGATACCGAGCAGCGGCGCCCCGCGCACGGCGAGCGAGCGGATCGCCTCCACCAACGCGGGGGCGTCCGTACAGACCAGCTCGACCTCCTCGGCGGGCAGCCTCGTCTGATCGAGAAGGACCACGACCGGTCCTTCCGGGGGTTCGTCCCAGCGGATCGCCGGGATACCGGTCGGCTTGTCCTCGCGGGATTGCGCGTACTGATCAGCCATGCGGTCAGTCTGCCCGTTCTACGACGGACAATTGAAGGTGTGCGGCCCATACCGCGGCCGGTCACTAGGTGAACACCCCATGGCACGATGTCTGCCAACCTGCCGCCGCGACAGCGGACGGGCACCGTGAAGGAGCGACGATGAACGACACTCCGGGCTGGGCCTCGCCCGGATCCGCCCCGTCCAACGGGCAGGAGCCCGGCACGTCCGGCCCTGCCGAGCCGACCGACCGGCCCGCCCCCGCGCAGCCCTCGCAACCCGCGGACCAGCCAGGCCCCCAGGCGCCGCACCCCGGGGCGAAGTGGTCCAAGGAGCAGCCGCCACCGGCCCAGTGGTCCGCCCCCACCGGCCCGCAGAGTCCCGGCCAGACTCCCCCGCCCCCACCACCCGGCCCCGGCTGGGGCGGCACCCAGCCCCCCGGCGGACACGGCGGCGGGTACGGCAACTGGCGGGGCCCCGGCGGCTACGGCGGTTGGGGCGGCCAATGGGGCGGGCCCCCGCCCGCGGCCAAGCCCGGCGTGATCCCCCTGCGCCCGCTGGGCGTCGGCGAGATCCTCGACGGCGCCGTCTCCACCATGCGCACCTACTGGCGCACCGTGCTCGGCATCGCACTCACCGTCGCGGTCGTCACGGAGATCATCGTCATCCTGCTCCAGGGCTTCGTCCTGAGCGAGCAGACCAGCACCGATGCCCTCGAAGACCCCAGCGCCACCCTCGGCGAACTCACGCGCGCCATGGGCGACGCGCTGCTCAGCTCCGGTGTCATCTTCCTGATCACCCTGATCGGCACCGTCGCGGCGACCGCGCTGCTCACCAATGTCACCAGCCGCGCCGTCCTCGGCAAACCGGTCACCACCGGTGAGGCCTGGCGCGACGCGCGCCCGCGCGTGCTGAAGCTGTTCGGCCTGATCTTCCTGCTGCTCGTCATCGCCCTCGGCGTCGCCCTCGCGGGCGCCGTGCCCGGCATCCTCGTGACCCTGGCGGGCGGCGGCGCCGCCGGCGCCGCGCTCACCGTCCTGGGCAGCCTGTGCACCGGCATAGTCGCCCTGTGGCTGATGGTCCGCTTCTCCCTGGCCTCCCCGGCCCTGATGCTGGAGAAGCAGGGCATCCTGAAGTCGATGAGCCGCTCCAGCAAGCTCGTCCGCGGCGCCTGGTGGCGCGTGTTCGGCATCCAGCTGCTCGCCACGATCATCGCCAACATCGTCGCGGCGATCGTCGTCATCCCCTTCACGTTCCTCGCCGCGGCCCTCAGCGGCGACGGCGTCGGCGGATTCCTCGACGGCACCGGCGACTTCGGCTGGACGTTCCTGATCATCAGCGGCATCGGCTCCGTGATCGGATCGATGATCACGTTCCCGATCACCGCCGGCGTCACCGTGCTCCTCTACATCGACCAGCGCATCCGCCGCGAGGCCCTCGACCTCGAACTGGCCCGCGCAGCCGGTGTCCAGGGCTACGGCCCCGGCACCTCCGACGCCGCGCCCGGGAGCTGATGCGGTGAACCTGGCCGGGGGAGTCCTCACAGCCGCGCCACCGCTGCCACGCGCCGGCGACGCTGCCGTACGCGCCTGGCTGCGCGCCGGCGACCTGACTGCACGACCGCCGCACCGCACCGGCGGCACGTCCCTGCTGTCACTGCCTGGCTCCGACGACGAACCGCCGTTGACGATCCCCCGCGACCCGGCGCGGGAGGCGGCCCGCCGCGAGCTGTCCAAGCGCATGTACCACGAGGACGACCCCGGCCTGTTCCAACGCGCCCTCGACGCCTTCTGGGAGTGGCTCGGCAAGCTGCTCCGCCTCGCATCCGACGCGACCCCCGGAGGAACGCTCGGCCTCGTCGTCGTCATCGTCGCCGTCCTCGCGGTCCTGGGAGCCCTGTGGTGGCGCCTGGGTACCCCACGCCGCCAACCCGCCTCCTCCGCCACCCTGTTCGACGACCGCCCCCGCAGCGCCGCCGAACACCGCGCGGCCGCCGAGGCGCACGCCGCCCAGAGCCACTGGAACCTGGCCCTGCAGGAACGCATGCGTGCCATCGTCCGCTCGCTGGAGGAACGCGCCCTCCTCGACGCCCGCCCTGGCCGCACCGCCGACGAGGCAGCAGCCGAAGCGGGCCGCGCCCTGCCCTCCCACGCGGACCGACTGCACACCGCCGCCCGGGACTTCGACGACGTGACATACGGCGGACGCGCTGCAACCGAGACGTCGTACCGCCGCATCGCCGAACTCGACCGCGACCTGGAGCGCACCAAACCACAATTCACCAGCAGCAGCGCCCACAGCGCGGACCACAACACCCGCCAGGGAGCCGCCGGATGACCACCGAGGCCACGCTCCCTGCCACCTCGGCCTCGCGCACCCCACGCCAGGTGTGGACCCGCACGCGAGGCATCGCGCTCGCCCTCGTCCTCCTGCTGGCCGGAGCGATCGTGGTCGCCCTGGTCCGCTCCGACGCCCAACGCGGCAGCCTCGACCCGCGCTCCACCGCCCCCCAGGGCAGCCGCGCCGTTGCCGAACTCCTCGCCGACCGCGGCGTGTCCACCCGCGTCGTCACCACCCTGGAGGAAGCGCGCTCCGCAACCGCCCCCGACACCACCCTCCTGGTCGCCGTCCCCGACCTGTTGACGGACCGTCAACAGACCCTGCTGCGCTCCACGGTGGCCGAGTCCGGCGGACGGACGATCCTCGTCGCCGCGGGCAGCTCCTCCGTCGAGCAGCTCGCCCCCGGCGTCACCGCCGACCCCGCCACCAGCCTCCAGTCCACGCTCGAGCCCCACTGCGACTTCCCCGCCGCCCAGCGCGCGGGCGCCGCCGACACCGGCGGACTCCGCTACACCACCACCCACCTCGACGCCGACGAGTGCTACCCCAGCCAGCGCCTGGCAAGCCTGATCCGCGTCCCGGAGGCATCCGGAGCCGGCGACACCGTCGTCCTCGGCGCGCCCGACATCCTCTACAACGACCGCCTCGGCGAGCAGGGCAACGCCTCGCTCGCCCTCCAACTCCTCGGCTCCCGCCCGCATCTGGTCTGGTACCTCCCCTCACTGTCCGACGCCACCACCCCGGACGACGAGCGCGACTTCTTCGACCTGCTCCCCTCCGGCTGGCTCTGGGGCACCCTGCAGCTCTTCATCGCCGCCGCCCTCGCCGCCCTGTGGAGGGCACGCCGACTCGGCCCCCTCGTGCCCGAAAAACTCCCCGTCGCGATCCGCGCCTCCGAAACCGTCGAAGGCCGCGCCCGCCTCTACCGCAAGGCGAACGCCCACGACCGCGCGGCCGCCGCTCTTCGCTCCACCACCCGCACCCGCCTCGCTCCCCTCGTAGGCGTCCCCGTCGCTCAGGCGCACGCGCCCGAAGCACTGCTCCCCGCGCTGTCCAGCCACTTGCACGGCGACGGACAGTCCCTGCACACCCTCCTCTTCGGCCCGCCGCCCAGCGACGACGCGACCCTGATCGCACTCGCCGACCAACTCGACGCCCTCGAAAGAGAGGTACGCCGTCCATGATGGACCCGACCACTGACAACGCCGGGCAGACCGGGGACCCGGGCAACGCCCGAGCCGCCCTGGAGGCCCTGCGCGCCGAGATCGCCAAGGCCGTGGTCGGCCAGGATCCCGCCGTGACCGGCCTTGTCGTCGCCCTCCTGTGCCGTGGACACGTCCTACTTGAAGGCGTCCCCGGAGTCGCCAAGACGTTGCTCGTCCGCGCCCTCGCCTCCGCACTCGAGCTCGACACCAAGCGCGTCCAGTTCACCCCCGACCTCATGCCGAGCGACGTGACCGGCTCTTTGGTCTACGACACCCGCACCGCCGAGTTCTCTTTCCAGCCCGGCCCAGTCTTCACCAACCTCCTCCTCGCCGACGAGATCAACCGCACGCCCCCGAAGACCCAGTCCTCCCTCCTCGAGGCCATGGAGGAACGCCAGGTCACGGTCGACGGCATCCCACGCCCCCTCCCCGAGCCGTTCCTGGTCGCCGCCACCCAGAACCCGGTCGAGTACGAAGGCACGTACCCCCTCCCCGAAGCCCAGCTGGACCGTTTCCTCCTCAAACTCACCATCCCCCTCCCCTCCCGCCAGGACGAGATCAACGTCCTGACCCGCCACGCCGAGGGCTTCAACCCACGCGACCTGCGCGCCGCCGGCGTACGCCCCGTGGCGGGCGCGCCCGTCCTGGAGGCAGCCCGCGCCGCCGTCGCCAAGACCACGGTCTCCCCCGAAATCACGGCGTACGTCGTCGACATCTGCCGAGCCACGCGCGAATCGCCGTCCCTCACCCTGGGCGTGTCCCCACGCGGAGCCACCGCCCTCCTCGCCACCTCCCGTGCATGGGCATGGCTGACCGGCCGCGACTACGTCACCCCCGACGATGTAAAGGCCCTGGCACTCCCCACCCTCCGCCACCGAGTCCAGCTCCGCCCCGAGGCCGAAATGGAAGGCGTAACAGCCGACTCCGTCATCAACGCCATCCTCGCCCACGTCCCCGTCCCCCGCTGATGGCACTCACCGGACGCGCCGCACTCCTCGCGGCCCTCGGCTCCCTGCCCGTCGGCCTGTGGGACCCCAGCTGGACAGGCATCCTGGCCGTGAACGGCCCCCTGGCCATCGCCTGCGCCTGCGACTACGCCCTCGCGGCGCCGGTACGGCACCTGGGGCTGACCCGCTCCGGTGACACATCCGTACGCCTGGGCGAAACCGCGGACGTCACCCTCACCGTCACCAACCCGTCCGGTCGCCCCCTGCGCGCCCGTCTCCGCGACGCATGGCCGCCCAGCAGTTGGCAGCCGGGCACCG
Organism: Streptomyces spinoverrucosus; assembly: GCF_015712165.1. Lineage (NCBI taxonomy): Bacteria > Bacillati > Actinomycetota > Actinomycetes > Kitasatosporales > Streptomycetaceae > Streptomyces > Streptomyces spinoverrucosus. The sequence goes on along the minus strand of NZ_JADPZX010000001.1, from coordinate 5,273,578 downwards.
AGATCGCGGCTTCTCGCCACCGCCTGACGGTCCCCGCAGGCGAACGCCGCCGCATCACGACCCGCCTACGCCCCACGCGCCGCGGCGACCGCCAGGCCGACCGCGTGACGATCCGCTCCTACGGCCCCCTGGGCCTCATCGCCCGCCAGGGCACCCACAAGGTCCCCTGGACGGTACGCGTTCTGCCCCCCTTCACCAGCCGCAAGCACCTCCCGTCGAAGCTCGCCCGTCTCCGCGAACTCGACGGCCGCACGAGCGTCCTGCAACGAGGTGAGGGCACAGAATTCGACAGCCTGCGCGAGTACGTCCCCGGCGACGACACCCGCTCCATCGACTGGCGCGCCACAGCCCGCCAGTCCACGGTCGCCGTACGGACCTGGCGCCCCGAACGCGACCGCCATATCCTCCTGGTCCTCGACACCGGCCGCACCTCAGCCGGCCGAGTGGGTGACGCGCCACGCCTCGACGCCTCCATGGACGCAGCCCTGCTCCTGGCCGCCCTGGCCTCCCGCGCCGGCGACCGCGTCGACCTGCTCGCCTACGACCGCCGGGTACGCGCCCTCGTCCAGGGCCGCACCGCAGGCGACGTTCTGCCCTCCCTCGTCAACGCCATGGCGGCCCTAGAACCAGAACTGATCGAAACGGACGCCCGAGGCCTCGCAGCCACAGCACTCCGAACGGCCCCCCGGCGCTCCCTGATCGTCCTGCTCACCACCCTCGACGCCGCCCCGGTGGAAGAGGGCCTGCTGCCCGTCCTCCCTCAGCTCACACAACGCCACACAGTCCTCGTGGCTTCAGTGGCGGACCCTCATATCGCCCGCATGGCAACGTCTCGCGGACACCTGGAGTCGGTCTACGACGCCGCAGCCGCCGCCCAAGCCCAAGCGGAACGCCATCGCACCGCCGAACAACTCCGTCGACACGGCGTTACGGTCGTGGACGCGACGCCCGAAGAATTGGCGCCGACGCTGGCGGACGCGTATCTGGCCCTCAAGACATCGGGACGCCTGTGATCCCCGGCAGGGCATTCGGGAGCCCGGGGGCTCGGGCCCCTGAAAACTCCTGAAATGCAGAAAACCCCGCATCCGAAGATGCGGGGTTTTCTCAATAATTGTTCGGCGGCGTCCTACTCTCCCACAGGGTCCCCCCTGCAGTACCATCGGCGCTGTAAGGCTTAGCTTCCGGGTTCGGAATGTAACCGGGCGTTTCCCTCACGCTATGACCACCGAAACACTATGAAACTGACAACCGGAAACGGCTGTTCGTGGTTTCAGAACCAACACAGTGGACGCGAGCAACTGAGGACAAGCCCTCGGCCTATTAGTACCGGTCAACTCCACACGTTACCGTGCTTCCATATCCGGCCTATCAACCCAGTCGTCTACTGGGAGCCTTACCCCATCAAGTGGGTGGGAGTCCTCATCTCGAAGCAGGCTTCCCGCTTAGATGCTTTCAGCGGTTATCCCTCCCGAACGTAGCCAACCAGCCATGCCCTTGGCAGAACAACTGGCACACCAGAGGTTCGTCCGTCCCGGTCCTCTCGTACTAGGGACAGCCCTTCTCAAGACTCCTACGCGCACAGCGGATAGGGACCGAACTGTCTCACGACGTTCTAAACCCAGCTCGCGTACCGCTTTAATGGGCGAACAGCCCAACCCTTGGGACCGACTCCAGCCCCAGGATGCGACGAGCCGACATCGAGGTGCCAAACCATCCCGTCGATATGGACTCTTGGGGAAGATCAGCCTGTTATCCCCGGGGTACCTTTTATCCGTTGAGCGACGGCGCTTCCACAAGCCACCGCCGGATCACTAGTCCCGACTTTCGTCCCTGCTCGACCCGTCGGTCTCACAGTCAAGCTCCCTTGTGCACTTACACTCAACACCTGATTGCCAACCAGGCTGAGGGAACCTTTGGGCGCCTCCGTTACCCTTTAGGAGGCAACCGCCCCAGTTAAACTACCCATCAGACACTGTCCCTGATCCGGATCACGGACCCAGGTTAGACATCCAGCACGACCAGACTGGTATTTCAACGACGACTCCACACGAACTGGCGTCCGCGTTTCAAAGTCTCCCAGCTATCCTACACAAGCCGAACCGAACACCAATATCAAACTGTAGTAAAGGTCCCGGGGTCTTTCCGTCCTGCTGCGCGAAACGAGCATCTTTACTCGTAGTGCAATTTCACCGGGCCTATGGTTGAGACAGTCGAGAAGTCGTTACGCCATTCGTGCAGGTCGGAACTTACCCGACAAGGAATTTCGCTACCTTAGGATGGTTATAGTTACCACCGCCGTTTACTGGCGCTTAAGTTCTCAGCTTCGCCCCACCGAAATGGAGCTAACCGGTCCCCTTAACGTTCCAGCACCGGGCAGGCGTCAGTCCGTATACATCGCCTTACGGCTTCGCACGGACCTGTGTTTTTAGTAAACAGTCGCTTCTCGCTGGTCTCTGCGGCCACCCCCAGCTCCAGCAGCAAGTGCCGTCACCGGATGTGGCCCCCCTTCTCCCGAAGTTACGGGGGCATTTTGCCGAGTTCCTTAACCATAGTTCACCCGAACGCCTCGGTATTCTCTACCTGACCACCTGAGTCGGTTTAGGGTACGGGCCGCCATGAAACTCGCTAGAGGCTTTTCTCGACAGCATAGGATCATCCACTTCACCACAATCGGCTCGGCATCAGGTCTCAGACACATGCCAGGCGGATTTACCTACCTGACGTCCTACACCCTTACCCCGGGACAACCACCGCCCGGGATGGACTACCTTCCTGCGTCACCCCATCACTCACCTACTAACCGCTTGGTCCGGCGGCTCCACCACTCCGTGCTTGTCCGAAGACGCACACGGCGGTTTCACGGCCTTAGCATCACGATGCTCAGTGTTTGACGCTTCACAGCGGGTACCGGAATATCAACCGGTTATCCATCGACTACGCCTGTCGGCCTCGCCTTAGGTCCCGACTTACCCTGGGCAGATCAGCTTGACCCAGGAACCCTTAGTCAATCGGCGCAAACGTTTCTCACGTTTGTATCGCTACTCATGCCTGCATTCTCACTCGTCAACCGTCCACAACTCGCTTACGCGGCTGCTTCACCCGGCAGACGACGCTCCCCTACCCATCAACACCCTCGTTGGAGGTACATGTGTCAATGACACGACTTCGGCGGTACGCTTGAGCCCCGCTACATTGTCGGCGCGGAATCACTTGACCAGTGAGCTATTACGCACTCTTTCAAGGGTGGCTGCTTCTAAGCCAACCTCCTGGTTGTCTGTGCGACTCCACATCCTTTCCCACTTAGCGTACGCTTAGGGGCCTTAGTCGATGCTCTGGGCTGTTTCCCTCTCGACCATGGAGCTTATCCCCCACAGTCTCACTGCCGCGCTCTCACTTACCGGCATTCGGAGTTTGGCTAAGGTCAGTAACCCGGTAGGGCCCATCGCCTATCCAGTGCTCTACCTCCGGCAAGAAACACACGACGCTGCACCTAAATGCATTTCGGGGAGAACCAGCTATCACGGAGTTTGATTGGCCTTTCACCCCTAACCACAGGTCATCCCCCAGGTTTTCAACCCTGGTGGGTTCGGTCCTCCACGAAGTCTTACCTCCGCTTCAACCTGCCCATGGCTAGATCACTCCGCTTCGGGTCTTGAGCGCGCTACTGAAACGCCCTATTCGGACTCGCTTTCGCTACGGCTACCCCACCCGGGTTAACCTCGCAACACACCGCAAACTCGCAGGCTCATTCTTCAAAAGGCACGCAGTCACGAGACACAGCAAGCTGCATCCGACGCTCCCACGGCTTGTAGGCACACGGTTTCAGGTACTATTTCACTCCCCTCCCGGGGTACTTTTCACCATTCCCTCACGGTACTATCCGCTATCGGTCACCAGGGAATATTTAGGCTTAGCGGGTGGTCCCGCCAGATTCACACGGGATTTCTCGGGCCCCGTGCTACTTGGGTGTCTCTCAAACGAGCCGCTGACGTTTCGACTACGGGGGTCTTACCCTCTACGCCGGACCTTTCGCATGTCCTTCGCCTACATCAACGGTTTCTGACTCGTCCCACGGCCGGCAGACCGTGGAAGAGAGATCCCACAACCCCGCATACGCAACCCCTGCCGGGTCTCACACGCATACGGTTTGGCCTCATCCAGTTTCGCTCGCCACTACTCCCGGAATCACGGTTGTTTTCTCTTCCTGCGGGTACTGAGATGTTTCACTTCCCCGCGTTCCCTCCACACTGCCTATGTGTTCAGCAGTGGGTGACAGCCCATGACGACTGCCGGGTTTCCCCATTCGGAAACCCCCGGATCAAAGCCTGGTTGACGACTCCCCGGGGACTATCGCGGCCTCCCACGTCCTTCATCGGTTCCTGGTGCCAAGGCATCCACCGTGCGCCCTTAAAAACTTGGCCACAGATGCTCGCGTCCACTGTGCAGTTCTCAAACAACGACCAGCCACCCATCACCCCGGACCAACAGACCCGAGTGCACTGGGACCGGCAACTGAGGAAAGTTCATTCCCTCAGACACCCAACAGCGTGCCCGACACCCTCGCCCCTCCTCGTTCCGTTCCACGCCGAAGCAGTACTAGGAAGAGAAGCAGGTCAAGTGTGCCGAGTAGTCAACGTTCCACCCATGAGCAACCAGCATCAGACGTTCGCTGATGTACTGGCCTCTGAACCGGGCAAGCCCGGCTGAGAAGTGCTCCTTAGAAAGGAGGTGATCCAGCCGCACCTTCCGGTACGGCTACCTTGTTACGACTTCGTCCCAATCGCCAGTCCCACCTTCGACAGCTCCCTCCCACAAGGGGTTGGGCCACCGGCTTCGGGTGTTACCGACTTTCGTGACGTGACGGGCGGTGTGTACAAGGCCCGGGAACGTATTCACCGCAGCAATGCTGATCTGCGATTACTAGCGACTCCGACTTCATGGGGTCGAGTTGCAGACCCCAATCCGAACTGAGACCGGCTTTTTGAGATTCGCTCCACCTCGCGGTATCGCAGCTCATTGTACCGGCCATTGTAGCACGTGTGCAGCCCAAGACATAAGGGGCATGATGACTTGACGTCGTCCCCACCTTCCTCCGAGTTGACCCCGGCGGTCTCCCGTGAGTCCCCAGCACCACAAGGGCCTGCTGGCAACACGGGACAAGGGTTGCGCTCGTTGCGGGACTTAACCCAACATCTCACGACACGAGCTGACGACAGCCATGCACCACCTGTACACCGACCACAAGGGGGCGACCGTCTCCGGCCGTTTCCGGTGTATGTCAAGCCTTGGTAAGGTTCTTCGCGTTGCGTCGAATTAAGCCACATGCTCCGCCGCTTGTGCGGGCCCCCGTCAATTCCTTTGAGTTTTAGCCTTGCGGCCGTACTCCCCAGGCGGGGCACTTAATGCGTTAGCTGCGGCACGGACAACGTGGAATGTTGCCCACACCTAGTGCCCACCGTTTACGGCGTGGACTACCAGGGTATCTAATCCTGTTCGCTCCCCACGCTTTCGCTCCTCAGCGTCAGTATCGGCCCAGAGATCCGCCTTCGCCACCGGTGTTCCTCCTGATATCTGCGCATTTCACCGCTACACCAGGAATTCCGATCTCCCCTACCGAACTCTAGCCTGCCCGTATCGACTGCAGACCCGGGGTTAAGCCCCGGGCTTTCACAACCGACGCGACAAGCCGCCTACGAGCTCTTTACGCCCAATAATTCCGGACAACGCTTGCGCCCTACGTATTACCGCGGCTGCTGGCACGTAGTTAGCCGGCGCTTCTTCTGCAGGTACCGTCACTTTCGCTTCTTCCCTGCTGAAAGAGGTTTACAACCCGAAGGCCGTCATCCCTCACGCGGCGTCGCTGCATCAGGCTTTCGCCCATTGTGCAATATTCCCCACTGCTGCCTCCCGTAGGAGTCTGGGCCGTGTCTCAGTCCCAGTGTGGCCGGTCGCCCTCTCAGGCCGGCTACCCGTCGTCGCCTTGGTGAGCCATTACCTCACCAACAAGCTGATAGGCCGCGGGCTCATCCTGCACCGCCGGAGCTTTACAGAACCAAGGATGCCCAAGGTTCTCATATCCGGTATTAGACCCCGTTTCCAGGGCTTGTCCCAGAGTGCAGGGCAGATTGCCCACGTGTTACTCACCCGTTCGCCACTAATCCACCCCGAAGGGCTTCATCGTTCGACTTGCATGTGTTAAGCACGCCGCCAGCGTTCGTCCTGAGCCAGGATCAAACTCTCCGTGAATGCTTACCGGTAATCCGGTGACACACACGGGAGCGGAACGCCGGGAGGAATAATCCCGACGCTCACAGCGTCCTCGCTGTGTTTTTTCAAAGGAACCTCGCCTCGGTCATGATGACCGGAGACGGGGTATCAACATATCTGGCGTTGACTTTTGGCACGCTGTTGAGTTCTCAAGGAACGGTCGCTTCCTTTGTACTCACCGGAGATTCTCTCTCGCGGCTTTCCTCCGGGCGCTTCCCTTCGGTGTTTCCGACTCTATCAGATCTTTTCTCGATCCGATTTCCTCGGTGCTTTCCAGGTTCCGGCTTTCGCGTTTCCCTTTCCGGCGGTTCCGACTTTATCAGAGGTTTCCGGCCGAGTTGACCGACCGTCCATTCCGATTCATCGGGGAGCTTCTTCGAAAGCGATGTTCGTAGAAGCGGTAGGTCCTCAAGGTGCCGACCGGATGAGCTCCAGTCCAGGCAACTGTTTGAATCTACCTCCCCACATGGTCCGTGTCAACGGCTCCCGTGGGGCGAAGAGGAGACTAGCAGTCCCGCAGGCCTGTCCGCACATCAGGCCGCAGTCGGCATCGTGTCGCTGCGCTCGGCCGCGTCCAAGTCCCCCGTCTCGCCGACATGGGCGGCACGCCGTCCGAGCACGTAGACGTACGCGAGGAAGGCGAGCTCGGCGACAACGCCGATGGCTATGCGGGCCCAGGTCGGCAGGCCCGACGGGGTGACGAAGCCTTCGATGGCGCCGGCGACGAAGAGGACCAGGGCAAGGCCGATCGCCATGCCGATGGCAGCGCGGCCCTCCTCGGCGAGGGCCCTGCGGCGCGTACGTGGTCCTGGGTCGATCACCGTCCAGCCGAGCCGCAGTCCCGTGCCGGCGGCGACAAAGACTGCTGTCAGCTCCAGCAACCCGTGCGGGAGGACGAGACCGAGGAAGGTGTCGAGTCGGCCTGCCGAGGACATCAGTCCGAAGCCGATGCCCAGGTTGAGCATGTTCTGGAAGAGGATCCAGAGGACAGGGAGGCCCAGGAAGACGCCGAAGACCAGGCACATGGTGGCTGCCTGGGCGTTGTTGGTCCACACGCGCGCCGCGAAGGATGCCGCGGGGTGGGTGGAGTAGTAGCTCTCGTACTCGCCACCGGGGCGGGTGAGCTCGCGCAGTTCGCTGGGTGCAGCGATGGTGGCCTGGACTTCTGGGTGCGTACCGATCCACCAGCCGAGGAGCGCCGCGACGAGAGTCGACAGCAGAGCGGTGGGAACCCACCAGTGGCGGGATCGGTAGACGGCGGCTGGGAAGCCGTAGGCGAGGAAGCGGGTGACATCGCGCCAGGAGGCGCGTCGGGTGCCTGTCACCGCACTACGCGCGCGTGCCACCAGTTGGCTGAGGCGCCCCGTCAGCTGTGGATCGGGTGCGCTGGACTGGATCAGGGAAAGATGAGTGGCAGTGCGCTGGTAGAGCGCGACGAGTTCGTCGGTCTCGGCGCCGGTGAGGCGACGCTGGCGCCGGAGCAGGCCCTCCAGGCGGTCCCATTCCGCTCGGTGGGCGGAGACGAAGACGTCGAGGTCCATCGGTTTGCCTGCTCCTCGGCTGCTCGTCGGCGGGCCCGTCGTGAGTATCGGCTTGTCGTACTGCGATGCTCGGTGCCCTCAGCTTGGCAGACTGACGGTTCTCGGGGCAGGCCAGGGGAAGGACGACGGGCGTGAGTGAGCTGGTGACGGGCGAGGCGGTGGCTCTGGAGTTGCGCCCTGCGAGGTTGCCCAGCAGGGCGCTGGCAGTCCTGCTCGATCTGGTTGTGGCCCTTACCGCGTACATGATCGTGACCATGGTGCTGGTGATCTCGACGGCCTCCCTGGACGAGGCTGCTCGGATCGCGATCTCCATCGCAACGTTTCTGCTGGTTCTGGTGGGTGCGCCGATCGCCGTGGAGACGCTCAGCCACGGGCGGTCGCTGGGGAAGATGGCGTTCGGGCTGCGGGTGGTACGTGACGACGGCGGGCCGATCCGTTTCCGGCATGCGCTGGTGCGAGGGGCCATTGGCGTGGTCGAGATCCTGCTGACGCTCGGTGTCATTGCCTGTATCGCTTCGCTGGTGTCGGAGCGAGGGCGTCGGCTCGGGGATGTCTTCGCGGGGACTCTGGTCGTAAGGGAACGGATACCCACTGCCCGCATGCGTTTTGTGCCTCCGCCGCCGCCTTGGCTCGCCGGACGCTTTTCGGGGCTTGATCTGTCGGCGGTTCCTGACGGGCTGTGGCTGGCCATACGGCAGTACCTGACGCGGATGCAGCAGCTTGACCCCCAGGTGGGCGGTGCCATGGCGGAACGGCTCGCCGCCGATCTCGCGGAGCGGACGGGCGCTCCGGTGCCGCCGGGGATACCGGCGGCCGCCTATCTAGCGGCGGTGGTACAGGAGCGACAGGCGCGGGAGATCCGGCGTGCCCACGCGAACGGGGCTGCCGGCGCCCATGGGCCTGGCGGTGATGGGCAGTACGGGGGTGGCGCAGCGCCCTCGTATCCCTCCATCGCCACTCCTGCCACTCCTACCGCTCCGCCATCTGTCGGGCAGGTCTCTGCGGCAGCGCAGCCCCGATATGAAGCAGTGCAGTCCGACCGCCGTCCCGACAGCCCGGCGCAGGCGTCGCCGCCCGGGTCGCAGCAGAACGCGCAAGACGGGCAGTCGGCCGACACGGATCCTCCCGCGACCGGATTCGTGCCGCCCGCGTAATCCCGCCGAGGCCGCACAGTCCGGGCCTCGGTGCACTGCGTGAGTTCAGTGCCTCAGCTCCTTTCTAAGCCTTCTGGTCTCAGCCTTCTGGCCGTTCTCGGGCCGCTCAGCACGCCAAACCATCCCAACAACCCGACCGAGCCCGACCTCCACCTCCCCATCGGGCAGCCCGCTCACGAGAACACAGACGGCGGTGAGTCCAGGTCCTCAAGCTCGATGCCGGGAGCCGCGAGCACCACGTCTCCGGCGATGTGCACGACGTGCTGCTCGCCGGTATCCAGGGCTGTGACCTGGTACTCGTCCACGGTCAGGGGGTCGTTGTCAGTGCCGTGTGCTTCTCTTTTCAGCAGCGCCCAGGACTGGTCCACGGTGCGCGGGGCGAGGACCGGGTCTGTGAAGGCGACGAGGCGTACGCGGGTTGCGGAGCTGGAAGGGGTGAGGCGCAGCAGACGGGTGGTGGCGATGAGGAACGCGGGGGAGGTGCCGGTGAAGGCGTGGGCGCGCACATTGCCTTCTGTGGCATCGGTGCCGGTGGGGTCGGTACGGACCCAGGTGACGCCGTCGAGAGCGGCACCGCGCACCTGCCAGCCTGCCGCGTGGAGTTCGAGACGGATGGGGCGGCCGAGTTCGTCGAGGGCGAGGTCGACGGAGCCGCGGTGATCGCCCGAGGGGGTGGTCAGCTGGGAGACGTAGCGCCAGCCGGACGGGCCGGGGGCGCAGTGGAAGTGTTCTTCTGCGAGGGGGGTGTGATCGTGCGGATCGTGGAGCGAATAGCGGCCGCGGGGCATGAGGGTCCTGGGGTGTGACGGGCTGGCCGGTGCCGCGACAAGTCGGTGACAGCTGGTTCCGTGACAGCTGGTCCGGACAAAGAGGCAGGCCCCCGGCACGGGGGTGCGGGGGCCTGCCTCCAAGGACCTGCTGCTGAGCCGTGCGTCAGTGCACGGGCGCGCGGCTCAGCGGGCCGGCTGTGGACTCAGTAGCGGTAGTGGTCCGGCTTGAACGGGCCCTCGACCTTGACGCCGATGTAGTCGGCCTGCTCGGGGCGGAGCGTGGTCAGCTTCACGCCGAGCGCGTCGAGGTGGAGACGGGCGACCTTCTCGTCCAGGTGCTTGGGCAGCACGTAGACGTCGGTCGGGTACTCGTCGGGCTTGGTGAACAGCTCGATCTGGGCCAGGGTCTGGTCCGCGAAGGAGTTGGACATCACGAACGACGGGTGACCGGTGGCGTTGCCCAGGTTCAGCAGGCGGCCTTCGGAGAGGACGATGATCTTCTTGCCGTCCGCGAAGGTCCAGGTGTGGACCTGCGGCTTGATCTCGTCCTTGACGATGCCGGGGAACTTGGCGAGGCCGGCCATGTCGATCTCGTTGTCGAAGTGGCCGATGTTGCCCACGATCGCCTGGTGCTTCATCTTGGCCATGTCCGAGGCCATGATGATGTCCTTGTTGCCGGTCGTGGTGATGAAGATGTCGGCCTTGTCGACGACCTCGTCGAGGGTCGTGACCTGGTAGCCGTCCATCGCGGCCTGGAGGGCGCAGATCGGGTCGATCTCGGTGACGATCACGCGGGCGCCCTGCCCGCGCAGGGACTCCGCGCAGCCCTTGCCCACATCGCCGTAGCCGCAGACGACCGCGGTCTTGCCGCCGATCAGGGTGTCGGTGGCGCGGTTGATGCCGTCGACCAGGGAGTGGCGGCAGCCGTACTTGTTGTCGAACTTCGACTTGGTGACCGCGTCGTTGACGTTGATCGCCGGGAACAGGAGGGTGCCGTCGCGGTGCATCTCGTACAGGCGGTGGACGCCCGTCGTGGTCTCCTCGGTCACGCCGCGGATCTCGGAGGCCAGCTGGGTCCACTTTTGCGGGCTCTCGCTCACCGTGCGGGTGAGCAGCTCGAGGATGACGCGGTGCTCGTCGGACTCGGCGGTGTCGGGCGAGGGGACCTTGCCGTCCTTCTCGTACTCGACGCCCTTGTGGACGAGGAGGGTGGCGTCACCGCCGTCGTCCAGGATCATGTTGGGGCCGCCAGTGGGGGTGTTCGGCCAGGTCAGGGCCTGCTCCGTGCACCACCAGTACTCCTCCAGGGTCTCGCCCTTCCAGGCGAAGACCGGGACGCCCTGCGGGTTGTCGGGCGTGCCGTTCGGGCCGACGGCGATGGCGGCGGCCGCGTGGTCCTGGGTGGAGAAGATGTTGCAGGACGCCCAGCGGACCTGCGCGCCCAGGGCGACCAGGGTCTCGATGAGCACGGCGGTCTGCACGGTCATGTGCAGGGAGCCGGTGACGCGGGCGCCCTTGAGGGGCTGTGCCTCGGCGTACTCCCTGCGGATCGCCATCAGGCCCGGCATCTCGTGCTCGGCGAGGGTGATCTCCTTGCGGCCGAACTCGGCCAGGGAGAGGTCGGCGACCTTGAAGTCCTGTCGGTTCTCGACAGTGGTCATTACGGGCTGCTCCTCGGTGGTTGGGTCGAGGTGGGTACGGCTGATCTGCGCGGCGGCGGACACAAGGGTGCCCGAAGAGCACCCAGGCATGCCCGCGTGCGCGCAGCGCAGTCCGTCGGAGGCCCTCTCTCCCTCGGCCGGTCCACTGGGGACCGCCCGACCGCCATCAGCAGCGACGTCTGACTCCGTCCCAAGCTACACCGGGCGGTCCAGCCGCCCCCAGCCCACCTACGAACAATTCACGCCGATCAAGGCAACTGGTCACGGCGGGCAACGGAGTGCCGTGACGGCGGCGACAGTGCAGAAATGAAGGAGGGGATATTCAGCGACATAGAGGGACAAGCAGGGCTGTTCGCTTCGGGTGCGGGCCTTGGAGTGGTGGGGCGGGTGTTGCAGGATGCGGGGTGATCGGGGCATCCGGTCGAACGTGCGGGGCGTCCGGGACGACGTTCCGTGTGACGAACGTGTAAGGAGAACGACGTGACGAGTCCGGCCGGCCCTCCCCCCACGGGCGGCGGTGACGAGCGCGGGCAGCTGAGGCTGCTGGCGGTGACCGCGTGCCCGACCGGGATTGCACACACGTACATGGCGGCGGAGAAGCTCGCACAGACTGCCGAGAGCCGCGGTGTCGAGATGAAGGTGGAGACGCAGGGTTCCATCGGGGCTGAGAACGTCCTCGATGACAACGATGTCAGACTCGCTGACGGCATTATCGTCGCCGCGGACAAGGACGTGGATCTGAGCCGATTCGTCGGCAAGCGGGTCCTGACGGTCGGGGTCGCGGAGGGCATCCGGCATCCCGAGCGGCTGATCGAGCAGGTGCTCTCGGCTCCGGTGCACACCGGGAGGGGCGACGCCGCGGCGGAGTCGGCCGGTGGCGGCAAGGAGCGGAGCGTCGCGTACAAGGCGCTGATGAACGGGGTCAGTTACATGATTCCGTTCGTGGTGGTCGGCGGGTTGCTGATCGCGATCTCGCTCTCGTTGGGCGGGAACACGGATCCGTCCGGTGGTCTGGTCATCCCGGAGGACTCCTTCTGGATGGACGTGAACAACATCGGTGTCATCGGCTTCACGCTGATGGTGCCGATCCTCTCCGGCTATATCGCCTACGCGATCGGCGACCGGCCCGCGCTGGTGCCCGGCATGATCGGCGGTTGGATCGCCGACACCGGTGAGTTGTACGACTCCAAGGCGGGGGCGGGCTTCATCGGAGCGATCGTGACCGGGTTCCTCGCCGGGTATCTGGTGTTGTGGATCAAGAAGGTCCGGGTGCCGAAGTTCGTGCAGCCGATCATGCCGATCATCGTGATACCGATTGTGGCGACCTCGGTGCTGGGGCTGTTCTTCATCTATGTCATCGGCCGGCCGATTTCCTGGGTGTTCGAGCATCTGACCAGCTGGCTCGGCGGGATGACCGGTACGAGCGCGATCCTGCTCGGCGCGATCCTGGGGCTGATGATCGCGTTCGACATGGGTGGGCCGGTCAACAAGACTGCGTTTCTGTTCGGCGCGGGGCTCATCGCGACCGGCAACCAGGCCGTGATGGGCATGTGTGCGGCGGCGATCCCGGTGATGCCGCTGGGGCAGGGGCTCGCCACGCTGATACGTAAGCGGCTCTACACCGAGCAGGAGCGGGAGACCGGGCTGGCCTCGCTGTTCATGGGCTGCTTCGGCATCTCCGAGGGCGCGATCCCGTTCGCGGCGGCACGGCCGGCGCAGGTGATTCCGGCGAACATGCTGGGTGGCGCGGTGGCCGGTGCGGTCGCGGGGCTGGCCGGGGTGGAGGACGCGGTGCCGCACGGTGGGCCGATCGTGGCGGTGCTGGGTGCGGTGAGCGGGGTGCCGATGTTCTTCGTGGCGGTACTGATCGGAACCGCGGTGACCGCGGTGACGACTGTTGGCCTGGTCGGTATCGGCGAGCGCAAGCGAGGGCAGGAGGCGCGGCCCGGAGAGGCGCCGGGTGGGGGCGGGTTCGCCGCCGGGCCCGAGGCCGCGCTCGTCGGGGCGGGCGTGGCGACGCCGGGTGCGGGGGGCGTCGTATCCGGAGAGGCAGTGGCCAAGGCCCCGGCTTCGGGTGGGAGCCGGGTTGCCGAGCCGACGAAGGGCTCCCGTCCGGCGGAGACGGGCGGGTCCGGCGAAGCGGAGGCCGAGGCGTCCGGCGATGCACACACCTCGGAGGCAGAGCCGTCCGGCAGCCCACACGCTGCGAAGGCCGAGCCGGCCGGCAGTGCACACGCCGCGAAGACCCAGCCAGCCGGCAGTGCACACGCCGCGAAGCCCGAGCCGGCCGGCGATGCACACACCGCGAAGACCGAGCCAGCTGGTGATGCGCACGCTGCGAAGACCGAGCCTGCTGGCGATGCACACGCCGCGAAGGCCGAGTCGGCCGCCGGTGCGCATGTCGCGGAGGGCGAGGTCCTCTCCGGCTATCTGACCGGGCAGACCGTTCGGGTGCGGCTCGACGCGGCGGACAAGGACGCCGCCATCCGTGAGATGGCGGGGCTGCTGGGGCGGAGCGGCAAGGTTGCCGACGTGGACGAGCTGGTGCGGACGGCGCTGCGGCGCGAGGAGCAGGGCACGACCGGGCTCGGTGAGGAGATCGCGATCCCGCACGCCAAGACGGACGCGGTGACCGCGCCGGTCGTCGGTTTCGCACGGTCGGACGAGGGCGTGGAGTGGGGCTCGCTGGACGGTACGAAGGCGAGGCTCGTGTTCATGATCGCCGTACCCGAGGCTGCGGCTGGCGATGAGCATCTGCGGATTCTGGCGCTGCTGTCGCGGAAGCTGATGGACGCCGGGTTCCGGGAGCGGTTGCTGGCGGCGCCGGATGAAGGGGCGGTACTGGGCGTGCTGCGCGAGGTCGAGTAGCTGCGGCTTTTGTCGGGGCGGGCGGCGCCGAGTCCCGTACAACAAGCCCTGCACAACAAGCCGTACAACCGTACAACCCGTACAACCCGTACAACCCGCACGACAAGTCCTGCACAACGAATCGGGGGCCCGCCGAACACTCGGCGGGCCCCCGGGGCGTAATAACGCCGAAGAGGTCAGTGGCCGGGGGCCTGGGTCGGGCCGCCCGGCGTCGCTGCCCGGTCCGGGCCCTTGGCTGCCTCGGCCTCGCTGTAGATGTCCGGCTCCAGGTAGATGACGCGGGCGATCGGGACGGCCTCGCGGACGCGGGCCTCGGCGGCGTCGATGGCGGAGGCGATCTCGGTGGCCGTGCCGTCGTGGCGGACGGCGATCTTGGCGGCGACCAGGAGCTCCTCGGGACCGAGGTGGAGCGTGCGCATGTGGATGATGCCGGTGACCGTTTCGCCGTCGACGACCGAGGTCTCGATCTTCTTGACGTCCTCGACGCCGGCCGCCTCGCCGAGCAGCAGCGACTTGGTCTCGGCGGCCAGAACGAGCGCGATCAGGATGAGCAGGACGCCGATGCACAGGGTGCCGATGCCGTCCCAGACGCTGTCGCCGGTGATCAGGGCCAGGCCGACGCCGCCGAGGGCGAGGATCAGGCCGACCAGCGCGCCGAGGTCCTCCAGCAGGACGACCGGCAGCTCGGGCGCCTTGGCGTGGCGGACGAACTCCTTCCAGGACTTCCGGCCGCGCAGAACGTTGGACTCCTTGATGGCCGTCCGGAAGGAGAACGTCTCGGCGATGATCGCGAAGACCAGGACGCCGACCGGCCAGTACCAGTGCTCGATCTCGTGCGGGTGCTTGATCTTCTCGTAGCCCTCGTAGATGGCGAACATGCCACCGACGGAGAACAGGACGATCGAGACGAGGAAGGCGTAGATGTACCGCTCGCGGCCGTAGCCGAACGGGTGCTGCGGGGTCGCCTCGCGCTGGGCCTTCTTGCCGCCGAGCAGCAGCAGGCCCTGGTTGCCGGAGTCGGCCACCGAGTGCACCGACTCGGCCAGCATCGAGGACGAGCCACTGAAGAGGAACGCCACGAACTTCGCTACCGCGATCGAGAGGTTGGCGAGCAGTGCCGCCACGATCGCTTTGGTGCCGCCTGACGCGCTCATGTGTTCGCGTTGTCCCTTCGTACGCCGTCCACCAGGGCCTCGCCCGCTCGCGGGCTTTGCCGGTCCTTTGCCGGTGGGCCATTGTTGCAGCCCGGTCCGACAACGGCGCGCCAGGTCTCCACACCCGTTGGATCAGGCCACGACGGTCGCCCGGAACAACGTGCCCGTACCGGATACTTCGGCCTTTTCGCCTGCCGCTACGAAGACGGACTGGCCGGGCTTCAGCTCGTGCTCGCCCGTCCGGACCGAGCCCGCCGTGCAGAGCAGGATCTGCGGGGTCGCGCGTGTGAGGTCGTGGGTGCCGCCGCCCTCCGGGAGGACGTACCGCGACAGCCGGAACTCGTCGATGGGGGTCTCGTAGACCTCCTCGCCGTCCGGGGAGGCTTCGGGGCGCAGCACCCCGGGGTCGCTCGGCTCGAAGCGGACGATGCGCAGGAGTTCGGGGACGTCGATGTGCTTGGGGGTCAGGCCGCAGCGCAGGACGTTGTCGGAGTTGGCCATGATCTCCACGCCGAGGCCGTTGAGGTAGGCGTGGGGGATGCCGGCGCCGAGGTACAGGGCCTCGCCGGGCTGCAGGCGGACGTGGTTGAGCAGCATCGCGGCGATCACGCCGGGGTCGCCCGGGTAGTGGTGGGCGAGGTCGGTGTACGGGGCGTAGGCGCCGCCGAGACGCGCGCAGGCGGCGGTGGTCTCGGCGACCGTGCGGGCCATCTCCTCGGGGTCCGCGGTGAGGACGGCGGTGAGGACCTCGCGCAGCGCCGCGTCCTCGGGGTGGGCGTGCAGCAGGTCGACGTACGGCTTGAGGGAGTCGACGCCGAGGCCGTCGAGCAGGTCGGCGGCCTGGCGCGGGTCGCGGAAGCCGCACAGGCCGTCGAACTCGGTGAGCGCGCAGATCAGTTCCGGCTTGTGGTTGGCGTCCCTGTAGTTGCGGTGCGGGGCGTCCACGGGGACGCCCCGGCGCTCCTCCTCCTCGTAGCCGGCCCTGGCCTGCTCCAGGTCGGGGTGCACCTGGAGGGAGAGCGGGGCGCCCGCGGCGAGGATCTTGAGGAGGAAGGGCAGGCGCGGGCCGAACTTGGCCACGGCGGCCGCGCCGAGCGCCTTCTCGGGGGCGGCCGCGATGACGTCGACGAGCGTGCCGCGGTCGGTGCGCGAGGGTGCGCCCGGGTGGGCACCCATCCACATCTCCGCCTGCGGTTCGCCGCTCGGCTCGACGCCGAGCAGCTGCGGGATCGCGGTGGTGGAGCCCCAGGCGTAGGGGCGGATGGTGTTGTCGAGGCGGTCCATGCGGTTCTCTCTGCCGTTCTCAGTACGTAGACGTGCGTTCTCAGTACGTAGGACGTGCGTACGACGTTCGTACAACGTCGGTTTTCTTCGCGTACGGGCGCCGGTTCTCCTCGCGTACGGAGGTCGGGGCGTCCTGAGCCAGATCAGGCCCTCGAGGCGAGCGCCAGGTAAACGGCGGCGAAATCCGTGATGGCGATCAGTTCGGAGAGGGTCTCCAGTTCGCCACCGGCGTCCGGTTCGAGTTCGCTGATCGGCGTGTCGTGGCTGAGGGCCAGGTCACGGGCGCCGGGGGCGGCGGTGAGGCCTCCGATGGGGCGGTCGCGAAGCAGCACCACGCGCGCGTGCAGGGCGGGCGGCTCCTCCACGCGGTCGCGGAAGAAGTCGTCGGGGTCGGCGCTGGCGGCGAGCGGGCCGGCGAGCAGGGCGCTGTGCGCGGCGAGCGCCTCGGGGAGTTCGGCCACGACGGCGGGACGGCCGGACAGTTCGGCGAGCGCGGCGGCGAAACGGCGGCCGGCCGGGCCGGCGGACGTGCCCTCCGTCCAGATCACCGGGAGTGCGTCGGCGAGTTCGGCGGCGAGGGTCTTGGCAGGGTTGCTGTACGTCGCGATGGCCGGCCCGCAGCGTTCGGCGATGTGGTCGAGGCGGTCGGCGACCTTCTCCAGCGCGTCGGGCCCGGCGGTGAGCAGCCCGATGCGGTCCAGCAACGCGAGCAGCGGGGTGAGCAGCGCCCACAGGACGCCGGGGGCGGACGCGGCGAGGGGTTCGTCCTGCTCGTACGGGGCGGTCGCCATCGGTACGAAGAGGCCGTGGGCGGCGCCTGCGACGGCATCGGCGAGCGGGGTGCCGGCCGGGGCGACGGCGGCGACCGCGCAGCCGCGGCGGTAGGCCTGGTCGGCGAGCAGGGACAGGCCAGGTTCGGTGCCGTCCGGGGTGGCGATCAGCAGGAGGTCGACCGAGCCGGCCCAGCCGGGCAGCTCCCAGCGCAGGGCGCCCGCGGCGGGAGCGACGCCGGTGGGGGCGAGGCGGGTGACCGGGCTGCCGGGGCCGGCCAGCGTGCCGAGCAGGTCGGCTGCGTGGGTGGCGGCGGCGCCGGGGCCGGCGATGAGGACCGCGCGCGGCCGGCCGTCGGGTTTCAGCTCCCCGACTCCGGCCTCGGTGGCGTGCCGCGCGGCGGTGCGGACGCGGGCACCGGCCTCGGCGGCGCCGCGCAGCAGGCCGCGCTGGTCGGCCTCGGCGAGGCCCTCCGGGGAGTCGAGCAGCGATTCGTCGAGCATGGGCGGCAGCCTCCGAACGCCGGGTCGTCGGTTGTGCGGGCGGCGGGTCCTGTCCTGCGCGGGCCGGGCCGCGCGGGCGTCTACGGGGGTTTACGCCGGGCGGCGGGCCTCGTCGACGAGGAGGACGGGGATGCCGTCGCGGATGGGGTAGGCCAGGCCGCAGTCCTGGCCGGCGCAGATCAGCTCGGCGTCCTGCTCCGTGAGGGGGGCGTGGCAGGCGGGGCAGGCCAGGATCTCAAGGAGGCCGGCTTCGAGCGGCATGGGAATTCCTTCAGGGTGGGATCGGGTACGACGGTCGTGGGTTACGCCTGGTCAGGGTACCGCCGCAGGGGTCGCCGCGGCGGTGTTCCGGTGGGCCGGTGCTGCCATGTGCACGGCATTACCGTGTGGGGTGGGTCGGGCCGGCCGCAACACCCCAGGGAACCGCCTGACCAGCCACCGATCACCCGCACCCGGTCGACTCGCCGCGCGGCGCACAGTCCCGCCGCGGCGGCTGAACCCACCCCGGCGAAACTCAGCCCCTGATGATCGCGAGCGCCTCGTCGCGCACCTTCGCCATCGTGGCCTCGTCGCGCGCCTCCGCGTTCAGCCGCAGCAGCGGCTCCGTGTTGGAGGGGCGGACGTTGAACCACCAGTCGGCGGTGGAGACGGTGAGGCCGTCCAGGTCGTCCAGCGTGACACCCTCGCGGCCCTCGTAAGCGGAGCGGATCGCGGCGAGGCGGGCCTGCTGGTCGTCGACGGTGGAGTTGATCTCGCCGGAGCCGGCGTAACGGTCGTACTGGTCGACCAGGGAGGACAGGGGGCCCTCCTGACCACCGAGGGCCGCCAGGACGTGGAGGGCGGCCAGCATGCCCGTGTCGGCGTTCCAGAAGTCGCGGAAGTAGTAGTGCGCGGAGTGCTCGCCGCCGAAGATCGCGCCGGTGCGGGCCATCTCGGCCTTGATGAAGGAGTGGCCGACGCGGGTGCGGACCGGCGTACCGCCGCTCTCCTTCACTACCTCCGGGACCGTCCACGACGTGATCAGGTTGTGGATGACGACGCCCTCGCCGCCGTGCTTGGCCAGCTCGCGCGCGGCGACCAGGGCGGTGATCGCGGACGGCGAGACCGGGTCGCCGTTCTCGTCGACGACGAAGCAGCGGTCGGCGTCGCCGTCGAAGGCGATGCCGAGGTCGGCGCCCTCGGCGCGCACGCGCTCCTGGAGGTCGACGATGTTGGCCGGGTCCAGGGGTTGGCCTCGTGGTTGGGGAACGTGCCGTCCAGCTCGAAATACATCGGCACGAGGTCAAGGGGCAGGCCCGCGAAGACCGTGGGGACCGTGTGGCCGCCCATGCCGTTGCCCGCGTCGACAACGACCTTCAGAGGGCGGGTGGAGGTCAGGTCGACGAGCGAGCGCAGGTGGGCCGCGTAGTCCTCCAACGTGTCGCGCTGCGTGATCGTTCCCTGCTTCTCCGTCGGCTCGGGGGCGCCCGACTCGCTCCACTGCTCGGCGAGTTCGCGGATCTCGGTGAGGCCGGTGTCCTGGCCGACCGGGGCGGCGCCCGCGCGGCACATCTTGATGCCGTTGTACTTGGCCGGGTTGTGCGAGGCCGTGAACATGGCGCCCGGCAGGTTCAGCGCGCCCGAGGCGTAGTACAGCTGGTCGGTGGAGCACAGGCCGATCTCGGTGACGTCGACGCCGCGTGCCGCCGCCCCGCGCGCGAAGGCGCGCGACAGACCGGGGGACGAGGGCCGCATGTCGTGCCCGATCACGATCGCGTCGGCGCCGGTCACCTGGGCGAAGGCCGCCCCGAAGAGCTCGGCCAGCGGCTCGTCCCACTGGTCGGGAACGACTCCGCGGACGTCGTACGCCTTCACGATCTGCGACAGATCAGCAGCCACGGCCAACCCTCCTGGAAGTCCTATCGGTGACCCCAAACTACCCGCCCCCGCTGACAACGACCTGTGCTGACCGAAACTGGACTCCCAGCCGTAACCCTCAGGTCAGGGCAGCATCCAGCCGAGCACCGGTGAACTCTGACCGACCACGATCAGACACATCACGAGCAGCAGCGCCAGGCTCCAGGGCAGTACCTTGCGCAGCAGGTCCCCCTCGCGGCCCGCGAGCCCGACAGCGGCGCAGGCGATGGTGAGGTTCTGCGGGGAGATCATCTTGCCGAGGACGCCGCCCGAGCTGTTGGCGGCTGCCAGCAGCTCCGGTGACAGCCCCGACTCGCGCGCGGCGGTCACCTGCAGCGCCCCGAAGAGGGCGTTGGCCGAGGTGTCCGACCCGGACACGGCGACCCCGAACCACCCCAGGACCGGCGACAGAAACGCGAGCCCCGCGCCGGCGGCCGCGACGAAGTGACCAATGGTGGCCGCCTGTCCGGAGAGGTTCATGACGTACGCGAGGGCCAGCACGGAGGTCACCGTCAGGATCGCGAAGCGCAGTTCGTACACCGTCGCGAGCCACTCCTTGACCGCCACGCGCGCGTGCACCCCGATCACGACCGCCGTGCACACTCCCGCGAGCAGCACGAGCGTGCCGCCGGTGGACACGATCGGCCAGGTGAACACGTTGCCGCCGACCCGCTCCCCGTCCGGGTCGACGACGTCCAGGAAGGGCCAGTCGTAGGCCTGCGTCGCCCGGGCCAGCCAGTCCTTCACCACCGGGATCTGCGCCACCGAGAAGACGGCCACGATCAGCGCGTACGGCGCGTAGGCCCGCACGACCTCCGCGCGCGGGTCCTGCTCGTCCAACTCCTCGCTCCGAACGCCGGTCAGCACGGACGCGCGTACGGGCTCGGTGGCGGGTCTGCGCGCCTGCGGTACGGCGACCAGGGCGCCCGCGCCCGCCAAGGCGGCGGCGATGTCGGCGAGTTGCGCGGAGAGGTAGTTCGAGGCGGCGAACTGCGCGACGGCGAAAGCGATTCCGCACACCACGGCCGGGACCCAGGTCTCGCGCAGCCCGCGCCGCCCGTCCACGAGGCCCACCAGTACCAGCGGCACCACCAGGGCCAGCAGCGGGGTCTGACGCCCCACCACGGACGCGACGTCCTCCAGGGGCAGCCCCGTGACCTGAGCGAGCGTCACCACCGGCGTGCCCATGGCGCCGAAGGCAACCGGCGCGGTGTTGGCGACCAGCGCGACGATCGCGGCCCGTACCGGTTCGAAGCCGAGGGCGACGAGCATCACCGAGCAGATCGCGACCGGCGCGCCGAACCCGGCAAGCGCTTCCAGCAGGGCACCGAAGCAGAAGGCGACGACGAGCGCCTGGATGCGCGGGTCGTCGGACAGCCGCCCGAACGACCGGCGCAGGATGTCGAAGTGCCGGGTGCGGACGGTCATCCGGTACACCCACAGGGCGTTGACGACGATCCACAGGATGGGGAAGAGCCCGAACGCCGCGCCCTGGGTGGCGCTGGAGATCGTCTGCTCCAGCGGCATGCCGTACGCGAGCCAGGCGACGAGAACGGCCGCCAACAGGCCCGTGAGGCCCGCCAGGTGGGCCTTCATGCGGACGCCGCCGAGCAGGACCAGGACGATCACGAGGGGTAGGGCAGCCGCCAGGGCGGACAGGCTGAGTGAGTCGGCGACGGGCTCCAGTTCCTGCACGTACACAAACGCCTCCCCGGATTCCGCGATGCGGAAAGCGATTTCTCACGGGTGACGGAATGGTCGTGTCCGCGACAAGCCCGAGTCAATGGGGCGTGCAGCATTCAACAAAATGAGGGGGGACCGAACCAGGCGCTCAGTTGTCGGGCGAACGCAGAACCCGCAGGTGGCCGCGGCGCGCGACCTCCATCGGGTCCGCCGCGCGGCCACCGCCGCCGGCCTGCGCGGCGCGCTCCTGGGGCCGGGCGGCCTCGCGCACGGCGTTGGCGAGCGCTTCCAGGTCGTCGCCGCTGGGGCGGGCCGGAGCGGAGCCGTCGAGGAGCCGGACGACCTCCCAGCCGCGGGGGGCGGTGAGGCGCTCGGAGTGCTCGGCGCACAGGTCGTAGCAGTGGGGTTCCGCGTAGGTGGCGAGCGGGCCGAGGACCGCGGTCGAGTCGGCGTAGACGTACGTCAGCGTCGCTACGGCGGGACGGCCGCAAGCGGTGCGCGAACAGCGACGTACAGGGCTCACGACGTTGGACGGTACCGCACTCTTGAGCGGGCCGCGACGACTCTCCACCAGGTCACTCCACCGTGTCGTGCTGTGAATCGTCCCACAGGTCTCTTCCGACACACCCGGCTGACCTGCGCGGACACGCCTGCCCGGTGTCTCGTACGAACACGAAACCGGTCAACACCGCACACAAACACCACCAATTGCCTCGTGATCGCCGGTCTTGGAGGGATAAGGAATCGAGCCCAATCTTGGCTGGATTGGTCATCCTGCGACATGCCGTACGGAGGCGGGTGAAGGTCCGGAATGCCGTGTGGAGGCCGGGCACACGCCTCGCGCGAGGACTACGCTTCACCAGTGATGGACAACCGAGTACCGCCCCGCGCCGCCGCCCCCGGGCCCCGCCGCCGTGATCGTCACGGACGGGGCATGCGCGGTCCGATCGCGCCCCCTCAGGTGCCGCTCGCGGCGAGCCGTGCCGAGGCGTTCGCGGATCTGGTGCAGGACTCCGTGGAGCGCCTGGAGCGGCGGTGGCCGCAGCTTGCCGAGATCGATTTCCTCGTCCTCGAAGTACCGAGGCTGGACGGGCCCGGGAGGGCCTGGAACGACGAGGCGGTACCGCTCGGCGGCACGATTCCGGCCCGTGAGGGGCGTCCCGCGCGGGTCGTCGTCTACCGGCGTCCCGTCGAGATCCGCACCAAGGGCCGCGACGAGCGGGCCGCGCTGGTCCACGAGGTCGTGGTCGAACAGGTCGCCGAGCTGCTCGGTCTGACGCCGGAGACGGTGGATCCGCGGTACGGCGAGGACTGACCGGACGCGGCACGGGCGACCGGCGTCGCCTACTTCTGCAGCACCGACAGATCCTGCTCCGCCTCCGGTACGGCCACCATCCCCCGGTCGTCGGGCAGGGTCTGGACCGTGAAGGCCGGGACGTCACCCTGGGGCGCGGTAAGGGTCCGGGACGCGTAGACGAGGCCGCCCGACACCCGCTCCACCGTGAGCGCGTACGTTCCCTTCAGGCCGCTCGGCACCGGTACCTCGACGTCCTGCGTCGTGCCCGACTTGACCGAGTACGTCTTCGACACCGTCGTGCCTCCCTCGGTGCCCGCCGACGCCGTGACCTTGACCTGCGCCGACTCCCCCGGGGCGGCCAGCGACAGGGTCACGCCCTTCACGGTGTTGCCGGCCGACGTCGCGCGCGTGCCCACGGCTCGCGCGGCGGGGATGAACGCCGTCTCCTGGTCGTCGCCCTTCCCCCGCACCACCTGTACGGCGGCCACCACCGGCACCCCCTGGTCCGTGGGCGTCAGCACCAGTGACCCGGCCTCGCCACGCGTGACGTCCCCGAGGTCGACCGCCGTCGTACTGCCCGACTTCACGTGCAGGGTCTCGTGCCCGGCCGGCGTGATCAGCCCCGTCGGCGAGGCCAGCCGCACCTTGAGGTCCGCGTCGGCGTCCCCCGGCGTGAACGCGACCAGGCGCACCGCCGTCGCGTCCTTCGGAATGCCCGGCATCACCAGGCTGCCCGCCGGATCCGCGGCCGCCGACAGCCAGTCGCCGCCCACCTTGTCGTCCAGCGCCTGCACCGCGGCCCCTACCCGCCCGCTGCGGACGTTCACGTGGACGGTGAGGTCGGTCTCCTTGGCGTCGGTCAGCGTCGACAGCAGGATCGGCTCACTGGACCGGGGCGCGACCGTGATGCCCTCCCCCACCGTGGACTCCAGCGCCCCGTCCTTGCCGTACAGCTCGATGTCCACCACGGCGGCGGAGTCGTCCGGGTTGGTCAGGTGCACGTAGTCGGTGCGCCCGTCGGCCGTACTGGCCCCCGGGAACCAGAAGTCGGTGTCCGGCGCCGAGCAGTTGACCCCCAGCAGCCCGCGCCCGGCACCGGCCGCGACCTCGGTCGTCTCCTGCACGGTCCATCCGGGCGCGAACTTCCCCTCCGCCGTGCCGATCAGCGCGGGCGTGTCACTTCCCGAACTCTCCCCGGACGCGGGCGCGCCGGGCTCCTTCGGCTCCAGCACGGGCTTCCCGGCCTTGCCGCCACCGGCCGACCGCAGCTCGCCCTTCCCGTCGCTCCCCGTGCCCTCGGTGACCGGCGTGAAGGACGCGTACGTCGTCTCGGCGAGGTCGGACGTGCTGGGCGCGGGGCAGGCCAGGCTGGTGCGCTCAACCGGCAACTGGGCCGCCGCCTTGGCGGTGTCCGTGCCGGTCGCCTCCGGGGCGGACAGCGCCGCGAACCCGGTGACGGCGGCGAGCGCGCCGACACCGGCGATCAGGGACAGGGTGGTGCGGTTCACTGCTGACTCCCGTCGGGGCGCTCACTGCCGCTGCCATGCGGGCCTTGCTGCTGCGCCTGGTCGTACGTCGCGTCATAGCCCTGCGGGTACTGGTCGTACGTCTGCTCGTACGCGCCCGGCTGCGCCGAACCCCCGTACGCGTACGGGTCGTACTGCCCACCCTGGTAGGGGTCCGCCTGGTACTGGTCGTTCTGGTACGGCTGCCCGTACGCACCCGCCGGGTACTGCTGGTCGGCGCCCTGGTACTGCTCCCCGCCGTACGTGCCGTACTCGGCACCGGCGTAGCCGGCGGTGTCCCACTCTCCGTACGACGGCTGCTGGGGAACCGGCACCGGGGTCTCCTCCTGCGGAGGAGACGGGAACTCCTCGTCCCGGGCGGCCTCTTCGGCAGCGGCCTGGGCCCGCAGGCGGCGGGCGCGGCGGCCCTCCCCGGCGACGGCCTCTGCGGGGATCGCGGGCTCCTCGGGGAGGTCGTCGTCGACGTCGCGGCGGCGCCCGGGCAGGGCGAGCACGACGAGGACGACGGCGAGGAAGCCCTGCGCCCACAGCCAGGCGGTGTGGCCGATCGGGTCGTCGTAGGTGACGTCCAGCGTGCCGCCGCCGGTGGGGAGTTCGAAACCCTGGGCCCAGCCGTCGACAGTGGTGCGGGTGAGCGGCTTGCCGTCCACGGTGGCGGTCCAGCCGTCGGACGCGGTGTCCGCGAGGCGCAGGATCCGGCCGTCGGCGCCGGCGGGGACCTTGGTGTGGATCTCGACGGGTCCGGCGGCGACCGGCTGCGGGTCGCCCGAGCCGGAGGCCGGGACGATGACCGCGCGCGCGACCTGCCGGTCGACCCGCCACAGGGCGCTGCCGTCCTGCTGGCTGAGCCGGCTCAGGCCGGGTGTGGCGTCCAGGACGCGGCTGACCTCGCGGGGCGCGCCCTTGTGCACCAGGACGTAGCGCACGGCGAAGTCGCCGAGCTGGTCGGCCTGGTCGGCGCCGGAACCGGCGACGAGGTTGGCGACGACCTTGTCGAGTGCGGCGTTGCCGCCGTCGGCGGCGGCGAGTTCGGCGTCGCCGAGGCGGGCGCCGGAGCCGCGGACCAGGGTGTAGCCGACGTGGGCGGTGGAGTCGCTGTCGAGAACCAGGGTGCGGGCCTGGTCGCGGGTGCTGCTCTCCTCGGCGACGAACGCGGGCACCTGCACGGGGTCGCGCCGCTCCACCGGGCCGTCGGCGCCTCGGATCATCCAGCCGGCGGCGACGAGCAGCGGGCCCGCGGCCGAGGCGAAGACGATCAGCGCGGCGACCGGCTGGCGCCAGCCGAAGCTCTGCTCGGCCACACGCGCGCGTGCCCCGTCGGCGCCCAGCACGGCGGCCGTGAGGAGGGCGATGCCGTAGACGAGGGTCGCGGGTCCGGCCCAGGCGGAAGTGTTGGACAGCACCGCGAAGACGAGGCCCACCAGGGCCACCGCCCAGGCCGCCCAGATCCCCCACTGACGCTCGGTGCGCAGCAGGGCGGCCAGCGCGGCCAGCACGATGCCGATCAGCATCAGCCCGCTGACCGTGCCGGGCCCGCCCGGGCTCGCGCCGAGCAGGTCGAGGGCGGAGGCTGCCGAGTCGCCGTACTCCAGACCGGCTTCGCGGAAGAAGCCGAACGGCAGCAGGGACAGCGACCAGGGGGCGAGGACCAGCAGGGGGGTGCCCAGCTGAGTCAGGAAACGCAGGCCGTAGGCGGTGATGTCGCCGCGGCGCACGGCGAGCAGGCCGATGCCGAGGACCAGCGCGACGGGCCACACGATCGGCGTGAACGCGGTGGTGACCGTCAGCAGCAGGGCGTAGGCCCAGGTGGCGCGCCAACTGCCGCGCGCGCCCGAGGGGTTCGCGAGGCCGCTCGCCGCGAGGGCCGCGCGCGCGAGGAGCGGCAGCAGCACGGCGAGGACGGCGGTGCCGAGCCGGCCGCCGGCGAGGGCGCCGGTGGCGGCGGGCAGGAAGGCGTAGACGACGGCGGCCCAGGCGCGCAGCAGCCGGGACTCGACGAGCGGGCGGGAGGCGAAGTACGCGGTGAGCCCGGCCAGCGGCACCGAGCAGACCAGCAGCACCGTGACCGCGAGGCCCGTGGAGCCGAGCAGGACGGAGGCCAGCATCGCCACGAGCGCGAGGTACGGCGGCGCGGACGCGTCGCCTCCGGCGCCCACCGGATGCCAGGAGTCGAGGTAACGCGACCACAGCTCACCGGAGTCGGCGGGGGCGGGCAGCAGGGCGCCGCCCGCGAGGGAGCCGCCGCCGAGGAGTTCGCGGCAGGCGACCAGTGAGACGAACAGCAGCACCAGGAAGAGCATCGGGCCGGGGTTGCGGGCGATGCGCTTCAGCCGGGCGAACTGCTCGATCTCCAGGAAGTCGGCGTCGTCGCCGCCGGGCCCGGACTCGACCGCGCCGCCATGCCGTCCGGCGCCGGAGGTGACCTCCGGGTCGGAGCGGCCGATGACGCTGCCCGCCACCTGTTCGACCGTGGCCCGCACGGTCGCGCCGGGCGGCGGGAACAAGGGCCTCAGCTCGCCCTTGTCGACCATCGGCCGGCCACGCCGTCGGCGGCCCGCGACGATCCGCTCGGGCCGCAGCAGCACGCTCAGCAGACCCCGGATCTCGTCGACCGCCTGGCCCGGCACCTTGCCGACCAGATAGGCGACGGTCCGCAGCAGCGTGCCGAGGACCAGCCGCAGCAGCACCCAGGGCAGCGTGGCCGTGCGGGCGTTGACGAGCAGGGTGTAGACGGCGCCGGCCTTGTCGACCTTGTGTGGGGAGGCGGTGGTGCGGCCCGCGCAGTCGACGGTGCGGCGTTCGCGGGAGGCCGCCTCGGCGTGTCGTACGACCGCCTCGGGGGCGACGAGGACGCGGTGCCCGGCGGCGTGGGCGCGCCAGCACAGGTCGACGTCGTCACGCATCAGCGGCAGGCGCCGGTCGAATCCGCCGAGCTGTTCGAAGACATCGCGCCGGATCAGCATGCCGGCGGTGGACACGGACAGCACGGGCCGTACGTGGTCGTGTTGTCCCTGGTCCTGTTCGCGGCGGTCCAGGCCGGTCCAACGGCGCCCGGAGTTGGCGATGGTGACGCCGACCTCGAGGAGCTGCCTGCGGTCGTACCAGCCGCGCAGCTTGGGGCCGACGACGGCCACGTCGTCGCGGCCCAGTTCGAGTTCGTTCTCCACCACCCGCAGCAGCTCGGCCAGGGCGTCGGGGTCGGGGGCGCAGTCGTCGTGCAGCAGCCACAGCCACTGCACCGGCTCCCCGTGCGGCAGCTCGGGCATGTCGTAGGCGTCGTCGCGCCAGGTGCGCGTGACGGGGTCCCAGCCGCTCGGCCGCTTCAGGTAGGGCAGGTCCTCGGGGGTGAGGACGGGGGCGGTGCGGTTGGCCTCCTCGACGGCCTGGCCGAAGCCTGTTCGCCGGGCGAGGTGCAGCACGCGGTCGGGGCCGAGCGCGTCGGTGACCAGCTGGGCGGAGGCGTCGGCGCTGCCGGTGTCGGCGGCCACGACGTACTGAACCGGCCGCTCCTGGCCGAGCAGCCCGGCGAGCGCGTCGGGCAGCCAGCGGGCGCCGTCGTGGGAGACGAGGACCGCGGTCACCACATGACGCGGGAACTCTGGTGTGGCAGCGGCATCGTGATGGGCTGCCGTGTGGCTGTGCACGGACATCGAGGTACGGGCCCCGGTTCGGTGGACTGCGGTGGACACCTGTGCCGTATGGGGGCGGCGGGGTGTCTCGGACGAGCGACCACACTATCGGCTGCCCATGACGGCGGCCCGCCGCCTGTGGATAACCCACCCGCGACGGGCCGTTCGCCCCGTATGTACGAAGACGATGTGTGCCGTTCGGTCAGACGGCCGCCTTCTTCAGGCGTCGGCGCTCCCGTTCGGACAAACCGCCCCAGATGCCGAATCTCTCGTCGTTGGCCAGGGCGTACTCAAGGCATTCGGAGCGGACCTCGCAGGCGAGACAGACCTTCTTGGCCTCGCGGGTCGAGCCGCCCTTCTCGGGGAAGAAGGACTCGGGGTCGGTCTGGGCGCACAGCGCGCGCTCCTGCCAGCCGAGTTCCTCGTCCGCGTCGTCGACCAGCAGTTGCTGCACCAGCTCGGTCATGTGCGCCCCTCGTCTGTCTTTCGCGTCCCCGTGATGTAGCCGTTACCGATTCCGGCTGAACGACACGAGTGAAATTACAAGTGTGCTGCTCCGGGCGAGTCAAGCCGAGATCTGCTATTGAGCCCCTTATTCACTCTGCGGAACCAAGGCCGTGCGGAAAGTGTTCAAATCGCCATAAACCTTGACACGCTGTCGGGGCCCGGGAGGCCACTGGCCTCACTCAGACCCTGTACGGAGAAGGACGCCCAGTGGCTCAATCTCGTTCCGACGCGCGCATCGAAGCGAACCGGATCACAGTCGGATCACGGGATCGCAACGAGGCTTGCGCGCCCGGTTGTGCGCCATGTGTCCCGGTGAAGGCCTGAGCAAACCTTTCACCTGGGCGATGAACCGGAAGAGGTGAAACATGTCCCACATTTCGGGCGCCGAGTTGACAGTGACGGGTGTGAGCCGCTGTCCTTGTGGGCATGCTCGCGAACTTGGCGCCCACCTCGACCCGCTCCGCCGGGTCCTTCGGTGCTGCCCACGCTCGCTGTAGCTGTTGTTGCTGTCCCAGCTGTTGAGCCCAACGCGCTCCGGCTGCCCCTGAGTCCATCGCGACTCGGCTGCTGTTCCCCACGCCCGCACCAGGGCGCCCCTCCCGCCCGCGACCCGGGCGGACGGTACGTGACTCCCAGCCCCCCGCACTTCTCTCCGCCGAGGAACCACCGCACCCATGAACAGCGACAGCGACCTTCAGATCGCCGGCGACATCCTCGAAGTCCCGCACCTGCTCCAGGCCCCGCGCGAGCACCCGGCCACCGTCGCCGAGTTCGTCGGCCTGGCCCGCTCGATCGCCGCCGACCGCTCCCAGTGGGAGCACCTCGTCGAGTACGACGCCACCAGCCGCTGGTACCACCGGCTGCGCACCGGCCCCGGCTACGAGGTCTGGCTGCTGTCCTGGGTGCCCGGTCAGGGCAGCGGCCTGCACGACCACGGCGCCTCCTCCGGCGTCCTCACCGTCCTGGACGGCACCCTCACCGAGCGGACGCGGCGGGGCACGCGTGCGTTGGTGCCGGGCGCGCAGCGCGTGTTCGCACCGGGCTATGTGCACGAGGTGGTGAACGACGCCCTCGAACCGGCGGTCAGCCTGCACATCTACTACCCGGGCCTCACAGAGATGCCCATGCACACCACCCACCACTGCGAGGCCCGAGCTGTGACTGCGTGACGTGTTGTCGTAGCCGCCTGCAACACTTGCTCCCATGCGCATTGTGGTTCTGGCAGGCGGCATCGGCGGTGCCCGGTTCCTGCGCGGTCTGAAGCGGGCCGTGCCGGACGCGGACATCACCGTCATCGGCAACACCGGTGACGACATCCACCTCTTCGGGCTGAAGGTCTGCCCGGACCTCGACACGGTGATGTACACGCTCGGCGGCGGCATCAACGAGGAGCAGGGCTGGGGAAGAGCCGACGAGACCTTCCATCTCAAGGAGGAACTCGCGGCGTACGGCGTGGGGCCGGAGTGGTTCGGCCTCGGCGACCGGGACTTCGCCACGCACATCGTCCGCACCCAGATGATCGGCGCGGGCTACCCGCTGAGCGCCGTCACCGAAGCCCTGTGCGACCGCTGGCAGCCCGGCGTCCGCCTCATCCCCATGACGGACGACCGCGTCGAGACGCACGTGGCCGTCGAGCTCGACGGCGAGCGCAAGGCGATCCACTTCCAGGAGTACTGGGTACGCCTGCGGGCCTCGGTCCCCGCCGAGGCGGTCGTGCCGGTCGGCGCCGAACAGGCCAAGCCCGCGCCCGGCGTGCTGGAGGCGATCGCGCAGGCGGACGTCATCCTCTTCCCGCCCTCCAACCCGGTCGTGTCGGTCGGCACGATCCTCGCCGTGCCCGGCATCCGGGGGGCGATCGCCGACGCCGGGGTGCCGGTGATCGGCCTCTCCCCCATCGTCGGGGACGCGCCGGTGCGCGGGATGGCGGACAAGGTGCTCGCGGCGGTCGGCGTGGAGGCCACGGCCGCGGCGGTCGCCGAGCACTACGGCTCCGGGCTGCTCGACGGCTGGCTCGTGGACACCGTGGACGCGGGCGCGGTGGAGCGGGTCGAGACGGCGGGCATCCGCTGCCGGGCCGTACCGCTGCTGATGACCGACGAGGAGGCGGCTGCCCAGATGGCCCGCGACGCGCTGGCGCTGGCGGAGGAGGTGCGGGCCGCATGACCGGCTACCGGGTCTGGGCGGTCCCCGGCCTCCCCGAGGTGGCGCCCGGGGACGACCTCGCCAAGCTGATCGCCGCCGCCGAGCCGGGCCTGACCGACGGGGACGTCCTCCTCGTCACCTCGAAGATCGTCTCCAAGGCCGAGGGCCGGATCGTCCAGGCGGACGACCGGGAGGCCGCGATCGACGCCGAGACGGTACGGGTGGTGGCCCGGCGCGGGGCTCTGCGCATCGTCGAGAACCGCCAGGGCCTGATCATGGCGGCCGCTGGCGTCGACGCCTCGAACACCCCCACCGGCACGGTCCTGCTGCTCCCCGAGGACCCGGACGCGTCGGCGCGGACGATCCGTGAGGGCCTCCGGGACACCCTCGGCGTCAACGTCGGCGTGATCGTCACCGACACCTTCGGACGCCCCTGGCGCTCGGGGCTCACGGATGTGGCGATCGGCGCCGCCGGCGTGCGCGTGCTCGACGATCTACGTGGAGGCACAGACGCGTACGGCAATCCGCTCAGCGCCACCGTCGTCGCCACCGCCGACGAACTCGCCGCCGCGGGCGACCTGATCAAGGGCAAGGCGGCCGGACTGCCGGTCGCCGTCGTACGCGGCCTGCCGCACACGGTGGCCGAGGAGGACGGGGAAGGAGCGCGGGCACTGGTACGGGACTCACGTGACGACATGTTCCGGCTCGGCACGTCGGAGGCGGTACGCGAAGCGGTGACCCAGCGGCGTACGGTCCGGTCCTTCACGGACGAGCCCGTGGACCCCGGCGCGGTACGCCGGGCCGTGGCCGCGGCCGTGACAGCACCGGCGCCGCACCACACGACGCCGTGGCGTTTCGTCCTCCTTCAGACGCCCGAGTCGCGGACGGAACTACTGGACGCGATGCGAGACGCGTGGATCGCGGACCTGCGCCGGGACGGCAAGACAGCCGAATCCATCGCCAAGCGGGTGCGCCGCGGGGACGTCCTGCGCAACGCGCCGTACCTCGTGGTCCCCTGCCTGGTCATGGACGGCTCCCACACCTACGGGGACGCCCGGCGGGACGGGGCCGAGCGGGAGATGTTCGTGGTCGCCGCCGGGGCGGGCGTACAGAACTTCCTGGTGGCGCTGGCCGGCGAGCGGCTGGGCTCGGCGTGGGTGTCGTCGACGATGTTCTGCCGGGACGTGGTGCGCGAGGTGCTGCGACTGCCGGCGGACTGGGACCCCATGGGCGCGGTGGCGGTGGGCCACCCGGCGGAGCAACCACGACCGCGACCGGAGCGGGACGCGGGAGGGTTCATCGAGGTGCGGTGACCAAGACCCTCCGACGCCTACCCTCATAGAGCAGCCCTTCCTCCTCTACTCCCGGGATCACATTCGTGGCAGGACGTTTCGCTCCCCGGCCCACGCGTACGACGGTGCGCGGCGGGGAGGTCGCCGTACCCGCGGGCGTGCCGCGCCAGGTGGCACGGACGGCCGGCCGGGTCCGGACCTGGGCACCGGACGGACCACTGGACCTCGGACTCGTGCTCGGCCCGTTGCGGCGAGGCCCGGGGGATCCGACCTTCCGGACAACTCCGGACGGGTCGGTATGGCGCGCGTGCCTCACGCCGGCCGGACCGGGCACATTGCGGGTGTCGGCGCAGTCCGGGCAGATCCGGGGCGAGGCATGGGGCCCCGGCGCGCAATGGCTCCTCGACCAGCTCCCTGACCTCCTCGGAGCCTCGGACGACCCTTCCCTCTTCGCGCCCCGCCACCGCATCGTCGCTCTGGCCCGGCATCGGCGGCCCGGCTTGCGGCTGACGCGGAGCGGGCTGGTCCTGGAGTCCCTGATTCCGTCGATCCTGGAGCAGAAGGTCACGACCGACGAGGCGTATCGGGCGTGGCGATTGCTCGTACGGAAGTTCGGCGAGCCGGCGCCGGGCCCGGTGCAAGGCCGGATGTATGTAATGCCGGCGCCACGGACCTGGGCCCTGATCCCTTCCTGGGAGTGGCACCGGGCCGGCGTCGACGACAAACGGGCGTCTACGATCCTGCGGGCGGTACGGGTCGCTGCGCGGCTGGAGCAAGCGGTGGCGATGGAACCCGGGGCTGCTCGTGCCCGGTTGGAACTCGTGCCGGGCGTGGGGCCATGGACGTCGGCGGAGACCATCCAACGCAGCCACGGAGCTCCGGACGAGGTGACCGTGGGGGATCTGCATCTGCCGGGGATCGTAGGGTGGGCGCTGGCCGGGGACCGGGATGCGGACGACTCCGTGATGCTGTCCCTGCTGGAGCCCTACGCCGGGCAACGGCACCGCGCGGCTCGCCTGATCCTGCTGAGCGGGAGGGTACCGCCGAGACGGGCCCCGCGAATGCCTCGCGGAGACATCGGCCTGCTGTAAACGGCCCGGCGCAACAAGGCCCCGCCAGCTGCAGCCAAGCCCGGCACGTCACGCAGCCCGGCGCAACGGGTGCCACCCACGCCCACCCGCCCGCACCAGCGGGGCACGACTACCCGCAGCTACGCGCGCTGCAACCGACCCGAAGGGCGTCACGAAACCCAGCGCAACGGGTGCCACCCACGCCCACCCGCCCGCACCAGCGGGGCACGACTACCCGCAGCTACGCGCGCTGCAACCGACCCGCAGGACGTTACGCAGCCCGGCGCTGCGGGGTGCCGCCCGCGCCCACCCGTGCCGCCCTAGGCGGCACGACTGCCCGCGACTGAGCGGCACCAGGTGCCCGCGACTGAGCGGCACCAGTTGCCCGCGACTGAGCGGCACCAGTTGCCCGCGGCTGAGCGGCACCAGTTGCCCGCGACTGAGCGGCACCAGTTGCCCGCGGCAGGGCGGCGCCGCGGCCCCGCAGCCAGGAGGCATGTGCGGCAGCCACCACAGCGATAGCCGCACTCGCGTACGCACGGAAGGGGCCGTGTCGGGGGGTGTCCGCCCGCAGCGGTTGGCGCGTCAACCCGGCTGCGTTGGTGAGTGACCGATTCCGCGCCGTTCCGAGGACGGACACCCCCCGACACGGCCCCGCCCCACCACCCCGCAGATGGCGCTACCGCAACCCGCACCCACCCGAGCAGGCCGCCG
Source organism: Streptomyces spinoverrucosus (assembly GCF_015712165.1). Lineage (NCBI taxonomy): Bacteria > Bacillati > Actinomycetota > Actinomycetes > Kitasatosporales > Streptomycetaceae > Streptomyces > Streptomyces spinoverrucosus. The sequence goes on along the minus strand of NZ_JADPZX010000001.1, from coordinate 5,239,849 downwards.
CAGGCCCCCTACTGATCCGACGAGAACCGCACCGCACCCCCCGGAATCCGAGCATCGCACCACACCCGCGCCCCATCGCGGAGCTCATTGTCGGGCCCCACCACCGCCCCGTCCCCGATAACCGCGCCGGTCAGCACGGACCGCTGCCCGACCCGAGCCCGCGTACCTATGAGCGAGTCCGTGATGACCGCGCCCGGCTCGATCACCGCCCCCGGCAGAATCGTGCTCCCGAAGACCCGCGCCCCCTCCGCCACGAACGCCCCCTCGCCCACCACCGTGCCGCCGGCCAGTTTCGCGTCCGGCGCCACCCTCGCCGTAGGCAGCACCAGTCGGTCACCACACCGCCCCGGCACCGCCGGAGACGGCGCCCGCCCCAGCACCAGGTCCGCCGACCCACGCACGAACGCCGCCGGCGTACCCAGGTCCAGCCAGTACGTGGAGTCGACCATCCCCTGCAGATGTGCCCCCGCCGACAACAGATCCGGAAACGTCTCCCGCTCCACCGACACCGGCCGGCCCACCGGAATCGCGTCGATGACCGACCGCCGGAACACGTACGCCCCCGCGTTGATCTGATCAGTGACGATCTCCTCCGGCGTCTGCGGCTTCTCCAGGAACGCCGTCACCCGCCCCGTCCCGTCCGTCGGCACCAGCCCGTACGCCCGAGGGTCCGTCACCTGCGTCAGATGCAGGGACACATCCGCCCCCACCGACTCGTGCGTCCGCACCAACGCCCTGATGTCCAGCCCCGTCAGAATGTCCCCGTTGAAGACGAGCACCGGATCGTCAGGACCGGAGTGCAGCCGCGACGCCACGTTCCGGATCGCCCCGCCCGTACCGAGCGGCTCCTCCTCCGTGACGTACTCGATGTGCAGCCCCAGGGACGAGCCGTCCCCGAAGTACGGCTCGAAGACCTCCGCCAGATAGGACGTGGCGAGCACGATGTGCTCCACCCCCGCCGCCCTCGCCCGCGCCAACTGATGCGTGAGGAACGGCACCCCCGCCGCCCTGACCATGGGCTTGGGCGTGTGCACCGTGAGTGGGCGCAGCCGGGTGCCCTTGCCGCCGACCAGGAGGATCGCTTCTGTCACCTGTCGTCTCTGCTTCCTGCCGGGACCGGCCGAACTCTCTTTCGGCCGGCCAGTGTATGCAGACCGTTGTCCGGTGCCTTCGACGGCAGTACGCCCCACCGAAAGCCCCCCGCCACACCTCCCGACCCTCAGGGCCGCCCCTGGAGACGTGACGCATCCGACCGGACGGATCCGAGCTTGCCGTACAGAAGCCGTCCTGGGCAGTCCGTCAGGAAACCGTCCTTGTGACCGGAGATCACATTGAGTCGCACATTCGTACCCTTTTTATAGAGGTTGCCTCCTCCGGACTTCAGATATGTCTTGCCCCCCGGATCGCCTCCGAAGAGACCCAGCTTCCAGGCCGCCAACTGCCCGATGGCCTTCACCGTCGTCGCAGGCGGTGAGGCGGTGTTGAACGTGCCGAGAGCGGCGATCCCCATGCTGTCGTTGTTGAAACCGAGCGTGTGCGCCCCCATGACCGCCTTCGCCGCGCCCCCCGCACGCCCCTCGTAGATGTTTCCGCACTTGTCTACGAGGAAGTTGTAGCCGATGTCCCGCCAGCCGTTGCTCACGACGTGGTAGCGGTAGATACCGCGAATGACGGACGGGGCCTGCGCGCAGGTGTAGTTGTTCCCGGTCGCCGTGTGGTGCACGAAGGCCGCCTTGACCTGCTTCGTGTAGAGGAAACCCTTCTCCCGCAGACTCTCGTCCGCACCCCACCCGTGCCGCGTGGTGATGCGCGGTCGCGGGCCGATGTACGGCTGGGCCATCTGCTCCGCCGTCATGTCGGCGGCGCGCAGCACGAACAGCTCGTCCTCGGTGTCCGCCCGGCCCAACGCCGGGATCTCCGTGGCACCGAGTGGCGCGAGCAGGACGTTGGCCTCCGAGGCGGCGGCCGTTTCGGCACTGAGCGGGCCGGTGAGCGGGGGGTCGTCGTCGGTACGGCGGGCGGCGGTTGCGCCGGTGGCCGCCGGGCCGGGGTCCACGAGTTCGAGGCGGAGGCCGGAGGGAAGCGGCGCGGCCGTACGCGCGGAGCTCTCGGGCTGGACCCGCACCTCCACGCCGTCCGAGTCCCCCACCCACAACGGCGCCGTGGCGCCACGGAGGCGGCCGGAGGAGCTTTCGGGTGTGCCCGGGTCGGGGCCGTGGTCGGCGTTGTGGGTCTCCAGGTCCTGCCAGCCGGACCAGGCGCCGGTGCCGGCCGCGCGGGTACGGACCTGGACGCGGCCGTGGAGTTCGGTGTCGGGGTCGTCCCAGACGACGCCGAGGAGCGAGAACGGCCGTACGTCCCGAGGGGACAGCCCCTGCGCGCCCGACGCGCGGTCACCGGCCAGCGGGACCAGCGGGAGCGACTGGGTGCTGCCGGGGACATCGGACCGGTCGGAACGGTCGGAACGGTCGGCGGCGGCCTTCGCCCCCGCTCCGGCCCCCGCTCCCGCACTCGGTGCCGGTAACGCGTTCGCCATGGTCGTGGGCAGGGTCAGCGGTAGGGCGAGGGCGGCCGCACAGGTCACGCCGATGGAGGAAGCAAGGAATCCACGCATACCCCCGATAGTGGACATAGCGATACAGGTCTGTCCATCGGGGAATTGACACGCTGTCGGGGCGGATTCGCCCGATCCGGTGGCCCGGCCACTCGATGCGCCCCGGCCGCGCGCGTACGCTTGCGCAGGTGAACGCCACCGATCGCACCGCTGCCGACCTGCTGCGTTCCGCGCTCGCCGCGGACCCCGCGCGCCCCCTGGTCACCTTCTACGACGACGCCACCGGAGAACGGGTCGAACTGTCCGTGGCCACCTTCGCCAATTGGGTGGCCAAGACGGCGAACTTGATCCAGGACGGGCTGTCGGCCGAACCCGGCGACCGGGTGGCGCTGTTGCTGCCCGCGCACTGGCAGACGGCGGTGTGGCTGCTGGCATGTTCGTCGGTGGGCGTGCTCGCCGACATGGACGGCGATCCGGCGCGGGCGGACTTCGTGGTGGCCGGGCCCGGTCGGTTCGAGGACGGGCTCGCCTGCCGCGGCGAGCGGTACGCGCTGTCGCTGGCCCCGCTGGGGCGGCGCTTCCCCTCACCGCCGGAGGGCTACGCCGACTACGCGGTGGACGTGCCCAGTCACGGCGACCGGTTCGCGCCGTACGCGCCGGTGGACCCGGAGGCGCCGGCGTTGATCGTGGCCGGGGCGGAGTACACCGGGGCCGAGGTCGTGGAGCGGGCGGCGGCCGACGCGCCCGGGCTGGATCTGACGGGGCCCGGTTCGCGGCTCCTGTCCGCACTGCCGTACGACACCTGGGAGGGCCTCAGCGCCGGGCTGTACGCGCCGCTCGCCATCGGGGGGTCCGTGGTGCTGTGCCGGAACCTGGACCGACTGGACGGAGAGTCCCTGGCCAAGCGCATCGAGGCCGAGCGCGTCACGGCAACGGCCCGGTAGGCCCGCCGAACCACCCTCCCGAACCGGGCACCCGACCCTCCGGCCCCACCCGCCAGACCAGCCCCCAGAAGCCCGACACCCAAACCCCCGGCCCCCCTCACCGAACCACCCTCCCGAAACCGACGCCCCAATCCCCGCCCACCCCTCAGACCAACCCCCGAAAACCCAACGCCCCCAAACCCCGGGCCCCACCTGCCGAACCACCCCCGAAACCCGACACCCCACACCCCGGGCCCCACCCGCCGAACCACCCCCCGAAACCGACGCCCCAAACCCCCGCCCACCCCTCAGACCAACCCCCGAAAACCCAACGCCCCCAAACCCCCGGCCCCACCCGCCGAACCACCCCCCGAAACCCGACACCCCAAACCCCCGGCCCCACCCGCCGAACCACCCCGAACCACCCTCCCGAACCCCAACGCCCCAACCCCCCGCCCCACCTCTCAGACCCCCCGAAACCCAACGCCCCCACACCCCCGGCCCCACTCACCGAACCACCCTCCCGAAACCCCGGCACCCGCCCCCCACCTCACCCGTTCAGCCCACCCCCACCCGCGCCCGCATCCCATCCGGGTCATGGTCGTAACAGCAGTAAGGGCAGCGCACGACACGCTCGGACCGTTCGTACACGCTCGTACTCCATGAGGGGTGGATTCCGTCGTGAGGGACACCGCAGGCATGCCATCCGGGGGTCCGGACGACAACACGCCGGCGGGGGTTTCCGGGTCGGGCGCCGGGGCGTCGGCGACCGGCGACGGGCTCATACGCCGGCGCCGGCGGCGCCTCATGCGGTGCGGCACGGCGGGGGTCGCGGGGATCGTCGCGGCCGCGCTGGCCGCCGGGTGGATCGTGTACACCGAGCTCGACGGGAACATCACGCCCGACGAGGCCGCGGCAGCCGAACTCGCGCGCTACGAACGGGAGCGGCCCACCGCGCTGGTGCGGGGCGCGCAGAACATCCTGCTCATCGGGTCGGACACACGGGCGGGGAAGGCGAACCGCAAGTACGGGCGGGACACCGGGACCGAGCGGTCCGACACCACCATCCTGCTGCACCTGTCGGCCGGGCGCGGCAGCGCCACCGCCGTCTCGATCCCCCGCGACCTGATGGTGGACGTCCCGAGCTGCCGCCGCCCGGACGGCAGCCGCACCGACCCGGTGTTCGCGATGTTCAACTACGCCTACGAGACGGGCGGTTCGGCCTGCACGATCCGCACCGTCGAGCGGATGACGGACATCCGGATCGACCATCACGTGGTCGTCGACTTCAGCGGATTCAAGAAGCTGGTCGACGCCGTCGACGGCGTACGGATCTGCCTGGCCGAGCCGATCGTCGACAAGGAGGCCAAGCTGCGGCTGCCCGCGGGCGAGGTGACGCTCGACGGCGAGCAGGCCCTCGGCTACGTCCGCGCCCGCAAGTCCCTCGGCAACGGCAGCGACACCGACCGGATGGAGCGCCAGCAGCGATTCCTCGCGGCCCTGGTGCAGAAGCTGCGCAGCAACGACGTACTGCTGAACCCCGTGAAGCTGTATCCCGTCCTGGACGCGGCCACGTCGTCGCTCACCACGGACCCGGGACTGGCAAGTCTGCGTGGTTTGTACGACCTTGTCCGCGGCCTGCGTGCCATTCCCACGGAACGTGTGCAGTTCCTGACGGTGCCGCGGGAGTCGTACGCACGCAATGCCAATCGCGACCAGCTGATGGAGCCCGAAGCCGAGCGGCTCTTCGAGCGGTTGCGCGCCGACGCCCCGGTGGAGGTCTCCGGGAAGACCGTGCTGGATTTCAGCGAAAGCGCGTACGACGGGAGCGGGGGTGCGGATTCGCAGTCGAACGGTTACGGGGAGTACGCCCATTCCATCCTGTCCCCGGTTTCCCCGGCACCCACGTTCAGCGGGAAGACCGCCGCCGACAACGGCTGCCGGTAAAGCGCGCGCCAAGTCGGCGAACTTTCGTTCTGGGAAATGGGCGGATTGCCCAGTTGTAGGGACGTGGAATTTGTCACCGTCGTCGCTTGACGCTGAACTGGCCGGATAGTGTGAGCGCTTCGGTGCGTCCGTCCCCCGGCCACGCAGTCCCTTTCCGGGGTCGCGCACTGTGTACGAGGTTTGTACGAGACCGAGCGCCTCAAGGGGGAAGGCGCCGCGTGGCCCCGACGGAGGATTCAGACAACCGTGGACGCGCAAGGCCGTGGGCGGGCGGAGAACATCGATCCCGCAGACCAGTGGGTACTCAATCCGAACACCGGCGAATACGAACTGCGACTGAGCCCTTCCGCACCGCAGTCGACCGTTCCCGGCCCGCGCAGAGCGGGATCCCGTGGCTCCGGTGGAGCACCCCGCGCCCGTACGTCGGCCCCCGGCCGCGCGAAGCAGGACGCCCCGGGCCCTGAGGTCCCGGCCCAGCGCAGGCGGCGCGGCGCGCCCGCCGAACCCCCGCCCGGACGACGCGGCCGTCGGCCCGCGAAGAAGGCGAAGGCGAAGAAGGCCGTGCTGTGGACCGGCGGCACCATGGCCTTCGTCGTCCTCGCGGCCGCGGGTGCCGGATACCTCTATATCGAGCACCTCAACGACAACATCACCTCCGTCGCCGACGACGGTGCCAGCACCGGTGGCTTCCAGAAGGACAAGGCCATCAACATCCTGCTGATCGGCACCGACAAGCGCACCGGCGCGGGCAACGAGTCCTACGGCGACGCGGGCAGCCCCGGCCACGCGGACACCACGATCCTGCTGCACGTCTCCAAGGACCGCTCCAACGCCACCGCGCTCAGCATCCCCCGCGACCTCATCGTGGACATCCCGGACTGCCCGACCACGCAGGAGGACGGCAGCACCGAGGTGATCCCGGGCTCGACGGGCGTCCGTTTCAACACCAGCCTCGGCCAGGACGGACGTACGCCGTCCTGCACCATGCGCACGGTGACCGAGCTGACCGGGATTCAGCCGGACAACTTCATGGTCGCCGACTTCAACGCGGTCAAGACGCTGACCACGGCGGTCGAAGGAGTCGAGGTGTGCCTGGCCAAGGACATCAACGACCCCGACTCCAAGCTCAACCTGCCGGCCGGCACGCACACCATCGAGGGCGAGCAGGCGCTCGCGTACGTCCGTACCCGGCACTCGGTGGGCACCGGCGGCGACCTGAGCCGGATCAACCTCCAGCAGCAGTTCCTCAGCGCGCTGATGCGCAAGCTGAAGTCCAACGAAACGCTCACCAACCCGTCGAAGATGCTGAAGCTGGCCGAGGCGGGCACCAAGGCGCTGACCGTCGACTCGCAGCTGGACAGCATCGGCAAGCTCAAGGACCTCGGTCTGGAGCTGGGCAAGCTCGACACCAAGAACCTGACGTTCACCACCGTGCCGGTCATCGACAACCCGGCGGAGACGGTGAAGGCCACGGTCGTGCCCAACCCGACGACGGCACCGCAGGTCTTCCAGATGATCAAGGAGGACATCTCCTTCACCGAGGTCAAGGAGCAGAAGGCGAAGGAGGCGGCCGCGGTGGCCGCCCGGCTCAAGGGCAGCAAGGCCGACCCGTCCGAGGTGCGGGTGCAGATCCTCAACGGGGGCGCCCCGGCGGGCAGCGCGCAGGAGACCCTCAGCTGGCTGCAGAACGACGAGGGTGTCACCAAGTCCGAAAACGCGGGCAACGCCGACGAGGAACTGAGCAAGACCACCCTGGAGTACGCGCCCGAGCAGGCGGACCAGGCCCGCAGGCTGGCCGACATCATGGGCCTGTCCGGGTCCGCGATGAAGCCCGGCGAGAGCGTCGAGAACTCGCAGGGCCTGCCCACGATGACGCTGACGCTGGGCAAGGACTTCAAGGGCGCCGGTGTGTCGCTCACCGCTCCCACGAAGGCGCCGGAGGGCGTCGAGAAGTCCACGGCCGACAAGGTCGAGTGCGCCAAGTAGTGGATTGGGGGGTAACCCAACGGGTCCCTCGCGCGTCTGACTTGTCGCGGGGCTGACCCGTGTGTGCAGGCGCAGGGGTGGGAGGGCAGGCAGGTGGCGCAGAGCAGTGTGCGCGGGGACGTGCCGGCGGTGGAGGACACGACGTCCCCCGCCACGCGGACCGAGGAGGCCACGGACAGGACGGAGGCCCGCGGGCGGCACGGCGGCGGTGGGCGGCGCGGGGGGCGCCGCGGCACCGCACGGCGGCCGCGCAGGCGGCGGGCGCTGCGCTGGTCGGCGACGGTGCTGTCGGTGGTGATACTCGGCACCGCGGGCGCGGGCTACCTCTACTACCAGCACCTCAACGGCAACCTGGAGACCGGTCGGCGCAGCGGCGGTGACTCCAAGGCCGAGAAGCCCCAGCCGAACGCGGCCGGGCAGACGCCGCTGAACATCCTGCTGATCGGCTCCGACAGCCGGAACACGGCGGAGAACGTGAAGCTCGGCGGTTCCAGGAGCAGCGTCGGCAACAAGCCGCTCGCGGACGTGCAGATGCTGGTCCACCTCTCGGCGGACCGCAAGAACGCGTCGGTGGTGAGCATTCCGCGCGACACCCGCGTCGACATACCCGCGTGCACGGACCTGGAGACCGGCGACACCTACCCGGCGACCAACCGCATCATCAACGAGTCCCTCGCCCGTGGCGGCGCCGGCTGCACGCTGACCACCTGGGAGAACCTCACCGGGGTCTACATCGACCACTGGATGATGATCGACTTCGCGGGTGTGGTGAGCATGGCCGACGCGGTCGGCGGCGTCGAGGTCTGTGTGGAGCAGAACGTGTGGGACCGCCCCCTGCCCGGCGTGCCCGGCGGCTCCGGGCTGAAGCTGAAGGAGGGCAGGCAGAAGGTGCAGGGCAAGGAGGCGCTGCAGTGGCTGCGCACCCGGCACGCCTTCTACAGCGACGTGGGCCGGGCCAAGGCCCAGCACATGTACATGAACTCGATGATCCGCACTCTGAAGCAGCAGAACGCCTTCACGGACACCGGTCGGCTGACGGCCCTCGCCGAGGCGGCCACGAAGGCGCTGAAGGTCTCGGAGGAGATCGGTACGGTCAAGCAGCTGTACGACCTCGCCATGCAGCTGAAGACGGTGCCGACGAACCGCATCACCATGACGACCATGCCGACGGACACCGACCCGCAGAACGCCAACCATCTGGTGCCGGCCGGGGCGGACGCCGAGAAGATCTGGTCGATGGTCCGGGACGACGTGGCCTTCGACAAGAACGGCAAGCCGTCCTCGAAGAAGCCCGGAAGCACGGACGAGAGCAAGGAGAAGTCGTCCGGCGATCCCGCCGCCGCCGACTCCGAGATCGGGGTGCTGGTGCAGAACGGCACCCGGTCCGACGCCGAGGGCGCGGTCGACGGGCGGGCGAGCGCTCTCGCCGGCGCGCTGGTGGAGAAGGGCTTCGCGCGGGCGGCGGCGGACACGACGACCGCGCCGTCCGTGGAGAAGACCGTCGTCCGCTACCCGAGCGCCGAGCTGGAGGGTGACGCCCAGCGGGTCGCCAAGTCCCTTGGGATACCGACGAGTTCGGTGCAGAAGTCGACCGATGTCACGGGGGTCACGCTGGTCGTGGGCGCCGACTGGCGCACCGGTACGACGTACCCGAAGCAGCAGGCGCCACAGGCCGGGGACGTGCCGGAGTCGGCGGGCGCGATCAACGGGTCGGACCGCAGCCAGTGCATGGACGTGTACGAGCCCTACCGCTGGTAGGGCCCGCCCTCTGCAAGACGCTTACGCGGTGGCCGAGTCCCGCACGGCCGGCCGCCGCGACGCGATGACCCGCCTCGCCAGGGACCTGGGGCTGGTCAGGAAGCCGTACCCCCACGACATGTGCATCGTGGCGAGGGCGAGGGGGATCTGGAGCCGGGCCTTCAGGGGCAGGCCCTTGCCCGCCGGTACGGAGCCGAGGGCGATCGCCGCCAGATAGCCGCCGGGGATCACGAACCCCCACGGCGTGAGCGCGGCGCCCACGACCAGCCCGGCCGCGATCGCGCACACGGCGGTCGGCGGGGCGAGGTAGCGCAGGTTGATGGACCCGGCGTGGTAGCGGGCGACGACGTGCCGCCAGCGGCCGTAGTCCTTGTACTGCTTGGCCAGCGCCCGCACCGAAGGCCGGGGCCGGTACGACACCTTCAGCTCGGGCGAGAACCAGATCAGCCCGCCCGCCTCGCGGATCCGGAAGTTCAGCTCCCAGTCCTGGGCGCGGATGAACTCCTCGTTGTACCCGCCCTGCTGTTCGAGGGCCGCGCGGCGGAAGACGCCGAGGTACACGGTCTCGGCGGGCGCCGCCTGTCCGCCGGTGTGGAACGCGGCGTTGCCGACGCCGATCTTCGAGGTCATCGCCGCGGCGACGGCGTGCTCCCAGTCGTTCTCGCCCTCGGCGTGCATGATGCCGCCGACGTTCTGCGCGCCGGTCTCCTCCAGCAGCCGTACGGCGGTCGCGATGTAGTTCGGGGAGAGCATGCCGTGGCCGTCGACGCGGACCACGATCGGGTGCCGGGAGGCCTTGATCGCTGCGTTCAGCGCGGCGGGGGTCCGGCCGGTGGGGTTCGGGACCGTGTGCACGCGGGGGTCCTCGGCGACCAGCTCGGCGGCGATCTCGTCCGTGCGGTCCGTGGACGGGCCGAGGGCGATCACGACCTCCATCTCGCCGGCGTACTCCTGGGCGAGGATCGCGTGGACGGCGCCGCGCAGATGCCGCTCCTCATTGAGGACGGGCATGATCACGGACACGGCGGGGAGCTGCACGTCGGGCTTCGCGTTCATAGGGGGCTCACGTTACCGCGAACGGGGGACAGCGAGACGCCCCGCCCGTGGCGGTGCACCGGGCCACAGATCGTATGGGCCTACGGTGCTGATGATCCCACGTACGGCCGCAGCGCCCGCTCCAGCGGAGGTTTTTCCATGCCCGCCTCGCCGCCTCGGTCCCCGGCCCGTCCGCAGCGCCGCCCGCAGCCCCGCCCGGCGGTACGCCCGCCCGTACGGCGGAAAAAGCCGCGGTGGGCCATGCGGGCGATCACCACGCTGTCCGTGGTGATCCTCGCCTCGGCAGGGATCGGGCACGCGGTGGTCACCAGCCTGGACGCGGGCATCGCCCGGGTCGACCCGTTCAAGGACATGAAGAACCGGCCGCGCGCCGGGCACGGCATGAACGTACTGCTGGTCGGCACCGACGGCCGGGACAAGATCTCCCAGGCCGAGCGGCGCAAGTACCGCCTCGGCGGGGCGCCCTGCCACTGCACCGACACGATCATGATCGTGCACATCTCGGAGGACCGGGAGCGGGCCAGCGTGGTGAGCCTGCCGCGCGACTCCTACGCCGAGCTGCCCGCGCACATCGACGGCACCACCGGCAAGCGGCACGCGGCGCATCCGGTCAAGCTGAACGCGGCGTACTCGGAGGGCGGGCCGCAGCTGACCGTGCGGACGGTCGAGCACATGACACGCGTGAAGATCGACCACTATCTGGAGATCGACTTCACCAGCTTCATGCGGACGGTGGACGTGCTCGGCGGTGTGAAGATCTGCACCGCCCGCCCGCTGAAGGACTCCCACACCGGCCTGAACCTCCCCGCCGGCACGCACCGGCTCTCGGGCGGCCAGGCCCTGCAGTACGTCCGCGCCCGGTACGTCGACGGGGCGTCGGACCTCGGCCGGATGCAGCGCCAGCAGCACTTCCTGGCCGCGCTGATCGACCAGTCGACGTCGTCCGGGGTGCTGCTGAACCCGATGAAGTTCCGGGACGTGACACGGGCGGTGCTGGGCTCCGTACGCGCCGACAAGGGCTTCGGCACGGAGGAACTGCTGGACCTGGGCCGGGCGATGCGCAACTTCTCCCCGTCCTCCTCGGAGTTCGCGACGGTCCCCATCGGCCAGATGGGATACGCCGTGAAGGGCATCGGTTCGACCCTGAAGTGGGACCCCGTCAGGTCCGGCCGCCTCTTCCAGTCCCTGCGCGACGACAAGCCGCTGGCCGCCCATCGCCCCAGGGACACCTCGGTGCGCGTCGACGTGGCACCCCAGCAGATCCGCGTCCAGGTCCAGAACGGCACACCGACCCCGGGCCTCGGCCGCCGCGCGGACGCCGCCCTGGCGGCCATGGGCTTCAGCACCACCCGCCGGCCGACGAACGCCGCCACCAAGTCCGTACGCCGGACGGTCGTCGCCTACGACCCCCGCTGGGACCGCTCCGCGAAGTCCCTCGCGGCGGCCCTGCCCGGCAGCGAACTGCGACCGGTCAGGGGGCAGGGCGCGACACTCAAGGTGATCGTCGGCACGGACTACCGGCAGGTACGGAAGGTGAAGGCGAGGGATGTGCGGGAGGGGGAGTTCGGGGTGGTGCGGGGGGACGAGGTGAAGTGCTCGTAGATCGTTCGTGTCCGCCCGGATGGCGCGGCTCGGCGGGGAGGCGTACGACGGAAGGGCATGGGGTTCGACCACGGACCCCTTCCACCCCCCAGGAGGAGCCATGACCCAGCCCGGAACCATGACCGCGATGAGTAAGGCGATGCAGGACTGCGTGCAGGCCTGCATGTCCTGCCACTCCGTGTGCGAGGAGACCATGAGCTCCTGCATGCAGATGGGCGGGCAGGCCCAGATGCAGATCATGCGGGCACTGATGGACTGTTCCGAGATGACCCGCATGTGCGCGGACATGATGATGCGCCGCTCGCCGATGTCGGCCGAGATGTGCGCGATGTGCGCCAAGGCGTGTGACATGTGCGCCGAGGCGAGTATGTCCATGCCCGACGACCAGCAGATGATGCGCTGCGCCGAGGCCTGTCGCCGCTGCGCCGAGGCGTGTCGCGCGGTGGCGTGACCCCGCCGACGGGCCCTGGCGTCGCTCAGAGCAGCGGCGCCAGGGCCCGTTCCAGGTCGGCGGGTTCACGGAAGTGGACGGTCGCCATGCCGAGCGCGGCCGCCGCCCGAACGTTCTCCAGGGTGTCGTCCACGAACAGGCACCGGTCGAGCGGTACGCCCGTCAGGCCGGCGGCGATGCGGTAGATCCGCGGGTCCGGCTTGACCAGCCCGACCCGGGCGCTGCTGACGACGTGGTCGGCGAGATCGGACAGGCCGAGCGAGTCGAGGTCCGTCTCCAGGGTCACCGAGGCGTTGCTGACCAGGACCAGCGGCATCAGGGCCCGGATGCGGCGCAGTAGCGACACCACCGTCTCGTCGGCGTGGAAGGGCGCCTCGGCGAGCGCGTTGGCCAGTTCGAACGCCACCGCCTGCGGCGCGAGTCCGGCGAAGCCCGCCACGATCGCCTCGACCCACTCCCGCATGCCGATCCGGCCCAGCATCAGCGGCAAATCGGTCTCCGGTGCGAACGCCACCTTCATCGTGATGCCCTCGGCCAGCCCGGCGGCCCGCTCCAGGGCGGTCACCTCGGAGGCGTCGTAGAACCGGATCACGTTGTCGACATCGCAGAGCACCGCGTCGAAGGGCCGCCCGCCCCGGGTCTCAGTCACCCGAGACCGTGACCGTCTCGTCGTTCTTCAGCTGCTCGACGAGCGTCTTCACCTTGTCCTTGTCCCACAGCAGGTTGCCGCCGGAGCTGCCCGCGAGGGGCATGTTCATCGACTTGCCGTCGCCGCCGCTGACGCCCTTCATCGCCCAGAACATGTCCGCCAGGTCGAACAGGCCCATGTCCTTGTCGACGATCAGGGAGTCCAGGCCCGCCCCCATGGTCGGGTACAGCTTGAACGGGTTGAGGATCGTGCTCGGCGTGGCCACCTGGTTGGCGAGCGCGGAGAGGAACTTCTGCTGGTTCTTCGTGCGGTCCAGGTCGGAGCCGGCCAGCGCGTAGCGGGTGCGGACGAAGGCGAGGGCCTGCTGGCCGTCGAGGGTCTGCTTGCCTTTCTTCAGGTCCGCGCCGGACTTGGAGTCCTTGATGTCCTGCGGGATGTCCATCTCGACCCCGCCGACCGCGTCCACGATGTTCGCGAAACCGGCGAAACCGATCTCGACGTAGTGGTCGATGTGCAGTCCGGTGTTGAACTCGACGGTACGGACCAGCAGTTCGGGCCCGTCCTCGGCGTACGCCGCGTTCAGCTTCACGTGCCGGCCGGTGCCCTGGTACGTCTTGCCGGACTCGGAGCCGACGAACGTCGGGATCTCCACGTCCGAGTCGCGCGGCAGGGAGATCAGCGTCGGGGCGCCGCCGCCGGTGTGCAGGATCATCATCGAGTCCGTGCGCTTGCCCTCGGAGGACCCGGTGTGCAGTTCCTTCTTCTGCTCGTCGGTCATGCCCTCACGGCTGTCGGAGCCGACGATCAGGTAGTTCGTGCCCTCGCCCGCCTCCGGGCGGTCGATCACCTTCGACAGGTCGACCTCGCGCTTGAGCTTGGAGTCGGCCCAGAAGTACGTCCCTACGAGGGTGACCACCAGCACGGTCACCACCGTGATCGAGATCACCTTGATACGGCGCCGCCAGTTCGGCGCGGGCCGCGGCGCACGCCCGCCGTAGCCGTCGCCGGGTCCGCCGGGGCCCCGGCCGCCCGGGCTGCCGTAGACCTGGCCGGTGTTGTAGCCGCTGTCGTAACCGTCGTATCCCTGTCCGTCGACATACGACGGCTGCTGCGGAACTCCGTACGGCGGTACGGCCTGGCCGCCGCCGGGCGGTGCCGTCGGGCCGCGCCGCACCTGGCGCATCACGCGGGCGCCATCAGGCTGCGCGCCTGCGCTGCCGCGTCCGTACCTGGTGCCGCGGTTGTCGTCGGACCATCCCTGGGGCCAGTCATTCATGCGCCCCAGTGTGCAGGGCGCGGATGTGTGCCTTACAAGGTTCGGCGGAAAATCACAGCGGTGCTGTTGCGAAGCCGACACAAAATCCACGGCCTCCACCTCGGCATAAGGTGGAGGCCATGACAGACCAGGCCAGCGCCCCGGAGCCGGAAACCCCGGACACTCCGGACATCCCGGGTAAGCCCACCTCCGCGTCCCGGACCACTCTCAGCCACATCATGACCCACAACCACACGAACCTCCTGGGCACCGTGCACGGTGGCGTGATCATGAAACTGGTCGACGACGCGGCGGGCGCGGTGGCCGGCCGGCACAGCGGCGGTCCCGCCGTCACCGCGTCCATGGACGAGATGGCGTTCCTGGAACCGGTCCGCGTCGGTGACCTGGTCCACGTCAAGGCTCAGGTCAACTGGACCGGCCGGACCTCGATGGAGGTCGGCGTCCGGGTCCTGGCCGAGCGCTGGAACGAGTCCGCCCCGCCCACCCAGGTCGGCTCCGCCTACCTCGTCTTCGCCGCGGTCGACGCCGACGGCAAGCCCCGCCGGGTCCCGCCGATCATACCGGAGACGGAGCGCGACAAGCGCCGCTACCAGGAGGCCCAGATCCGCCGCACCCACCGCCTGGCCCGCCGCCGGGCGATCATGGAGCTGCGGGAGAAGCGGGCGGCGGAGGGGTTCGAGGACTGACGCGCGCGACCGCACATCGCTGCCGGCTTGCATGAATACCAAGATCATTTATGCCGGAACGGGAATATTTCCCGGTCGGCATAGACGAGGGGCGATGCGCTCCGTAGCGTCGTCGGGCGGGTCCCAACCGGGGCCAGACGAGAGGGGGCACCATGGCGCGCAGCGAACTGACGCGACTGACGGGCAGCTTGAACGGGCCCGACTGCGACGATGACGACTGCCCGAACGTCTACCGCACGGCTGACGGCTCCATCGTTGTCCAGGGGAACCTGTCCAACGCCTTCCAGCCGCCGGAGGGTGAGGCCCTGGTGGAAATCCCGGAAGCAGTACTCAGGGAGGCTGTGCGTGCTCTTGGATGGTGACGACTGGCGCAGGACGTTCGACGCGTACGAGCGTGAGGCATGGCGCTTCGAGGCCCAGCCCACCTACGCCATGCCCAGGGAGGCTGAGAACGTCGCTCGCTTCCTTCGCGGGGAGCCGAAGCCCGTTGACCACAATGCGCGGTGGCAGGAGCGCGTGCGCGGCTTCGTGGCGTCGGGGCGCACCATCGGGCGAGTAAGGATCGTTCGGCAGCCTTTGACGGACTACCAGCGATACCAATTCGCATGGGGAATTCCCGGCAACATCGAGGCCGGGGAAGACATCCGCATTCTGGACATAACCCGGGATGACTACGGCCTCCCCCTCTCAGGTGCCGACTGGTGGATGTTCGATGAGTCCAGAATCGTCCACTTGAATTACCGGCCGGACGGGACGCAGATCAATCGAGAGTTGTTCACGGGCGACATCACTCCTTACCTGGAGTGGAAGCGCGACGCCCTGGCTCACTCCGTACCGTTCGCTGAGTACGTGAAAGAAGCCGAGTGACATTCGAGCCTGAACAGCTAGGCCAGTCCAGGACTGACCTGGCAGAAAAGCTCCGCGAACTGCGCAAGCGAGCCGGTTTCACAGGGGACCGGCTCGCTCGGCGTTGCAACATGTCTCAGAGCCAGATCAGTAAGTTCGAGACAGGCAAGAAGACCCCGAAGATCGTGGACGTTGAGCGTATCCTTCAAGCGCTTGATGCTCCGCCTCAAATCGTGGCGGAGATTACGGCTCTCGCGCGCCTCGTGAATACCGAGTGGCAGGACAAGCGCTCTTCCTGGCGTCGCGGTATGGAGAAGCGGCAGGCGGAGTTGGCTTCACTGGAGTCCGAGGCTACGGAGCTTAGGTACTTCCTGCCCTCCATGATTACCGGTCTGCTAGCCACACCGGAGTTCATTCGCGCCAGCCTGAGTCACACGCCGGGCGATCCTTCCAAGACGGTGGCCCGCAAACTGGAGCGTCAGGCGGTCCTCTACGACACCTCCAAGTCATTTACCTTTCTCATTACCGAGCAGGCCGCAAGGTGGGCGATCGTTCCGGCCCCCGCTATGGCAATGCAGATCGACCGTCTCATATCACTGTCTCGGCTGCCGAATCTTCGCATCGGCGTCATACCGACCGGGACCGTCATGTCTCGCGGTCCCATGAACACGTTCACGGTCTATGACGGCCGGCTCGCCACGGTCGAGAACTTCACTGGCCGAATGGTCTTTCGGGATGCCCGTGACGTCTCCGAGCACCTGGCCGTGTTCTCACTCTTTGAAGGCCACGCCCACTTCGACGAAGAAGCAAGGATGCTGCTTCAGCAATGGGCAGAGGCTTACCGGTGATCTTTAGTCCAGAACGGGAATAACGCTCGGCGGAACCCTTCGCCCGGTAGATCATGGATACGTCATGAGCCGGGGAGGATTGATGGCGGATACGCAGAAGCCTCAAGGGTACGAGCTGATGGGACTGCCGCCGGAACCGAAAGCAGTACCTGGGTGCAGTGCCTGTCTCAGCATTTGTGTAAGCCGGGAGAATGCGCGATCCAGAGGCAACTTCAGCGCCACATCTGACGCAAACGTGGAACTGCGCCGACACCAGGACGAGGCGCACGCATCGTGAGCGGGGAAACCTACGCACAACTCTTCGCCGAACGGCCGTTGATGACGCTTCGGGTGTCACATGACTCCGGTCAGACGTGGGGTTCCGAGCGGGCCGTGTTCGCTACCGACGATCTCCCGCCCCTGATGACCACCCAGTGGCCGCCCTGCCAGTGCTGGCGTTGCATCGAACCCGGCAAGCGCTCAAGCCGCTGAGGCCAGTGGGGCCTAGTTCGTCCAGACGTGCGGCGGCCCCTGCACCGAGGGCTTGCAAGACCCTGGCCCGGATCGGCGAGGACGCCTGGGCCGCTGAACCGGCCCAGAGCTCGCCGGACCAGCCCTACCCCGAACGCCCCGCTCACCAGGAGCCCTCCGGCCGCCCGTGCGACGGTGACCGTACAGCGATCGCCCGCGCACGTATGGAGCCCGACATGGCCGATCTCCAGAACGACCTGCCCACTGAGGTCGGCGAGCTCGACGCCCTGTCCCTGGACCCCCCGTTCCCGGCGGGTCCGTACGCCCTCGTCGACGATGCGGACGCCGACCTGCTGGACCGTGCGCACGCCCTGCTCGCCGCCCACCCGGTCGCCGACGGCTACAGCGGGCTGCCGTGGGCACTGCGGCATCTGCCCTGGTACGACCTGGAGCTGGGCGAGATCGCCGTCGACACTGACGTCCCGCGGATGCGGCAGGGCCATGTCGGCGCGCTGTTCTGCTCGCTGCACCTGCCCGAGGGACTGGCCGCCGACCGGGCGGTCGCCGCGACCCTGGAGCAGCTGGACCTGGTCCGCACGGTGATCGGCAACCACCCCGAGGGCCTGCGCCTGGCCCGCACCGCCGGCCAGGTCGTCGACGCCCGCAACTGCGGCCGCACCGCCGTCCTGCTCGGCCCCGCCACCGCCGCCGCGCTCGACGACTCGGTGAGTCTCCTGCGCGTCCTGCACGCGCTCGGCCTGCGCATCCTGACCCTCACCGGCACCTCCTGGGCGAGCGAGGCGGGGCTGACCCGGTTCGGCGAGGAGGTCGTGCGCGAGATGAACCGCCTCGGTGTGCTCGCCGACCTCTCCGGCGCCTCCGAACGCACGATGGAACGCGTCCTCGCCGCCTCCAAGGCGCCCGTCCTGTGCACCCGCTCCGGCGCCCGCGCCCTGCGCCCCCACCCCGCCAACCTCCCCGACGACCTGCTGGCCGCGCTGGGCAGGGCGAACGGGCTGTGCCTGGTGCCGCTGACGGCGGAGCAGACCGGGCCGACGGTCCGGGACGTCGCCGACCACCTCGACCACGTCCGCACCGTCGCCGGGCCCGGCTGCGTGGGCCTGTCCGGCACCTACGACGCCGGCTGCGCCCATCCACAGGAGCTGACCGACGCCTCCTGCTACCCGCACCTCGTCGCCGAGCTGCTGCGACGGGGCTGGCCGAAGACCGACCTGGCGCTGCTGACCTGGGGAAACGTGCAGCGCGTACTGCGCACGGCGGACGTCACCGCCCGGGCGGCCCAGGAGCGACGCGAACCGTCGACGGCACGGATCGCGGAGCTGGACGGCTGATCAGGAAGAAGCAGGACGAAGGGCGACTCTCAATGTCAGGCGTGCTCGATCCGTCAGGTGTCCTTGGTCCGTCAGGCGTGCTCGCTCCGTCAGGCCTGTTCGACCCGGCAGAGACAGAACGGATGCCCCGCCGGGTCGGCGTACACCCGGAAGTCCTTGCTCTCGTAGTCCTCCGCGTCCAGCACCCGCGCGCCCAGCCCCAGCACCCGCTTCTC